>CBEWZU010000157.1:0-1509 GCA_965561205.1 uncultured Archaeoglobaceae archaeon | reverse complement strand
CTATTATATCTTCTACTTCATTTTCTGCAAAATCTTTCGTTTCTAGCATTTTTATGCATATGAAAATTAACTCTTGTTTGGCTACTAAGTATGGGTCTGCACTCTTCAATGATAGTTTATACGCCTCTTCAGCCTCTTTTAAACTGTCTTGAAGCTTTCCTTGAGCTAGGGAAGCCAAAGCCATAATTTGCTTGCTGATGAATTTTGCACTTATACTCTCAGATTCTTTAAAAGCTTTTTCCAATGTTAATCCTTCCACGGATTTCTTGACAATCTTTCCGAAATCCCTATTGCTTCTAGCTAACAACAATTCAGTCAATGCCAAATTTACTCGGAAGTCAGCTGCTATACTTCTCTTGCCTGCCCTAAACGCGAATTTTACGGCGTTAGTCGACGCTTCATGAGCCTTTTTAAGTTCGCCCATGTCATACACAAAATTAGCCTTTCTGTTTTCAAGATTTGATATGCCGTAGTAATAGCTCTCTTCTCCGTATTTATTGATTATAGTTTTCTTAAATTTGTTGAGAAGCTTCCCCTGTTTACTGAGTAACCTTTTAGCCTTTTTATATTCGTCTTTTTGACATGCTATATCAAACTCTATTTCTAACCCTCTATAATATATATCAAACCAAGCTAGAGGTGGTTTTATAAGCGGTTTTTGAGGCCCGCCTGCGATCTCTTTAACTTTTTGCACAATCTTTTCTGATTCTGACATTTTTCTCAATACGTCTAATTGGTACATAGCCCAAGCAAGCATAGCCATCCCATAGTGGTATCTGGCTCCGTTTTCATCCATCTTTAAAGCTTCTTTATAAATTTCATCAAGTTTTTCAGCTGTTTCTTCAGTAATCTTTGTTAGTTGAAGGAATCTGGCATAAAAAAGTATTCTTTCTGCAGCGTCTAAGGCTTCGATTGGCTTTTCTAGTTTAAGTGCAGCTTCGAAGGCTTTCTGTCCATAATACACAGAAAGCCATGCAAAACCTTTTTCATAACCTGCCCAGCTGAGTAGTCTTGCATAATTAAGGATATCGTTTAAATACTGCTTACGTCCTTCCGGTTCTTTTACTGTTTCAAGCAATTTTTCTGCTTGATAAATGATTTCCATATCTATTACAGGATGTGCTTCTCTACTCTTTAAATGCTCAATAATCAATTTACGGGCTTCAACAACCTTACTGCCCAGTATAGAAAAAGCGACTTCCCTAACCATATCATGGCTAAACTTAAATGGAAATAATATGCCGTAATCAATTATGTGAGGTGTTAACTGGCTTAAAAATTCACGACGCAACTTCTCATCTTCCCAACCACATCTTTCGTCGCCAAACTTCTTGAAAACAGCTCTTAAAATATCAAAATCAAACTCGCCTTGCAAAACGGATAGATACATCAAAACTTCACGCGTTCGCTTATCTTTCACATTTTGTTCAAAAACTCTTGAAATGAAATCTTTAACCTCATCCTCATTCTGAACATCGCCGATACTTCCAAACCTTTCCAGCTCATCCA
>CBEWZU010000156.1:0-1521 GCA_965561205.1 uncultured Archaeoglobaceae archaeon | reverse complement strand
ACTGAAGAAGAATCAGAAAGTAAATTCGGAGAATTCTAAAATCCCCAATTTTTTAACAAACACGATTTTAAGCATATTATATAAAAATAGAATTACAAAGTAGTTACTAGAAAAAACGAAAAATAGTTAATTGCCTTCCAACATTTAGTCGTGCTAAATGAGGAGTTCCTTTACAAATCCCTTTGCAGAGTTGATGTAAGGTTTGCCTTTATATCCTAAAATTGTGAGCAATGTTCGGTCTATAAAATTCTGTAATTTTATCCAAGCTTCTAAGGGATTTACATCGCTGGGAAAGCGTCCAGTGTGAACTAATTTATCGCGATATTTTATAAAATCCTCAAGCTCTTTTTCCTTATAAGTTACGTCAAAGTGACTGAGTAAAGCAAGGATTTTACTTCGGAGCGTCGATAAATTTACATATTTCTTCAACTTCTTAAAATAGTCAGATAAATAGCTGGTTATACATTCAAAAGTGATTGCCCCGAGTAGATATTTAATTTCCAGAAAGGGAGCCATTTTTGAAATAATCGAGTATTCTATTACAATATTCAGCCCCAAATCATCTTTAAGTTCTTGATATCTCGGAAAAGTTGTTTCAAGAAATGTCTTTGTATCACAACTCTCGAAATGTTTCGCATCAATTAGTGGAGGGCATTTTCTAAAAGGCATAGTTTTCCCAGGAATTAATTCCGTTTTAACAAGGTTTTGCTCTTTATAAATATCCTTATAAAGGTAAGTTATCCAGTTACCTTGTGCGAGAGATAGTAAAATCAAGACGTCATTAACTTTTGATTCTATCTGTTTTATATCCCTCCATTGCGTTCTTATAATCAATTCGGAGGTTATGCGTACATCTTTCCTTTTCTTTAACTCTTCAGAAATAAATTTGTAATTGTCAAGTTGTCTAAACTCAAAGGTATTTCCATTAATGATTACAGAAAACTTATCACGAGTCTTAATGTTTCCTTTCAAGCACCATTCACAACCATTAAATAAGAAATTAGTAAGCCCATAATGCAATTCAACTATATCATCTTGTTGAATATCACTAAAAGTCATACGCACAGGATAAAAACTTCTAAAAACAGCATAACTATTTTGCTTATTTTTATCAATTTGGATGTCAAGAGTACTCAAAACAAGACGATTAGCTTCGATTTTTCCACATGGTTCCAAAATGCTTCCGTCAAGAGACGCATTTATTATCCTTCGCTGATTAAATTGATTTATTAATCTAGTAAAGCGCTGATTTAATATGTCGAGCTTGCATCGTAGGTATATATTTCCCTGACTGAAAAGTAATTCGTATTCACTTTCAAAAGAGTCTCCATAATCAAATTTTATGTTGCATTCTCCGTGATATTTTCTAACACTTTTCACATAACTCCCGTTTCGTTCTTGGGAATATAGACTTTATAACAGTTGCGTTATAGAAAATTACGTTAAGAAATCGATGCTGGAAGCTTCGCTTGCAACGGTAATTAAAAAATAGGGTAAGGATTTATTCTATTCCAAGCTTTT
>CBEWZU010000155.1:0-1552 GCA_965561205.1 uncultured Archaeoglobaceae archaeon | reverse complement strand
TCAATTTACGCTTAATAATTTCTCCCTCCAACCTACCTCTCTTTAGACGACTTCATAAATTAAAATTTAACCCCCAACCCAAACTCTCTCTATCTTTCTCTAATTCTCACATAATCTCTAAACCCCCATAAAGCAACAATCCAAACAAATAAGCAAACATCAATTCGGATATGATAATTTATGTAAAAGCCTCTATACTACGTAAATGGGAAGACGCTGTGTCTGAGCCAAAAGGAGCAATTCCTAGGCTTATTATCCTTGTTCTTAGTTTAATACTTGGCTTCTGGTTTGCCATCCCCGGTGAAATTGACATAGCAGTAATTATTCTAGAAGCATTTGCAAAAGCCATACAACCTTTAAATGTTGAACAAGCCAACCGAATAGTCCAAACATATATAGTCTTTTTAAGAATTTTTGGAGGGCTTTTAATTATTGCTAGTATATTAGGCATATACAATCAGTTAAAGAGGAGACGATTTTTCTAGAGAGGACAAACAAACGCACAAAATTTAACTTCGAACATTAATACCGTTAGTTTCGTCTCAAGAATCTAAAACTCTATTCCTTTTTATACGAGAGATATCTTAATGGTGTTTGGTTCCGTTCATCCTGTTTTGTTCTTTATTCAATAAGTATCTTTTTAATGCTTTCTTCAGATAATCAAGGTATCGTTGGTTGACTTCAAAACACATATGAACGTCTTCTTCATCTTCTTCAATTACCATAAAGGAAACGTTAGAAATCAGTAGCTTGATATCGTGGGCCACAGCAAAAACCTTGCCTTTTTCTGTTTCTATTACGCTTGTAAAATAATGCCCATCTTCGAAATAGGTATCTCTGTCGAAGTTTATTGGAATGAAATCCTTGGCTGGGTCATCAGATGGCCAATTTCTGACTTCCCACTTAGCTCCTTCCAATATTCCTCTAATCCTCAACTTATCTTCAATTTTTAATCCGTTAATTATATTCGCGTAAGTGAGCAGTTCAGTTAGATATGCCAGCTCTGGATGTGAAGGAGCCCATGTTATCCCTGGATATTTGTGTCTTTCTTGATAAAGTATATCAATTATCCCTTTTGGATGGATTGGTCTGGCTTTATATAAAAATAAATCGCATTTTTTAAGTCGCAGGTTGGGTTTTAAATAGTCGTCAATAAAATGGAAGATTACCAAGAAGGTTTTTGTCTGTTCATTCCACTTCCACCGCACCAAAACGGGCATAGACCATCAAAAATTGTATGAGCATTAAACTTAAAAAGATACGGATTATTGCAAGAGAGGTTTTAAGATCGGGCAGAGAAGGTGCATTTAGTTTTATCTCTTTAATTCGGCGATTCGTGGATTCCACTCCTTTTTTCATTTCTTAAATATCTTGCTAGTAAGAATGCTTCTTCATTTATGAGAGTTTCAATTGTTTGGCTTTTCCCATGTCTAATTCTTGGAATAACAAATTTTCTCTCCTAAAACTCATAAACTCTTAGCTGATTAAAGTTTAACTTCTATGTCGAGGGCGATTTGATACCAGTTTGGCCCTGTTCCACGCACTATTCTCC
>CBEWZU010000154.1:0-1633 GCA_965561205.1 uncultured Archaeoglobaceae archaeon | reverse complement strand
TGCAGTTTTCTTTTTTCTAAAAATTCCCAGAACTCCCCATTCTTGAAGAACATTTCCACGATTTTCGATATACCCTCATGAAGATGGGGCTCGATTTATCCGACTTCATATCAGATCCTCCCGTCCGGGTTGGAGGAGTCATGGATTGAGTGGGACATTATTGATGATGTGCAGACGATTGTAAAGAGAGATGAAAACTATGGCTGGATGGTAAAAGATATAAGAACCAGAAGGCAATAAATGGACAAAATTTCATTCAAAAGAGCATTCTAAAACAGACCTGAGACTGCAACTCGTGATATATCCTTTCAACAGCATTGATTCCTTTTAAAGCTGGCTTGTGAGTGTTAGGGGCGGTATAATCTGGAACCGTTATTTTGATAGCCTTCTCAATCCAAACCTTTAAATTTTTTAAATTTTTGATATTTTTGTATGTCTGAAAAAGCAGTTTCTCCGATAATAGGAATCTTCATCCTTGCGGCAACCACTATTATCTTATCGGCTTTTATCCTTGTTCTTCCATTAAAAACCCCAGAAAAACCTCCTTTTGTTTCATATGCTGTGGGAGAAATCCTGAACAGTTACCATGGTAGCACTGACGATCAGGTTGTTCTTTTAATCCATAATGGAGGTGATTGCGTTGATGTTAAAAGGCTCACAATTCACGTTAAAATTATTAGAGACAATGAGGTAATCGCATGGTTCAAGCTCTGGAATTTTCCTTGGAAGGGAAATTATACGCTTAAAGATAGTGGTGTAAGCTATCTTGATGACGACGGAGATACTGAAAAATCTGAGACAGATAGAATAATCATTGATACTCATGGACCAGGCCATCAAACTTGGCTTGGAGAACTCGCCGAAAGATATGGAGACGGAGTTTGGTGTTCGGGGGAGCAAATAGGATTTCGAATAAAGAAGAGTGGGTCAAATCCTCCAAAACAAGGTGGAGTAAATCTCCAATACGGTGATACAGTTGAAGTAACCTTAATATGGGACACTAAATCGGTGATCATTAGGGAAAGAATTAAGGTGCTCTCGGATGTCCCGTGATAAAGGTTCTAATAGGTTTGGGGTTCACCGTTTTCTCCTCAAGGCGGTTTAGGAAATTTTTTGTAATATGTAGATGTTTAATTTTACTTTCATTTTTCTCCTTATAATAATGAATTATAATATAATTGCGAAATCTTCCCCAACTTCTGGTTTAACCTTATCGATTAGCCCAATTAAAACCAGTCTTGTTGTTTGTGTCTAATTACGATTTTCAAATCACCGGTTTGATCTATCCAGAATCCGTTTATGACGGAGTATAGAGGTATAGAATTTTTTCTCAACGAGCTTACAGTTTTTGTAAACTTTTGCACGCCACTTTTGCACGCCAAAAAGCCTTAGAAAGAGCATGAAGGCAGCATTCAAAAAGAAAATTCATTCAATCATTCAACCTTCTCAAAATCCTCATCAAAAGTGGCAATTTTCTTTATACCATAATGTTTGCATGTTGCAGCATTTCTGCAGAGAGCTTTAGGATATTCCAGTCAATTGCAACAATTTCAGAATCCCAGCATCCATCAATGTTTCAACTTTTAGTCGCAAGGAGTCCCTTCCGAAGGGGGGAAGGAATTGCGACACAAAC
>CBEWZU010000153.1:0-1675 GCA_965561205.1 uncultured Archaeoglobaceae archaeon | reverse complement strand
AATGTAAAGTTAAATTCGATGAAAGAATTAATGAAATATATCTTATAGTGAAGCTACCTTGAGAATATGCTTCATTACTCCTCCCTACAATTCAGCTGTTAAATCGGCTATTGGGACAACTTCTCCTCCTCTTGGTTTAGCTTATTTGGCATCGATGGTAAGGGATGATCATGACGTAAGAATAATCGATTCAGACATCCTAAATTATAGCCTAGACGATGTTAGAAGGGAGCTAAAAAGCTTCTATCCAGACGTTGTTGGAATAACTTCTGCTACTCCATCGATTTATGAGGCATATAAAGTAGCTGAAATTGCTAAGAAAGTTAATGAGAACTGTAAAGTTATAATGGGAGGCCCGCATGTATCATTTCTTCCAGAAGAGACACTCATAGAATGCAAAAATGTTGACATAATTGTAAGAGGCGAAGGCGAAGAAACAATACGCGAACTTATGCATGCAATTGAAAGTAACAAACCATTAAGAAATGTTAAAGGAATAACGTTCAGAAAGGGTGACGCAATTCTAAGCACTGAAAATAGGCCATTCATAAAGAACATCGATAAAATTCCATTCCCGAGTTTCGATCTGCTACCAACTAGAAAATATCAAGTTCAAGGCGTCAGATACTCAGCAATGATTAGTAGTAGAGGATGCCCTTTTGGATGTTCATTCTGCGCCTCCTCGCGTCTTTTCGGCAGATGCTGGAGAGGTAGAAGCCCTGAGAATGTGCTTGAGGAGATAAAAATCCTCTATGAGAAGCATAAAGTTAGAAATATAGAGTTTATGGACGACACTTTCACCTTAAATCAGAAAAGAGCAGAGAAAATCTGCGATTTAATAATAAATGAAGGATTAGACATTTCATGGGGAGCCTCCTCAAGAGTTGACACCATTTCAAGAAGGCTTGCTGAAAAAATGAAGAAAGCGGGATGCTGGATAATTTTTCTAGGAATAGAGTCCGCCTCCCAGAAGATACTGAACCAAATAGGAAAGAAAATAAGCATTTCCCAGATAAGAAGGGCTGTTAAAATATTAAAGGATGCAGGAATCCAAATCCTTGGTTCATTCATTTTAGGGTTTCCGGATGAAACGCTAAGATCAGCTGAGGAAACAATAGCCTTTGCAAAGAGGCTTGACCTAGATTACGCTCAGTTTTCGATACTTACTCCATACCCCGGCACTCCACTATATGATTACGCTGATAAACAAGGACTTTTGACAACCAAAAATTGGTCAAAATATACAGCTACAGAACCAATCATGAAATTAAAGAATCTGACTACCAAACAGATAAAATGGCTTTTTGAAAAGGCATATGTAACCTTCTACTTGAGACCAAAAATCCTATGGAAATGGATAAGGCAAAAACAATTTCTCTTCATAAAGAACACCATTAAAACCGCAATAAATTACCTTACGCAGTGGAATTCAAGCAAGCAACCTATTTAACTAGTGAATTATATCAAAATTTAAATGTCTTAAAAACAACAATATGTAGAGGCGTACCTATGGCTAAAGTGCTATTAACTGCAGATAGAACCTTAATGAGCGATTATCATCATCATGAGTTTGTTGGTTTTGGCACATGCGCGCCACCAAATGTTATTCCAGACTGGCTTTATAGCTGGCTGTTCTTTCCACCAATTAAAACAAAGAATGGGATTCCAGTAGCAG
>CBEWZU010000152.1:0-1696 GCA_965561205.1 uncultured Archaeoglobaceae archaeon | reverse complement strand
GAAGAATGCTGGGAAGACGAAATGACGGAAGAAATCGACACAACAGAAGGAACAGACGAAGAATTCGTTCCAATATGAGATCAACAAGACAAACATCTAGAAGAATGCCATCAATCACTTTGATGATAAGATATACAGTTAAACATTATAGCAAAACATCTGATGAAATGGTGAAGAGGTTTATGTACATTGGGGCCAGTGCTTAGAAAGTCATTTTCGTGATTTCTTGATAGTTTTGGTAAAGCATTCTGTCAAATTCTACGCCGAGTAACTTAAGAGGGCAACAGATCTTGTTTAAGATGTCATCTTCGATTTGTTCGTAGATCTTGTAATTGCTGAGGTTCTCTGGCATTTCTATTCCAATCTTTTTGAAAATGGCTTGTATGCGGGCATCCAGAGCAATTGCATTTCTCACAGCTCCAAGTTCCATTAGAAGGTCTCTGGCACCTTTATTTTTTATATACATGAGATTATTCATAACAAATCGAATTTTTGCCCTGTCACCATTTGGATCTTTAAAGTTTGCAAGGTATTTCATAAAGCCTTTTGGGCCTTCTTCAAATCGTTTTAGCACGTTGACGTTGTGAGCTAAAGCTTTCGCCTTGATGCTTTTGGAAACATCAGAGCTTGCATATCTTGTTCCGACTTTGAGCAAAACATCGTTAATAACATTTCTTAACTCGTAGGGATCCTGAATTTTTACAAGATTTTCATAAGAAATCTGTCTCAACAGCTTAGCATCACTTTTAAGCTTTTCCCAAGGCTCAGACCTACCGACCACAACAACTTGAGCAACAATCTCAAACCAAATTTCGTTGGAGGTTCTTAGTCGCCAATTATCCTTTATTGGCACGTTAGTCTTGGAATAGAAAATCCTCTTTATCTGTTTAAATCTTAGTATGTGTTCTTGATTGATTTGCAACATGCTTTCAGCTATTCGTTTAATTGTTAAATATCTTACTACGTCACAGCAAGAGATGCCGGTTCTGAAGATGTTCTTTTAAGCAACCCTAACAGAACTATTTTAAATTAAAAATTGAAATCTAATCACTTTAAGGTATTTGATGATGGATTCAGCCGAACTTGACAGCATATTGAAGCGTGTTCTGCAAAGACTTGAAAAGGAGTTCTTACCTCTGAAAGGGGATGAAACATGGGACGTTAGGGCAAGAAGACTATTTTATCGGGTAGTAATTGATGTTTTTAGAGAAAAATATTTGATGAGTGAGGAGGAAGCTAAAGAATACATTTATGTGGAGGGCCTAAATCCATTTCCCGGCGAAAAAAGCGGAAAAGTTTTCAATTGCAGGCTTTACCCAGACGCCATCCTAAAATTTGACGATGCAAAGATAGCAATTGAACTTGACCGCGGAAAGACAGGAAGCAAAATGAAAAACGCTCTACTGAAAGCCGGAATCCACAAGCTAGCAGGAAACTTTCAAAAAATCATTTTAATATTCTTCGCATACGGAAAACTAAGCAAATATCAACTCTCCAAAAAAGACCAAAAAATACTAGCCTTCTACAGAGACAAACTCAAAACATACCTCTATCTACTACGATTCCCTAACAGATTCAGTTAAACGCCATTAATAGAAGATAACCAGAATAATGCTAGAAGAATGGAGTTCAAATCTCACCGGGCTGCCATAAGAAATTCTTAAGATTTTGCAATAGAAAAGTGGGATGTGAAAGC
>CBEWZU010000151.1:0-1706 GCA_965561205.1 uncultured Archaeoglobaceae archaeon | reverse complement strand
TGCTGTGTATATTCCTTTATCCGTGAACAAACAGCAGTTTATCTGTTCCTGAAGGCTGACAGTGTGAATCGCAAAGCTGGTGGCTTATTTTGAGTGTGATACGGCTTTAGAGAGGAGATATATTGGTGAGGAATTTAAAGATACATTTTCGAATTTAAGTCGATTTCTTCCTTTGGTTTGCATTTCAACCAATTTTTTACTTTCACTTTCTAAACAACAAAGGTTATATTTTTTATAACAAGTATCAATGATCCAGAGAAGCCTCGAGCTCGCTTCTATTTTTATTAGATATGCCTTATATTTTCACATGGTCAGTTTAAATAACACTTTCAAATTCTTTCTTAATCTTCCTTGAAACATTAAGATCATTGTTCAAACTGGTAAAGCTAGTTCCGACAACAACCATATCTGGATAAACTTCTTTAAGTCCTTCGAAACATCATTAATATCCCAATTCCACGCTGGACAATCAACAAGTCTCACTCTACGCCTATTCTGTTCAAGTAAACCAGTTGCATAGGATAGCCAGATGGGGTAGTATAGTGCCCTCTCTTCCAGCATCCTGCCATCTCATTTCCCTGCCAAAATGTGGAAAATACGGAGGATTTAGCACGTATATTTTCATATTAATCTTCCACCCCACTTAATTGCACTTAAATATTCCAGCTTTGTTCAGTATATTTGTTCAGTATATTACTTCTCTGAAATGGATATGATAAACGAAGATCGTTTTTCGAGGGATGTCTATTCTTAGTATGATCCTGAAATCTCCAACCCTCAATCTGAAAACCCCACTCCACTTGCCTTTTAGCTTCTTCAAATCAAAACGCCTAACGGGAAATATTCCCTCTTCTAAGCAAATTTTTAATTCATTCAGCTTGTTCAGTAGGAGATTCCTTTTATCGTCTTCAAGCCTCCTTAGAAACTTCTTCGCTTCTCTGTGATACCTTATTGTCCATTCCATGCTTCGAACTCGTTTTCGTCGTAATCTTCAGGTTTTCCAGCAATTTTCTCAATCTCTTCCTGCTCCTCATCGGAAACATACGGCACAATCTCCATAAGAGCTTTTAATAGTGCTTCCTTAACTTTTCTCTCTATGATTTCCTCAAGCTCCTCCTTCGAAATCTGAATCATCACAATTCAAGTAGAATCCATCACGTATATAAGACTTCTTCATCGAAAGCCAGTCTGCGGAAAGTTATTCCTGCTAAAAATCTAAGCTTCGCATCCAGATTCACCCAGCTTAATCACTTGTCCCCCTCTTTTCAACAGGCTTGAAAATGCCGTTCTGACTTTCATAACTTTTGATGTCTCTAGCGGAGAGTCTTCCCGTCTCCGCTCATCGATGGGCTTTCAATAGAACTCCCACATCTATCTTTAAACCTCTCAATTTAATATTCCAGCTACCGACCACGCCTCTATCTGCAATCAGACCACATTCACATTGTCGGTCTCATAAATCTTCTTCTCAGCTCCTCCCTTTATCGGATAGACAGCATTGTAAACAAATGCAATCTTCATAAGCCTCTTAAATTCTTAATTCTTTCAAAAACCATTCGGGTGTGCAAACTTTAATCAGATCACTGGCTTTTTTGGCAAAGTCTTCATCTCTCGTTATAAGATAATCGCAGTTACTCTCCAAAGCTACTGACAATGCAATGGAGTCATATGGATCCAGTCCATAATCCTGCTGAAGTTCAAATGCC
>CBEWZU010000150.1:0-1740 GCA_965561205.1 uncultured Archaeoglobaceae archaeon | reverse complement strand
ATTGATGGATATAAAAGCAAAGGAGTAGAATCAGAAGAAGACATAAAAAAGAGGAAAGAATTCCTAAGGAAGATTGGGTATAAACTTTAAGATAAAGTTTAAACGAGCCTGAGGTGATTTACGCAATTTTTAAGTTACCTTAAAGGACGTGAATTTTAATAGTTAAATAAATATATCAAGAAGATAAAATACCCGGCTTCAAGTGGTCTTCATGAAAGTCGACGTCGTGATGCTTACCAAAGACAGCGAACATATATTAAGAAAATGTCTAAACAGCATATATCGGAATATACCGGTGAACAATCTAATAGTTGTTGATGGTTATTCAAAAGATGATACTTTAAACATCTTAAAGGAATTCGACGAAAAGTATGGGAATGTACGTATCTTAAGGGATAAAGGAACTAGAGCTAAAGCTAGAGAAATAGGTATAAAAAACGTTGAAACTGAGTGGTTTATGTTTGTTGACAGTGACGTAATATTATGTAAGAACTGGTTCAAGAAAGCTAAAGGATATATGGACTCTGATGTTGGGGCAATATGGGGCGTAAACGTCGATATTGTGCCAAACTTTAACAATAAAACTTACTATAAAGTTGCTCTGCACGTTGCAAGGGAGGTCTTTGAAATTAGGGGAGGTCTCCACGACACATTGATTCTTCACGAGGCTGTTAGGGACATAAAAATCCCGGAGCACCTACATGCCTATGAGGATGCTTACATAATAAACTGGATAAAAGAAAAAGGGTACAGAGTCATTGTATGCGATAATATATACTGCCTCCATCACAGACCTCCAGAAGACTGGCATCTAAAAGAAAGCATATCCCTCGCAGAAACCGAAATTAGATGCGGGCTAGTCTACTCTCAACGATATAGATATGTAAAGTATTACCCGTTCTTCGTAATATACTGGATAATCCAGAGTATTCAAAGAATCAAAAATAAGATACGATAATATTGAAGTATCAATCTCAAAAGAATTCAATTATAAGAGTCTCCGAAAGTTTAAATTATTCTTTTAGAGAACCGCGATTAAGAATTCTTAGTTAACTCACTATCATTTTTGCGTCCTTCCAATTTTCCCTGATTATTTCTAGATTTCCAGCTAATCCGCTGTGAATGGAGTAGAAAATATAACATAGGTATGTGCATCTCTTGCATCTGCGATAGATACTTCTCAATCTTTCGAACTCTTGAGAGTCCCACAATTCTGGCAGTTTAAATATAGTTGTTATTGGACTGTGAAGGTGACAACCTGCAATTCGGCCTAAAGGGTCAATTATGAAGAAATTCGACAATGCACGGCATTCCCATGTTCTCTCTCCATTTAAGAAAAATTGTTTTACAGCTTCCAAGACTTTGGTAGTAATAAGCACTCCAGAATTTTTTCTCTTTAGCTGAATCAACTCATCGCAGACTTTAATCATCGCAGCTTTATCAACTATTTTAAATTCGTCATTTTCCCTTCCAATGCTGAATGCCTGTTTAGGCTCAACTGGAAGATCATAAGAGTAAAGACAATAAAGCACAGGAATCTTCCTTGCGAGGAAATATTTTGTATAATCTACAATTTCATACAGATTTAACTGCGATATTGTAGGTGACACGTATACATTTATGCCTTCTTCGTGCAATGTCTCAATTGCTTGTATAGCTTTTTCCCATGATCCCCTAATTCCCTTAATGTAATCATTTATCTTTGGATTCAGCGAATCTAGAGAAATGGCGACAAAGTCG
>CBEWZU010000149.1:0-1841 GCA_965561205.1 uncultured Archaeoglobaceae archaeon | reverse complement strand
ACTCCCCCGCAAATCCTCATTTTTTACGCCAAAACGTTACCCTATGCCTAAATCCACAATTATCATAATAAACGCGTGTTTGACTTTTCAGCAGCTTCATCCTCCTAGCATAAATCAGAAAAGGCACAATTTCTTTAACGCCGACACTAGCCTCTTCAGCCAGGGCCCTAGTTGAAACCCACTCGCTATCCAACTTTGAAATCGCTTCCCAAACACGCTGCCTCTTAGATTTCCTGGACAATGTTTCCATGGAAACATTTCTAGCCATCAATATATATATTATATAGCAATTCTTAAGGAACATTATGCCACGTGGCAACATAATTCGTAAGATAACAGAAACTTTTCCATTAAAATAGTTTTTATGCCGAAACTTCTAAGCTTTATTCAATTTTCTCGATTATGATATGTTTATTGTCAACCCACATGTGAACTTTATCGCCTTTCTTTAGCTTTAAATATTCACAGATTTCTTTAGGAATAGTTACTTTAAGCGATTTTCCAACTTGAACCACTGAAATTTTGAACTTGATAGGCACAAGCATTCCTCATTCACCATAATATTCTAAGGATATTCTTAAATATAAGTATATTTCAATAATTATGCTGGGAATATCTCAAAAATATTTTGAGGAAGGAAAATGAGCTTTCAAATAAACAGTTCAGACGCAATTTTCCTTCGCAATCAGCGCACCATAGTTTTGCGTAGAGCAGATCTCATTAAATTGCATGACTATTCTCAGAAAAACGCGCCTCTAAGGGATTATTGCCTCATTCGGGTTCCTATGAAGTGCGGTTTAAGGCCTGGAGAGATTCGTAATCTAAAATGGAGCCAAATAGAATTTGAGAGCCTCACAATTAGGGTTATGGACAGTAAAAAACATAAAGTTCGCCTTGTCCCTATGGATCCAATAACGGCTGATTATTTAATGCAGCTTAAAAGCGTAACTTCTGAAGGATGGGTTATTCGCCGCGATACTCAAAAGGGATTATCGGCTTGGAAGGATAGAAATACGCCTCTAAGCTATGACGCCTTAGATAAAATAGTTAAGAAATGGGCCAAAAAAGCCGGTTGCCAATCCTGGAAACATATGAATCTCTATTTATTAAGGCATTATTTTGCGGCGCATTGGGCCTATGTAAAAAAGGGGAACATTCATACTTTAAGCAGAATTTTAGGCCATGAATCAGTAGCAACCACGCAGATTTATCTTAGCCGGCTAGTCTTCTATGAAGATCTCCAATCAGAATATAAACGATTGCATAATGGGCCCATTATGGAAGTGTCGGCGCAAAGTGAGGTTGCGCCGAAAATTGGCAATTGGTTCTATGATAAATGGTGCAGAACATGTCAACATCAGGCTACATGCAAATATATTGATGAGGCCATGAGCAGCATGTGGGCTTCCGGCTGCAAATTCTATACCGAAAAAGCGAAACCACAGAATATTTCACATGAAATAATTCAAACTTAAATTTCCCTATTTTATTATTTGCAGACCTCTCGCAACTTCATTTAAATCTCTATATTTCAAAATCAGATGTTCATGAATGTTTTTCGCTGGTAATTCTCGCCTTTCAGCTGTATTCACCATGCTGGCCGTAGTTATAAAGCCTTGCTCTTTAGAAAAGAAATGTTCAACGGCTACAACGTCATAAGAAGCGTTACTTATATTTTCAGCCGGAATAGTGAGACTAAGCCTATCTCCTATCTTTATGTTAGTGTTACCTACAACGGTAACATCAATGCGGATAACCGGATCCTTTAACTGATATAGTAAAGTTTCGGCGCCACAACTACCTATTCTAATGCATGCCAGGAGAGGGCCCTTCTGGCAAAA
>CBEWZU010000148.1:0-1957 GCA_965561205.1 uncultured Archaeoglobaceae archaeon | reverse complement strand
GAAAGCATTTGAAACACTTGAAAAAATAAAATAACGGAAAAACCGACTACTGAAATTTTAGAATGAAGTTTTAACCAATTTTTAACTTTTAGGCTTACAGAGAAGGGGTGTGAATTTCTCCACATTTTTCATCAAGGAAGCTTCATAGTCGTTTAGAAACTCATTAAATGTTTCCCTTTCTCTTGCTTGCTTTCATACTGCGAATTCCAAATAACAATAGATTAAAATAAAATTTCCTAAGGGCAAATTGGCGAAAATAAGTCTTAAAAAGAACTTATTCTCCATGCGTACAACATTGATACATGTTATGGGGTTTAAAGTCTAATTTTTATTCGGAATTGAACATAATACTTATATCGTAAGAAACAATAAATCGATCATGGATATATGTCCGAAAAAGAACATAATGTATAAATGTAGAACAAAAATACGTCCTGGGTGATGAAGCATGTTAGAACCGCTCGTAGCGGCAGTATGGATGGGTTTTGGCGCATATACATTATGGTTTCTTACTTTAGCCAAAGAGTATGTGCCATTAACCACAGAGGAGGCAGAATTCCTGTGGAAACTCCATAAACAGTTTGACCAATGCAACGCCAAAACATGGCAAAAGATAACACACAACGGAAAGATAGTCGGCTTCAAATGCGAATGCGGATACCGATATGTGCAAAGACGCCCAATAACCGCCAACTCGCCAGCCACCATTCAAATACCCCAAGCAAACTAACCTCACCTAACATTATACCCCTCCGATTTAAAGAACAGAAGAATGATGAATTCATATGTAAAATTGCTAGGACGCCTAAGGAGATATCGCAACTAATAGAGCTGGGCTTCAGTATGTATGCGAGCAGGATGGCTTAAAATTCTTTAGGAAGAGGAAATAAGTGTCGGGGTTCATCCAAAAGTATATAAATGGTGCCGGGGGCGGGCTTCGAACCCGCGACCTCCAGATGTCCTATCTCCTAGGCCCCATTCTTCGAGATTATGAGTCTGGCGCCCTAACCAGGCTAGGCTACCCCGGCTGATTTTTCCGGATTCAGTATGATTTTGATTTGACGTCCCCTTATTTCATTTACGCTTTCTAAAGAATAGTGGTCCATCCTTCTCGCAGAAATATTCGAAGTCGACTTTCAGTAGCACTTGTATCTCGCCACTACAATCTTGATAGTAATCTGCGTATTGAAAAATTTAAAAAAGGGGTATTGGAGTAATCGGTTCTGAAGTGATGGGGATATGGCGTTTAGGGTTGTTTTTCTTGCTCATGCTCCTGACGCTGACGCTGAGAAACACAGGTGCGTAATTGATACTGGCAAGTATAAACTGTTCGTAGTAGTTGTTAAAAACCAGAGGGAAGCAGTTGAGGTTTGTAGAAAACTCGTTAGAAACGAAGGCATCCACTCTGTTCTGCTATGCCCAGGATTTACGCATAGAGACGTTGCGGAAATAGCTGAAACCGTCGGAGAAACCGTCGGCGTCTTCGTAGCCAGAGGAGACGGCCCAAGCCACAGAGCCTCAATGGAAACAATGAAAAAAGAAGGCTGGTTTTCAAAATAGGCCATCAAAGCAGAAACTGAAGAAATGCGGTTCGCATTCTTTTAATTTCTCCTAACAGAAGTTCAAAATCTTGATGTAGTTTCAGTCTTTTCTCCAGCAATATCTTGCGTATATTGTCAAACCTATGATGAAAAGGATGATTGATGATATTGTTGTGAGGGCTATTTGGCTTGGCTCTAATGGGTTGTAGCCGGCCATGTTTTCTCCTATAAGGAGGTAGATTAGTGAAGAATTTGATGCGGATATTGGGTAAATGCGTGAAAAGAACTGGAGAACAGGAATAAGTTGGCTATAAGTTGTGAATATTCCCGTTGTGAAGCTTGTTATTAAGGCTACTCCTACTCCTGTGTAGACAGCTCCTTGCTCGCCTTTTATTAGCGTTCCCAAAATGAGTCCT
>CBEWZU010000147.1:0-1990 GCA_965561205.1 uncultured Archaeoglobaceae archaeon | reverse complement strand
CAAGTTCTCTTATGGCTCTTGCAGAGAACTCAACGCAGTAAACGTGGCCATTTTCGCCTACAATATCTGAAACATGACTTGCAGTTGTCCCTGAAGCCGCGCCAAGATACAAAACTTTATTGCCAGGCTTTATAGGAACATTTTTTAGGCCCTTTAGTATTGCCGCCGCCAATTTGCTTCTGTAAGGATCCCAGATTCTATATTCAACTCCTTTGAAGGTTACTAGTCGTTCTCCATAGACTGCTCTTCCAGGAGCCAAATTTTTTGTTGCAAGCCTTTTGGTTCCGTCTTCTAGAATTGCCCAGTAGATTTCTGGAAATTTTTGATGTGCTTTAACTTCTACCATGCTTTTTCCTCCGCTTCTTTCTTTTCTTGGGTTTGCTTGGCCGATAAACCTTCTGCGGGGGTTCACTGTATTTCTCCTTTATCTCTTCAATTCGCTTTTCTAAGTCGGCTTTTAGCTCATCACCGATATATTTGCCGCTGTAGGCGTCTGTTCTTGCGGCTATGGCTAGTTTTCCGGCTAATGCCCTTGCTATTTTTCCTCTCTGCCATTTTTTTGCTTCACGTAGGTATGTATGCTGGAAGATTACTCCATGTTTAGGCGGTTTCGAGCCTGTTCTTAGAGCTCTGAATAAGGCCTTTTCTGCTCCTAAAACTTGTATTGTGCTTGCCGGCATTTTAGCCAGATTTTCTAAGCTTCCAGCTAGGGCAATTAGTCTGGCGCCTAACAGTGCGCCTACTAGCGCCTTCACGTTTGGAGCGACCTCGTCCATGGCGGCTTCAACGTATCTTTCAAGCTCTCTTCTTCTTTCATAAAGTTCTAAGGTTGTTTTGCATATGACCTTCAAATTTTCAATGTCTTCTTTTCTGAGGGGTGCTCCCATCGAGGCTTTGGCGGCTTCAAGTATTTTTTCAGCCTTTTTTTCCGAGATGCCTAGCTCTACGAGTTTTTCAATTGAGAAGTTTTCTCTTTCGCCGAGTTCTAAGACTATTCTTGCGTAGGTTTCATGTTTTTCTATTAGTCTGCTAAGTTCTGGGAAGTGTAGGCCGTACCATTCACGTATTCTTCCCATGAAAAGATTGGTTGTTTTATCTATATCGTCTATCGTCTGTATAGCCTGAATAATCAGTAAATCTCTCTTCTCGACGGCTTCTCTAACTTTAAGCTTTGTAAGTTCAACTGTGACGTTGTGAATCCAACTTTTTAGTTGTTCAGGTTTTTTGATAAACTTGAGTTTTAAGGCGAGTTTCTCCAGATTTTCACGTAGGTATTCTCCGGATGGGGCGGGCTTGAGAATTTCAGCTTCAGCTTTCAGCTCTTCTTTTAGGATTTTAGCGAGAGATTCGCTTTCTACAATAAAGCTTTCATATCCTCTATTTTTCAGATTCTCGACAAGAATTTTCAATTCATTTATGGATTTTCCCTTTTTTAGGGCGTTAAGTTTCTCTGCAGCTTCTTTCGGGACTTTTGGAAATAAGCTTTTTTCTGTTAGATTGTTTTTCTCGTCGAACGCTAAAATTCCAAATGGACATTCTATTATTGTTGCTTTCAATTTTCTATCTCCATCATCGCTTTCTCAGCTTCATTCCTAAGCTTTATCTGAAGAACTGAATAACTTTTACTGAAAAATGCATGGTTGAGAGCGGTCTTGAACTGTTTGGAAGTTGAGGTGGCTGGCCTAAAATTTAGGAATCCAGTCTTGCTTGCAGCTGGAATTCTAGGCATGACGGCTGAAAGCCTCATAAGGGTTGCTGAGGCTGGAGCCGGAGGCCTAGTAACAAAATCGGTTGGATTAAAACCTAGAAAGGGATATCCAAACCCGACGGTTGTGCAGGTTAGCTGCGGACTAATTAATGCTATGGGACTTCCAAATCCTGGTATAAGGGCTTTCAGCGAGGAAATAAGGGAAGTGAAATCAAGAGTAAGCATCCCCCTAATTGTGAGCATTTATGGATATTCAGCCCAAGAATTCGCTGAGACGGCTGA
>CBEWZU010000146.1:0-2000 GCA_965561205.1 uncultured Archaeoglobaceae archaeon | reverse complement strand
AAATTTTCCATATGGAGGTGTTGTGAAATGATAAACCTGAAAAAGTTGTTTAGAAGGAAGAAAGGTCAGGGTGCGCTGGAGTACCTCTTCATGATTGCAGCGGCACTGATAATAATATTCGTTGTTGTGAGGTATATAAGTGGTGCTGGAAGCCAAGCAAGCCAGCAAAGTGATATAGCAGCGTTACAAAGTCAAGCAGAATTGGCAAAGAGTACCCTTGAAGCAAAAGATCTCTGGAATAGTACTCACGAAAGTTGGTATACCCAGTGCATTAACAATAATAATGAAACTGCATGTGAACTCCTGATAAATGCTACCAGTGGTTAAGGATCTCTTAATTCTTTTATTATTTCTGAGAAATAGTTTGAGTTAGAGGGAAGATTAATGAAAAAAGCTCAAGGTTCTCTTGAATACTCTGCTATGATTGCTCTTATCCTTGTGATAATACTAGTTGCCGTTTTTTACTTTGGTGAAGGTGTCGTCCCAAAGGCGATACAATCAAGTAAGCAAAATGAGATTTTACAGTATCAAAACAGTGTGGAAGTTATAAAATCCAACTATGAAGCTACAGGGGCTTGGAACTCCCTCAAAAATGAAACCATCTCCTGCTCAAGCTCTCAATGCACCTTCAATGGCGAGACGAAAAGCATAGATGACTCCACGTTTTCCTACTCAGATACCCTTGAGAACGCCTATAACAAGTGCATCTATGAAAATGATCTCGATTCATGCAAAGCGATAGTTTATGTTCTTGGGGATTGATCGCTTTTTTCAAGTGCCGAAAGGAGGCTTATAATTTCACTGGTGTTCATGACTTTAACATTTTTAATTTGCTTGAGTTTCTTGTCGTTGCTCCATACTGGACAGTTGAGTTTAATTGCCAGTGCTATGAAGTCTATGTCTCCTAAATCGGGTGTAATTTTAAGTGCCTCGGGAATTGTGTCTATGTACTCCTCTTCTGGAATTGGGATTATAATATGGGATAAAAGTCCTAAAATTTCTTCAAATTTTTCGGGGCTGATTCCAGCTTTTTTGATTATTACTTCTTTGTATTATCTATCATAGGCATATTCGGGAGTGTATAAGTCCAAAAATCCTCTTAGTTTGTATATTATCTTCCTCGTGGTAGAATCTGACTTAAAGAAGGAGAAAAGAATATTTGTGTCAATTACGAGAGATTCCAAGCCTTTTCCTCCAGTAGGCTCTTCTCTCATTCTTCACCTTTTTTTCAAGTTGCTCTATGTCTTCATAAGTTAATTCGGAGTTTTTTAATTCTTTTTCGAGTTCCCTAAATAGGGCATCTATAAGGAGTTCTTTTCTAACGGCTCGTCTTATAAGGCGGATTAAGCTTTTATCAACTTTATTTGGGAGTTTTATCACGATCTCAGTCATAAGTCCCACCGCTAATGATTATTCACGTTGGTAAGTTAATAAGCGTTGCGGAACAGCTTTAGGAAAGTCCAAAGTTTTTTATTGCACATGATGTTTAATTAATGTCGGGGGCTTTCAATGGACAGGGAAAACAAAAGAGAGGTACCAATTAAAAAGGATCCAATTTGGGACACGATAGGAGTTTTAGAACTTGAAGAAGATGCCAGCGAACGGGAAGACTGGGATAATTTATCCTGAAGACATATCCATAATTCTTTTATTTTCCTTAGAGGTATTGCTTTTAGTGGTATTTATGGGGGAAATAGAAAAGATCTTGTGGAACTTTCCACTCTTCAAGACGTATGGGGAGAAGGAGAGATTTTTCAAGGTACTGGGGTTGTTAGTTTCTCATCAGATAACCCTTGAAAAAGCTGCTGAACTTCTCGAGTTAGATGTGGAAAAACTCATTTTCATATTGGATCTTCTTGAAATAAACTATTCCTTCTTAGACAAGGAAGAGACCAGATTAGAAAAAGAAGCCGTTGAGAAGCTCTTGGAGCAGTTCAAAAATGGAAATAGTGCTTAATAACCCACTGGGATGTTTCTCTTTTGTATAATCCAGATTATAT
>CBEWZU010000145.1:0-2011 GCA_965561205.1 uncultured Archaeoglobaceae archaeon | reverse complement strand
TTGGAACATACTTAACTTCTAAGGTTGGTTCGTAAATCTCAAAGCCTGCGTTGCGTGCAATTTCGACCATTTTCTTCACCGCCCCTCCGCCCCAACCATAGGAGCCGAAGAAAGCCCAGATTTTCCCTTTAGGTTTTAAGCCAGTTATATACGTTAGAAAGGCGCTTACCGATGGAAACATCGAATTATTAAGCGTTGGAGAACCTACAATCACCGCTTTTGCATCTAGAATTTCAGCTACAATTTCACTTGTATCTGAATCTCTAAGTTTAAAGAATTTAACATTGACCCCATGCTTCGCTACTCCTTCAGCTATCGCCCTAGCCATCTTATCTGTGCTGCCCCACATAGTGTCATAAACAATGACCACCTTGTTTTTCTGAATCCCCCTACTCCAATCCAAATAAGCCTTAACAATTTTAGATGGATTTGAACGCCAAATTATGCCGTGACTAGGTGCAATCATATTTATTGGAATACGCATCTTAGTCAGTTCTTGGATTTTTCGAATTATTAAGGATGCAAATGGCATTAATATGTTAGCATAATATTTCGTAGCTTCCTCCATTAGGATGCTCTCGTCAACTTCGTCGTCGAAACGTTGGGAAGATGCAAGATGCTGACCGAAAGCATCGTTAGGCATGAGTATTCCATCTTCAACTACATACGTGAACATGCTATCTGGCCAATGCAGCATAGGGGCCTCAATGAACCGCAATGTTCTCTTTCCAAGTTTTAATTCATCTCCCGTCTTGACAGTTTTTACATTTAGGTCCACGCCGTAATGTTTTATTAATCCATCTTTTCCCCTCTGAGTAGCTACAATTTCCGCTTTTCTCGCATATTTTATAATTTCAGGTAAAGAACTTGAATGATCCATTTCAACATGATTAATTACAATGTAGTCAATTTTTTCAAGATTTACAATTTCGCTTATTTTTTCAATGAGCTCATTTGAAAATGAATATTTTACGGTGTCAATTAACGCTGTCTTTTTATCTACAATTAAGTATGCGTTATATGTTGTTCCCCGTTTAGTTGTGTAACCGTGAAAATCCCTTATATTCCAATCTATTGCTCCGACCCAGTAAATATTATTAGTTAATTCAACTTTTGTCATTTCCATTTTCTCCGTTAAGGTTAACTGACGTATTAAAAAGGGGATTATGGGAGTTTCTTTTTGCACAAGAACCAGTCTATGCACTCGTAGCCTTCTTGTAGACGCTTTTCTGCTGCTTCCTGCGTACTTGGTGGCGGAACTATTACCGGATCGCCTGGACGCCAATTTGCTGGTAAAGCGACTTTATGTTTGTCTGCTGTCTGTAATGCATCAATTAGTCTGAGTATTTCGTCCATGTTTCTTCCAACGTTTAATGGGTAGTATATCATGGCTCTAAGTTTCATTTCTGGGTCGATTACGAATACGCATCTTACTGTGTGGGTGCTGCTTTCACCTGGATGTAACATTCCGAAAAGGTTTGCTACTTTCATGTCTATGTCAGCTATAACTGGAAATGGTATTTCTACGCCGAGTTTTTCTTTTATCCTTCTTACCCATGCTATGTGGGAATAGACGCTGTCTATGCTCAAACCTATTAATTGGACATTTCTCTTTACTAGTTCATCGTGGATTTTTGCGAATGCGATAAATTCTGTTGTGCATACTGGCGTGAAGTCCGCTGGATGCGAAAATAGAATTACCCATTTTCCCTTAAAGTCTGAAAGCTTTATTTTCCCATGTGTTGTAACCGCTTCAAAATCAGGAACTGTTTCTCCCAACCTTAGCAATGGCTTCTTTTCTTCAATTTTTTCTTCCATTTTTCTCACCATTTAATCATATTTTAGGAACAAAAAACTTTTATATCATCCTTTCTTTTATATTTTTCGTCCTAAAAAGAATAAAAAGTGAACAAATTAGTACGAAAATCGGACTGATGAACCATGTCAACTCTAGACGAAATGGACATGAAAATACTTAAAATGCTAGAAGCAGACGGCCGAATGCCCTTCA
>CBEWZU010000144.1:0-2028 GCA_965561205.1 uncultured Archaeoglobaceae archaeon | reverse complement strand
ATGAATTCCTAAAACTTACCAATCACGTATAAAATCGTCTGTAAGAATAATACATGTTTAATCATTTAAATTATTTCGAAACGCTTATATAATTTCTTGGAAAAAATAGTCATACCAAAAAGGAGGTGTAAAGAGTGCCATTGATTAATACGCCACCACCTCACGGTGGAGAACTTGTTTATAGAGTTGTGAAAAAAAGAGACTTTGCTGAGCAAATGGCTGCTGGTTGTGTAGAATACGAGCTCAAACCAACAACCGATCCTAATGGGGTTCCGATAAGACACGTTTATAGAGAGATAATGTCCGTCTGCTATGGGTTCTTCAGCCCCGTTGAGGGTTCGATGGTTCAAGAAGAACTTGAAAGGGTTCTCAAAGAGAGAAGACTTCTGAATGAATGGGTATTCCCATATCCGATTCTCTTTGATATAAGTGACGAAGACCTGAAAGCTCTCGATGTTAAAGAGGGAGATAGACTCTTACTAAAACTTAAAGGTCAACCCTTTGCAGTGATGGACATCGAAGAAATCTACAAGATCAATCCAGAGGAGGTAGCAACAAGAACTTTCGGAACTCCAGAAAACAATCCGGAAGTTGTCAGAGTCCCCTTCGATGAGAAGCATCCGGGATGGATGATTTACAGATGCATGCATCCAAACATCATTGCGGGTAAATGGACGATAATCAACGAACCCGTCTTCAAGCCACCCTACGACAGATTCTGGTTCCCACCAGCTGAATGCAGAGCTGCAATCAAAAACGTGAAGAAATGGAGGACTTGCATAGCCCACCAGACGAGGAATGTCCCGCATGTCGGTCATGAGATGCTGATGAAGTGTGCCGCCTTCACGGGCGACGTGGAGCCATGCCACGGTATCCTCGTCAATGCCATCATAGGAGCAAAAAGGAGAGGCGATTATCCGGACGAGGCAATCCTCGAAGGTCACGAAGCCGTTAACAAGTTCGGTTACATAAAGCCCGAGAGGCACATGGTCACGTTTACACTCTGGGATATGAGATACGGTAACCCGATCGAATCCCTCCTCCACGGTGTAATTAGACAGAACTTGGGATGCACGCACCACATGTTCGGAAGAGATCATGCCGCTGTTGGAGACTACTACGACATGTATGCCACTCAGATCCTCTGGACCAAAGGCATCCCGAGCTTCGGATTTGATGCTCCTCCAAATGAAGTCGATTACGGTCTGAAGATCCTACCACAGAACATGGCTGAATTCTGGTATTGTCCCGTCTGCGGTGAGATCGCCTACAGTGAGAGCTGTGGTCACACCGATGCGAGACAGAAGTTCAGTGGTTCTTTCATCAGAGGAATGGTCGCCGAGGGTATCTTCCCACCCAAGGTGATTTTCAGACCCGAGGTCTATAAGGTCATTGTAAAGTGGTGGAAGGAATTCGGTTATCCCTTCGTGAACAACAGATACCTTGAGATCAAGAACAAGGAGCTTGAAGTAGATCTGCCGCCGATGGAGCTTCCAAAGGGGTGATCAAAAATGGTCTACTATTTGGGTGTAATTTTAGATGATAAAAGATACGAGCAGATAAAGGGAACACCGGTGGAAGAGAAAGTTCAGTTCCTCTTTGGCGGAACACTCAGAATGATACCCCTCGAAATCCCAGAGGACAAAGCTCAGCAAATCCTTAAAGCTTTCGAAAAGGCGAGAATTGATTCAAGAGGTTTCATAGAAGATGTCCCAGTAGCTCTCAAGAGAGCAGTGTTTGAGGAGATAGCAAAGGCAAAATCGTTGGATGTTATAGACAAAGTCCTTGGGAGACTGCCCGAAATACAGAAGGCCGCCAAGGAGGAGGATGAGTATATCCCACCACCTGAAATCGAATAAAATGGAAAAATTTTTATTAAATTTTTTAGTTGTAAAAAAGGAGGTGTCGTGAAATGCCAAGCTTTGTAGATCCCGAGAAGTGTGATGGGTGTAAGGCTTGGAGAGAACAGCCTGCGAATACATCTGTCCGAACGATTTGATGACCCTCGATAAGGAGAAAATGAAAGCA
>CBEWZU010000143.1:0-2035 GCA_965561205.1 uncultured Archaeoglobaceae archaeon | reverse complement strand
ATCGGAGATTCTTTCCCTTAGCTCTTCAGAATCCGGTGGCGGATAAATATGAAAGTCTCTAAAATCCCTAACAGCTTCTATAACCTTGGGAGAACATCCGTAGGGATTTTCGTTAGATGCGAGCTTAATGATCCTCTTTAGTCTGTATTCCCTCTTTATGTCATCTATGCTTTTCCCCGGGACATATTCTGGAATTTTATCAAGATCTGTCCTCATTTTTCTTGATAACAATTTTTATCTCACTCCAATCTTCTTCGTATCCCTTTAGTGTGGAAACGAGAGCCGTTATCACTCTCAGGAATACTTCCCTCACGTATTTGTTCAGGGGAATTTTTTTACCATCAATTGATAGTTCGATCATTGCCTCACCCCTTATAGAAGGGTTCTCTCAGCATCACAGCCTTTTTTATCGCATTTATTAAGTCTTCCCCTTTCAGCCCCCTGATGTTAACGAGATTGTCGTTCCTCATTAGGCATGGTTTAATCATCCCGTTGGCTGTTATTCTTATTCTGTTACAGGCTTTACAGAACTCAGAGTTATCCACAGGTTTTACAAGCTCTACAGCATAGTCTTCGAATATAAATTGTTTTCTCCTTTGCATACTTCTGATTCTGATCTCTTTAGCGTTTTTAAACTTATCGATTAGCGTGTAAACATCAAAATATCCAGAGAGATCGTTATTAAGAGGAACAAGCTCGATCAACTGGAGTATCGCTTTCCCCTTATATCTTTTGACGAATTCTATCATATCGTCGATTTCGTCCACGTTGAATCCTTTAATAACTACCATATTAATCTTCACGGGTGTCAATCCCACCTCAACGGCACTTTCAATTCCCCTGATGACTTTGTTGATGTCGCCACCCCTTGTCATAGCTCTGTATTTGGCTTCATCGAGTGTGTCGAGACTGACATTGACTCTGTCGAGTCCGGCTTCTTTCAAATCTTCGGCGAATTTTTCCAATAAAATTCCATTAGTTGTCATTGAAATCTCTTCGAATTTAGGAAGCTTCTCTAAGATTTCGATGATATCTTTGCGGATGAGGGGTTCGCCTCCAGTCAGTTTTACTTTTTTTATGCCGAGTTTTTTAAAGACCTCTGCAAACGTTGCGATCTCATCCGGTGTTAGCTCCGAATTCGCCAGATATCCTTCTCTATGGCAGTAAAGACAGTTAAGATTGCATCTTGATGTTACGGAAATCCTGAGGTTTGTTATAACTCTTCCAAACCTATCGATGAGCATAATTCCTCAGCTCTTTTTAGATCCTCTAAGGTATTTATATTGAAGAGGGAAAGCAAATCTTTATCAAATTTTCTAAAACATTCGATATCGTAAAGAAAGACCCGATCGCATCTGAAGATGGGATTTAGTATTTTTCTCTCGTTGATATCGAAACTTCTCTCGATCTCTTTCATAACGTTTGGTGAGTATACGGCGAGTAATGGTTCGAAGCGACCCGTTCTATAAGGGATTAGAGCAGATGCCCCAAGCTCTGAAGCCTTTTCATAAAGTGTTCTGATAATTTTCTCTTTTACGAAAGGCATATCTGTTGCAATTACTGCCGTGTAATCGCCGAAATACTCTAAGGCTGCGTATATCCCTGATAACGGACCAAAATTTTCGATTTTATCTACGATGCATTTACCTTCAAAGAGATCAGTCTGCTTCTCATCTCTACAAACCAAAACGACATTCCAATCCCCAAATTTTTCGAGGAGCAGGTCAATCAACTTTTTTCCGCAGATCCTTATCTGAGATTTTTCTACAAATCCCATTCTTTTTCCTCTACCACCAACAAGGATTGCGATGTTCACGAGATGATTTGGTCGCTGCTTTTAAAAACTGTTGCAACCGAAGATGATTATGGATGTAATCAAAGAACTAAAAAGGTTCAGATCCAAGGACATCCCCTATCATAGAGTTCTCAGTTCGATGTGCACAATACCGCATCCGATTGCCGTTGAAGCTCACAAACTCTTTATCGAGACAAATTTGGGAGATCCGGGGATTTTTGTCGGGACTTATGAGCTCGA
>CBEWZU010000142.1:0-2056 GCA_965561205.1 uncultured Archaeoglobaceae archaeon | reverse complement strand
AAAGCTGATAAGCCGTAAATGCCCTTGAAACAAATATCTTTTCTAAGGCATTTTTTGGATTCAGACCGTAATTCCTCGCAATCTCCGAAACAATATAAGGATTGAAAACGTTTCCTCCGTCCATGAAAACCGTTGTCGAGCCTAAGCCAGATTTAGAGAGAGGCAGCTGCGAACGGATGCATAGGTCGAAAAGAATAAAGTTAGAGACTGGCCCATGCAACACGACAAAGTCTCCACTTTCGAAGCCGGGAAAAACATCATCCACTACTGGGAGACCGAGGGGAAGACGTCCAACAGTTTTGGGCGACAGAACAGGCAAGGCTGATACCAGCGAACGGCAAGAGAGATAGCGAACTGAAACCAAATAAAAGTTTGGTAGAAGAATATTCTATCTGACATGGAGACGTAAGCAAAAGTAATCCGCGGAAATTTGCGCTTCTCTGATGAGAAGGAATGCCTCGATTTCCAATAAGGTTACTTATTATCAAGTGTTTAATCAAAATATGCAAGGGACAAAAATTGGGTTTCATCATTAGATTTTACCTTTCATTCGCAACTCCAGTATTCCCCCGGCGAATAATAGGCTTCAGTAAATGTTTCCGCTTTAGTGTTGCCCTCCTAAAGCAATTGTTACTTCGCGGGCAATTTGAAGTAACGCTTGCTGCCTGAATCATCAACGATTTTGATGAGCTAACCACTCCTCTATGGTAGGCGGGATACTCATACTTCGATGTTATCAATTCCCCCTTTGATTTCTGTCGATATTTCCTTTAATCTTAACCCTTGATTTCGCATCTTTTCGAAATAGGTCTTACAACGCCCTAAAATGGAACCATCCACAACCTAAACAGTATCAACGGGGCTTCAGCCTACCACAACGAGTAAAGTAAACAAAATGGATTGGCGGTCATTCCGCGACCAATCATCGATGAAAAGAATTAAAAGCAAAAGATACGTATTAAACACTGGTTTAAAGTCTTGGAGACGGAAATCTTAAAAAATGAAATCTTTCCTGCAATTTTAAAACGCATTAAGGAAAGAAAGGATTCACTAATGAATATGGGTAAATTTGATGCGAGAGGGTTGGAAGGTTGGCTCAAGGTTGAGATCGTGGCTGCTTTGGCGGACAGCAAACACCCGGTCAAGGATATAAGGAATAAAGGCATCGATTTACTCTTGCATGGCGGTATTGAAATCGAACTAAAAGGACAAACCAATTTTGTTCCAAGCGAGATACGTGCTGGTCTAAAATACGGCGTGCCTTGTTTATTTCTCGTAAGCGGACGAAACAAAAATACAATTAAGAAACTGAAATCTTACCGAGACACAGAGATCTTATGTTACGAAATTTTCTCTGATGGACTGAACGATTGGATACTTGGACTAATTAAACCATGCTCATAGAGGTTAGAGCTCACTGTTCAAATAAAGGGGCGTAAAATCAGAAAAGCATAAAAATGCCTACTTCACAAAACGTTACATGGTTAAGGTATTATATAGATTGAAAAGTCAAACTGCTCTTCGAAATTAACTATTAGAGGTTATTTTGTTTATAACACACTCCGGAATTGGTCTTGACGATCCTCTTGATCTTACGAAAACTATAAAGTTATTTGCCGCACATAAAATTTTACGTAACATTTATTTTTGGGGTTATTGGGATCACCGGGGTCACTTACTTTCTTTTCTGTTTTTTGTACCTATGCAGAAAAGCGATTCCCTTCGGTGTTAAGCTATAACCTCTGCGGCTTGAAATTACCAATCTGTGAGTCTTTAAGATAGAAATGCGTCTTTTTATCGTGCTTTGGCTGCTTTCTGTACCTAATTCATCTTCGATCACTGCTTGAAGCTCGTTTAGCTGTGTCGTCCCTCTAAGCTCAAGCTCTCGAAGAATTACGTTAAAAATTGGGTAAAATTTGTTCTCCTCCGCCTTTATAAGTTCGTTGTAAATTTCTTGGAATTCTTGATCGGATAGACAGGTTCTTTCTTTTTCTGTTTCTACATACTGGTCTAAACGCATCGCTTCTCCGCTATAAATCCTGTCTATAAGCTTGGT
>CBEWZU010000141.1:0-2179 GCA_965561205.1 uncultured Archaeoglobaceae archaeon | reverse complement strand
AGGCCCACTAAATAAGTCTACACCAGTATAATCACTCCAATAGTTACCACCAGAAGGATAACCATCCTCCCAAACATTAAGTGAAGGCTGCACCCACGGATAATCCCATGACCAGTCATATACTTGTCGGCTGTTGTCTATAAAGTTATTATGGTAAATGCTGTTGTTGGAAGAATTGAAGAGCCGGATGCCACACCAGTTGTTTGCTGTTATGTTGTTGCCGCATATGCTGTTGTAATTGGAAGAATATCTGAGATAGGTGCCATACCCGAAGTTTTGGATGTTTATGTTTCGGATTGTTACGTTTACCCTATGTGAGAGGTATATCCCCGTATAGAAATTTTCCTTTGTTCCCGTGATTGTATAGCCTGCCCCATCAATTACAATGTTATCCCTTTCAACAACTATTCCATCAGCAGAACTCGTAATATTACCTGTCAAAGTATAGGTTACATTATCATAGGTTGTTATCGGTGCGTCTGGAGGGTCTATGCTTCCATCAGCCCGAATATAAACTGTCTCAGTCCATTCACTCTTAACTGGTTTAGGGTTAATTGCTAAGCCCAGCACACCTATTATAAGCAATACAAACATTATCTCCGAAACTATCTTCTTTCCCAATTTCCTTTCCTCATATTTTGTAAAATCCAGCTTATCAGTTCTTCAACCATAATACTGACAAACTGGAAACTAAAGGCCAAATCATTTGACAGTTTATCATACAGTTTAATAAATTTAAGATTTATGGACAAACTTCTACATAACACTCAGCCTCCAGCCAATACAAACATTCTTATGAAAACGAAGAAAATTAAAGAAGAAGCTAAACAAGCAATAACTTAAATTTTATTTAGTTTAGAATTTTATGAGAATGAGAATGAAAATTCCTCAAAAGGTTTCTATGTTAATTGAGAAGTATAACCCTAAAATTGTTCCTTTAGAAACTAGGGAAATTCCCGACTGTGAGATGGAAGAAAGACGAAGGAGATATGGAGACGTTTTGCTTGCAACTGATGCAATAATAATACGTAATGGAAAAGTTTTGTTATTGAAGGATAATGAATGCAAATGGAGGCTTCCAGGAGGAAAGGTAGAACCATACGAATCAATTGAAGAAGCTTGCCTAAGAGAAGTTAAAGAAGAGACAGGACTAAATATAGAAATAGTAAAGGCTGTAGCCGTTAGCATTGGCTTCAGAAGATCTCCTCCAGCTGGAAAGATGCCTGCAATCTTCATAACTTTTATCTGTAAATTATCTGAAGACAACCAGAGAGAAGCGATTAATGCAAAATTTATGAGCCTAAATGAAATTGAAAAGTTAGAAAAGGAAGGCTGTCTTCGTTTTTCCTATATTTTACAGTTTCTTAAATCCTACGCCGCCCAAGTTATGGATGCTAGTCTCTGAAATAACAATCATTCCCGCTTTGATGCCCCATACAATTTAGTATCTCTAAAATGTTTTACTATTTCATAATTTTTAAATACGAATCAAAATCAGGCTCTAACCAAAAGAAGTTAACACTATGAAAAACAAAATTATCCGGTTTTTGAAAATTTATCTTGTTTTCTGGCTTTTCGCAGTGGCCATAAGCGTGGTAATTATGGAGATACTTATCGGCTCGATATTAGTGCCTGAACGTCAAGAATTCGCAGCTGAGCATGGAATGATAAATTATTCATTTGAAATACTTTTTGGAACAACCATTTTCTATACGATATTCAGCTTTTTTGGAGCTCTAATTTTCTATTTCAAAAATTACAGTTATAAGAAAATGGGGATTCTTTCATTGCTTCTAGGCTTTATTTTAGAGTTCACAATTCTTCAACCAAACATTCCTGAAGGAGAGGGAAGTGGTGCAAGCTGGGCTCAAGGGTGGTACAACCTAAATATAACCGGAGAAACTATTGTTGGAACTTTGATTTCGGCGGTCTATTGGTTCATAGGTTGGGGATTACCTTCATATGTGATTCACAAGTATAGCGCAAAGAGCTAAAATGTTTTCCAAAAGATGAACCACGTTCAGGTGTAAATTTTTAAGTTGGTTCAAGTGCTTAATCTAAGTAAGCCTATGCCATAGGTGATTCTGTGTCTAACAATGGGAGTATAGCAAAACAATTAGAAGCATGGCTTTCCGATGCAAAAAAAGTGGTTATAGCGGGTATCGGAAATGAAATCAGA
>CBEWZU010000140.1:0-2188 GCA_965561205.1 uncultured Archaeoglobaceae archaeon | reverse complement strand
CTCACATAGTGAAGGCATTGAGTAATCTCTCTAAGTTCTTGGGAATGTATGATGTGTTCAAGGAGCTTATGCGGAAGTATGGCATAAGCTGGAGAGGGAAATCAACAGATGACATTGTAATTGAAAGGTTAACAAGCGTTCAGAACCCTGAAGAAATCTGGAATTGGATTAAAGAAGTGAAAAGAGCGAGACCTGAATTATGCGAGTTCATGGATTTTGTTGCTATCACGGGATTGCGAATTGATGAAGCTGTTAAAAGCTATAACTTGATAAAGAAGCTTTCAAGGGAAGGGAGACTAAGCGATTATTATAATGAAGAGAAGGAAGCACTTGAGCATTTCAGATTTAAAGAGCTTTTCATTAGAAGAACTAAGAAGGCGTTTGTATCGTTTGTTCCTAAAGAGTTCATTGAGAAGCTTAAAGTAAGCGAGAAGCTTGGAAGTTCCGGAAACTGTATCAGAAAACGCTTAAGACTCGTTAACTTATCCGCGAGATTTCATGAAGTGCGGAAAGCTCATGCAACGTTTATGACCAAGTTTCTTAGACCAAGCGAAATAGACTTTCTACATGGAAGAGTTTCAACAAGCATCTTTATGGCGAACTACTTTAATCCAGCATTGATTAGCGACTTGAAAGAGAGAGTATTCAAGGGAATAAGCGAGATTTTAGCTAAGATAAGCTGATTCTAATCCCTATTTTTCTTTTGTTAAGAGATAATAACGTCCGTTGTCGTTATAGAGCAAGGCTTTGAATACCTAACAGAAATAGACGGAGTTAAACTCTTCGGAAAGCCCAAATAAGTTCTCGAATGAGTCTATGCTTCTCTTTCTTTTCATTTATCCTTTTATAATGCCTAGCTTTAGTTCTAACTTGTTTATGGCAGTAGGGACACAGCAACTTTCCATTCTCGTTTTGGACAGCCTTTTCTTTCGGAATCCATTTCTGGCATGTTCTACACCAGTAATAATGATTGTAAAACCTTGAAACTGTTTTGTTGTTCGATTTAAGCATTCTAAAGGCAAAGTAGAACATTATTAATGCTGGAATCCAAAGCAAGCTTAGAATCAGAATGGATTTGGCTGTTAAGGATATCATATTCATGCAAGTTTGAAGCTGGAAGACTCATTTAAACTGCATGGTGAAGTTTGTGAAGTTAGTGCAGTTTGTGAAGTTGATGGAAAGAAGGCAGGCTAGTGAAGGTTGTGTAGGTTGTGAAGGAAGTGAAGGTTATGGAAAGAAGAGAGTCTTAGAACTCATGTCCGCATTCCCACCTTACACGTCTGCATCCACAGATCGGACAGGAAACCTTGCCTTCTTCCAGAAGCTTCTTGAAAAAGTAAATTGCAAGCTTGCTGTTATCCCAATTATCCCTAAACTCGCTTGAATGCCTAGCTAAGGCATCTCTATAACGCCTAAAGAAGTCCTCAACGGTAGTTGCTGGAGAATCTGAAATCTCACTACTTGATTTATCAGTTGAGAATTTTACATTTGTCAATTTTGATCTTTTCTTCCCTTCAGAGATTCTTTTAGATCTAAGCTGATCCTTCAGTTCTTTAGGCATATATCGATAAACTGTTGAAATGCTGATTCCAGTAATTCTTGAAATGTCCTCTGGAGACAATCCGCCTTGAACAATCAGAAACTTTATTTTCTCTCGCATTTCCTCTTTGGAAACTTTACGCCTGCAAAAGTTAACAGCAAGCCTTGCAAGCTCAAGCTTAACTGGATCATCAATCTCTTCAATTATAATGCTGAACCAGTCGGGATCTATCGCAATTCTATGAAAACCATCAATAATATTGCCATGCTTATCCTTCAGAATAGGAACCAGCTTACCAATACCCTCAACCGAAACAGAAAGATCATATTGCCTTTCAAATTTTCTTCTTTTGGGCGTATCTATTTTTTGCATATTCTACTCTTTCAGTAAAGCCTCTTTTTTCCATCTGATGGTGTTCTCGTTTAATTCTGATTTTGGTGTAAAGCTTTATGGTTATTAATCTTTCAATGTATATCTTTGCTTCTTTGCCAAATATCATTTGGAGACACTTAGAGAATTCAGCTACGTGCTCTGGTATTTCCTCTTCCTTAATGTTATACTTTTGCTTTAAAGCATGATAAATAACTGAACCGAAGTTTTCGCTTAAGTCTTTGAAAGATTCATTGATTATCCTGCGAAGAATAAGGT
>CBEWZU010000139.1:0-2195 GCA_965561205.1 uncultured Archaeoglobaceae archaeon | reverse complement strand
ATATGGAGCATCATAGACTTGAAGATTTAGGCTCAGACGTTGTCGGTTTCATATATGAAGAACTTATTCCTCCAGAAGAAAGGCATGCACTTGGACAGTTTTATACGCCGCCAGCAATTGCTGAATTAATCACGAAATGGGCTGTGAGAACGCCTCACGATAAAGTTCTTGATCCCGGATGCGGCTCCGGAACATTTCTTGTGAAAGCGTATAGTCGTTTGCTTGAATTGAAGGGATATAAAGAGCCGACTGAGAAAGTTCATAAAGAGATCCTTCAGCAGCTTTATGCCTTCGACATAAACCCGTTTCCGCTTCATTTGACCGCCTTGAATTTGGCTTCACGTTACATTAAAGCGCCCTCGACAGAAGTGAACACTATTTTGAGCGATTTCTTTAGAGTATTACCTGTCCAGAAATTTGTTACACCCTATACTGTTAAAACTCCAGCCGGGGAATTCAAGCGTGAGATTTTGATACCTGAATTTGATGCTGTGATAGCGAATCCTCCATACACGCGATGGACTGAAATACCAGAAAGAACTCGGGAGGCAATTTCAGAATCAATAGGTGAACTTTTGACAAAATACAACTTGACTGCACAAGTCCAAAGAGGAATCGAGCCCGGAATTTATATTCACTTCATCATGCACAGTCTCGCATTTCTCAAAGAAGGCGGACGGCTCGGAATGATAATATCCGACAGTTGGCTTCAGACGGATTACGGCATTGATTTCGGGCGTTTTCTTTTGGATCATTTTAAAGTTAAGGCTTTAATTGATATTTCTGCAAGAGTTTTTCCAGTTCCTTTGATTGGCACGTGTATTATCCTTTTGGAAAAATGTTCGGATATGAAGGAGAGAGAAAATAATCGAACGGTTTTTATATATGCGGATATCTCAGAAGCGGAAGCTTTCAAGGTTGATGAGATTTTAGAGGCGGTTCAGAATCCCGAGAAATTCGAAGAGCGTTATATTATTAGGTATTTGAGGCAAGGCGATATTTCCCAAAATGAAAAATGGATAAACCTTATGTTTGACGCTGACTCAATCCTGACAAATCTTGAGAAGAAAACGGTTCCCATAGGTGAGTTTTTTGAACCGAGCAGAGGTAATTGTTTATGGTCGATTTGGGCAATAAGACATGGTAAACGACCTGATCTTGGCGCTAATGCATTCTTTTATTTTGATGAAAAAATTCTTCGTCAATATGCGTTGGAAGCTCATGCTTATCCTGCATTAGTAAGCGCAAGATATGCCAAGTGGTTTACCTTTACAAAGCAAGATTGGGAAAAATTGAGAAAGAGAGGATCGCGGTGTTTTGTGTTCATCTGTCATAAACCAAAAGAGGGGCTTCCCAAGAATGTTTTGGAGTATATTAATTGGGGAGAAACTGATTGTCGGACAACGATAAGAGGGACAAGAGGTGGCGGAAAAGTGTGTAGCGAAGCGCTGGCATGCCAGACAAGAGAAAGGGAAAAACAATATTTTTTCGGATGGTATGATTTGGGCGGTGTTGAGAATACGCCGATATTTACCCCTTATTATGCAAGGTACGGTCACAGGTTTTCGCTTCTGTCTTTCCCCGTAATGTTGGACGCGGATTTTATCGCGTTTATTCCAAAGAAGAATTTCAATACCGAAAAACTGAAAGCATTGCTTGCGTTTATGAATTCATCCTTTTCACGCCTTTATATCGAAGCTAAGGGACGAGTGCCCGGCGGATTAGGTCCAATAGCGCTTGAAGTAAAACAAATTCAAGAAATGCCCGTGATTGATATCGATACATTAGGAAATAAAGACTCAAAGTTGTTAGCCGATCTTTTTAATGAACTTGAGCACGAAGCCAGAAAGCTTGGCGGCGCAAGTAAGGCCGAGAACATTGAAAAGCTGTGGGATACAGTTATCGAAAAAATAGATGTGGAAATAGCAAGAATATTGCGGCTTCCGATTGGACTCGCCAAAAAGGCCAAAATAATGGCGAAAACGATGATGAAAAGGAGGCTGCAAAGAACGGAAAAAGCCCGTCCAGAAGCGATTAAAGGCGAAGAAGTGCCACGTATAAGACCACCAGAAAAATCCGAAAGAAAAAAGAAAAAACATGAGGGTGTTTCCCTCGACAGATTTTTCTGAGTCATTAATCAAAGAAAATGACAATTAACCTTATATTAATGAAAACAAGAGTTCAAATGGGGATGC
>CBEWZU010000138.1:0-2198 GCA_965561205.1 uncultured Archaeoglobaceae archaeon | reverse complement strand
TCAGCAAGTTTTCTGCCAAAATCTTTGCATCGCTCTAGTCCCTTACTGTCAGGCGTATACTCGATTAATAGTGGAGATGCCGTTATCTCCATTCCAAAATTTTCCTCCATAATTTTAGCAGCAATCCTTGGGGCTTCTCCGCTCCAACCATGAGAACCGAAAACCGCTCCGATTTTACCTTTTAAATCGATTTTGTTTTCTTCGATTTTTTCGAATAGCTTTTTCACTTTGGGCGGCATATCATTGTGGTAGGTTGGAATACCGAAGATTATGGCGTCGAACTCGGCGAGGTCGTGGGGTTCAACATTTTCTGTGAGTCTAACTTCAACTCCTTGAACTTTTCTAGCCCCTTGAGCTATAGCCTTCGCCATCATTTCGGTATTGCCGGTTTTACTGTAATAGAAGATTAAGATTTTAGCCATTCTAATGCTCTCCCAAACTAGCCTTTCCAGTCCAGCAGCCTCTTCTCTCCTTCAATTTTCTTGATATCGGTTATGTCTTGAGTTACTTCTAGAGTTCCCAAGTATTCTCCATTTTTGTTTCTGACAGCAAAGTATCTTATGTGAATCAGGCGATTGTTCATTTGAATCCAGAATTCGGCGACGTCTTTCTCGCCAGCCTTAAAGGCGTTTAGAATTCTGTTTACTACGTGAATACTTTTTTGCGGATGACATTGCTGCACTTTTCTCCCGATAACAGCTTTTGTTCTAACGAAAATTCTTCCTTCCGCCTTATTGAAATATCTGACCACATCGTCCTTATCGACGAATGTTATGTCGACTGGCAAGGTATTTAGAATAGCCTCAACCTCATCCCTTGATAAAGTGCCGGTTTCAAACTTCAATTTTCCAGGCAAAGCTGCAGCCTCTACTTCTGCTTTTATTTCCTCCGCTTTTTCAATTTGCAATTTAATTGTTGCTTGCGGAGGCGTGAAACAGCAGTATCCGATATCATCAAATTCTTCTCTGATCTGTCTCCACTCTTCATTGCTTATCACGCGAAGTGCCGTTGGAAAGAGTATGTTGTTTTCTTTGTAAAAGTGGCTTGAAAGGAGGTTCTGCATGGCAGCAGCTACCTCTTCTAGTTCTTCTTTAAATGTTTGAAAGTTTGTGGGGCTGATTTTTTCTGTTAAGGTTTTTAGTTGCTTCTTTTTCTCCCTTATTTGGTCGTGTTCCATCCACATTATGGCTGGAGGCTCGGTTATTCCATGTTTTTCTAAAAATGGGAAAAGCACGTTTTCTTCGCGGAGGTAGTGCTTTTCTGAATCTGAAAACTCTTCCGCTATATGCCTTAACTGTTCCATTTCACCGCCAATTTCGGTTAAATAGTCTTTGCCCTTGATTTTCTTCGCAATATCAACTAGTCTTTCTGAAAGTTGAAGCATGATCTTATGTTCTTCCATGAGTATGTTTATGGGATGCCCGGCCGGAACGGTTAACTTCTGCTTTTCCAGTTGTTCCCTGAAAACGGCTAAATGAACCTCGCATAGCCTTTGAATCTCTTCTCTTGGAACTCCCTCTTCTATTAGTTCTTGTTCGATTTTAGAAATTTCTAATGGACTTACGCCCTCCAAAACTTGTTTAAATTTTTCCCTAATTTTTTGGGGGTCTGCTCCCGCATGTAGCTGTTTAATTATCTCTTTCAGTTTTTCCTTTCTATCTAAATAGTCCATTTTCTAACTCTCCTATAAACGGGTTAAATAAACAGTTGCTGACGCTTCTTTCTTCTTCTTTTTCTGAATTCCCTTCCTTGTTAGGCACTTCCCTTTTGCTGGACAGTATTTTTCGGCGTGATAGTTGAACGTTTTAAATATTGGCTCCATAGTTTCCTTATTCAAATAGTAGAGGCGTTCCTTTCCCTTTCTTTCTGAAAAGACGAATCTGCATCTTACTAGGGCTTGGAGATTATGTGAAATCATGCTTTGCTCTTGGCCTAGGATTTTCGCTATTTCGCTGACATTTCTCGGTTTTTCGCGTAGAAGCTCCAATATGGCCAGTCTTGTAGGGTTTGCCAGAGTTGAGAAGAATACGTGGCATGTTTTGCTTAGTCCTCTTTTCATATAGTTCACCATATTTGAAATATATTTCATATGAAATATTCTTCATACAAACTTTTAAACTTTTCCAAAAGCATCAACTAAACCTCAACACCAAACAAACGCATAGCATTAAAAATCACGGCCAAAGACAAACCCATAT
>CBEWZU010000137.1:0-2210 GCA_965561205.1 uncultured Archaeoglobaceae archaeon | reverse complement strand
TCGGCGCTGGAATTGCATGGGCATGGGAAAAGAACGGAAAAATAGGATTGGTTGCCGAGGCGCATGGATATATGGACGCTAAGGCCATTAGGGAAACTTTGAAGTGGAAAATGAAGGAAATGGCTGAAATCCGAGGAATAGAAATAGGCGAAATAAAATATAGAATTGAAGTTTTAAGGGTTCCAATGGACCATTACGGCTGCGTCCTAGCAGCCCTAATATTCTGCCCAACCACAATGAACTACTAACCTTCACGTAGTGCTTTATTGGCCGGATGTAGTGAAAATCTCAATCATTCGATTTGGTTTGGTCTTTCCGCGCTATTATGCTTGTGCGAAAACAAAGGACGCGTGTAGGTTTTGATTCCACACTTTCTTATCTGGCTGCCATCGAAAATTTTCTTTTGGCACTTTCTATATTTTGTGGTTTACTTTTTTCATTAACACCAGACATATAGGAGAGATAAATAATGACTATGTATAAATTACTTAGTCTTCGTTTTGCTGTCTTTTTTCGACGAATATATTGAATTTTTCTTTAATAGAATGTCAATACGCATGTATGTTTCTTTTAGCGCGTAATGTGCATCGCCAGAAGTAAGGTCTCTTATTCTTCCATGGGCGCCTGCTTCGGAAAGGTATGAGTATGTTGCCTCGGTGAGTTTCTTCGTTTCTTTATCTATTATTCTTAAACTGCTTAATGTTCCTATATCTGTAGAGAAATAGCCGCTTGGTTTCTTCCCTATGGCGGATAAAATTGAAGTTACAGTTTTTTCTAATGCTTCACGTGCTCTATCAATGGCATCTTTGAAGTGTTTTTCGGCAAAGTTCGTTTCTGCTTCATCAAGGCATTTTGTAACTTCTAAGAATCCCAAATCTGTCAACAAAGATTTTAACGCTATTTTTTCTTGAATAGGGTATAGCTTAAGTGCGTATATTAATCTGACATCTTCAATGATTTGATACATAAGTGACCTTATCAATTTGAAATGGCGGAATGCACTCGAAAACTCGTCGAGGTCGACGTCGGTACAGATACTATCCACTCCTCTTATAATGTCTCCAATTATCTTGACATTTTTCTCACAACGCTCAACGTAAAATGCTGTCTTTTCATCTTTTAATTTCCTAACGTCCTCGTATAAAAGCTCGAGCATACGCTGCAGTGATAAAATCTTTTTCAGTGTTTGAGCTACATAATTTGGCTTACTACGGTAGCTTGTAGGATATGTAGCCATTTTACAAAGCATCTCGTAGGCTTCTTTATATTGCCTTTCGATAGATGATAAACGATCTTCAACGCTCAATTTTCATCATCTCATTCAATAATCCCTACCAAATGACAATAATATCCATTGTGCGCGAAAAGCAAAGGCAGCCAAAAAATACTCTTGCTCTCTTCCTCAACTATCTTCTAGCCTCCCGAATAATTCTTATGATTTCTTCATCGGACATTTCTCCTTTAACTACCATTCTGAAAGATTCGGTCTCAAGGTAAATTTCTTTAATATTTTTTCGTCTTTTAAGGAAATTCCTAATAGCCTTCGCAATGTTAATAATGTGAGATGCAGCAGCAATTATGTGTAAAACCCATTCTGATATTCCTGGTGCGGCCAGTTCCGTTAGATAATGAGACTCTTTTACTTTCACATCATATACTCCGACAGAATTAAATGCTGACATAAGTTCGCTAATAAGCTCATCCTTCTCACTCTTCTTAAGTGCCCGCTCATAAGGAAAATGTAAGATGAATTCGGTTTCTTCCAGATTCATAGCTAAATCCTCGCTTAAAAATACTGTTATCCGTAGAAAAATTTTGTGTAGAGAGAGAGTTAGTTATGGTTTAGGTTTAAATTTTAACACATGAGTCTCTAATTGGAATTGCTGAAAATGCAGTTTCGCGAAAATTGGATGTTAGAGAATTCATCAGATCGATAATTCATGATAGCGATTGGTGCATTCGTTCTTTTTGAGATAATGTGATCCTTATCTCAAACTGATCCAACTTTTGCTCAATTCGGTTGATATCTTTTTGTGCGGCAATATTTCTAAGATACACTCTAAGTAAACAAAGACATTAATTTAAATCTGTAAACAAATAACGTTATTTCTCTTTCTTTTTATGTTTCTTTTTGTATTCTACTCTTTTCTTTGGTGATTTATATCGTAATCCTCTAACCTTTTTTCCGGCGCTTGTTAGTCCTCTGAATA
>CBEWZU010000136.1:0-2224 GCA_965561205.1 uncultured Archaeoglobaceae archaeon | reverse complement strand
TTTTAAATCTTAATCGTAGCAAACCGTCAAAACATTGGTAGCGGGGGGTCGATTTTTGAAGTATCTTTCATGTTTCAGAAAACAAGACTTAGTTTTTTTAGTCAATTAAATTTGAGTGAATATTCAACTTTAACAAAAAACTTAAATTTAACAATCCATAACATATATCCGAGGAGGTCGCATGTCTGGTAAGGAGTTAAGTGTGGATCAATACTTTAAAGTTCTTCAAGATCCCATTCGAAGAGCTATATTAAAGGTGATATCTGATCGCGAAAGTTCTTTTTCAGAAATCAGAGATGACAAACGGATAAGAATACCGCCTAATCAAGCTAGTAAGCTAGCTTATCACTTACAACAACTGGAGAAAATGAAGCTTATTAGGAAAGACGAAGATGATAGATATCACCTAACTGAATTTGCAATGAAACTGCTTCGAGATATGGAAACTCTTGAGAGCACCATAAGATGGGGTAGAACCACCGAAGAGTGGCGACAAGAATTCTTTGATCGATATCCCGTGTTACCTACCTATATTACTGAGATTGAGGGTGAAATTTCGGTAATAAGTGAAAAATTCGCTTCTAACATTCTTATTGCAACAATGGAAGACTTACTTGATGAACTCGGAGTAGATTATGAGACTCTAAGATATAAGGAAAGAAGCGAAACGGGGGCTATCAAATCTGGTTGGCTTCTAGCAGTTTCACCTACACCATGGGCAAGTCTTATGGAACCAGAGAGTAAAGAGGAAGAACTTATTGTGAGTGGGATTATTATCTACGACGATGGTACATTTAACGTTACGGTTTGCCTAAAAGATCAAGTACCACTCTTTCCATACTTTGACCCGAAAAAACACGAGAAACTGATACGTGAAGGCGAAGCGAAACTACCTTTCTTCTTTACCCAGACAATGGTATACCAACTTGTACTGTTACTATGCCAAGTAGTTAGATTACTCTGGGCGGAAAATGTAGAAATAAATCTCAAGCCTCCTAAGAATATGTATCTTTGGACAAGTAGCCAAAAAGCGGTAGAAGTTAAAGTTGAACCGATCTTATGGATAGACGAATTAGGGAAATATTCATGGAAAGAAAAGAACGTGCTAAGTAGGACGGAGTAAGCAAAGTTAACTTAACACTGAATACATCTGGAGGATCTGAATTGCATTAGAAGGTGTCCTTCCATGCACTGTTGCGAATATGGTAATTCAAAAAATCTCGGTAATGATCATGATCAAGTTGAGATTATTAGCTCATTAGATAGCCCATTTGCGATTAAAGATGCCTTAGCTAGTTATCTTAAAAAACTAAAAATTGCCTGAAAATAGTTTGTCCATTTATTGGTAAAGATTTCATCGACATTTTGCGATCAACACTTCGAAAGGGCGTTGTTATAAAACTGTTTACAAGAGAACCTAGGAGTGAAGATGATAGAACTTTCTTGTCGGTTGAGGCTTTACTAGAGGAAGCTAAATCAACTGGATGGAACTGTAGTGTGCGTTGTACATCAAGATTCTTACCACATCAGAAGCTTATTATAATCGATGACAGTTTCGTGATTACTGGGTCTATGAATCCCACATTATCAGGGATTCACTATAACGATGAAATTCTCTATATATTTAAGAACCACCATCATGTTGCACGTATTAACGAAATTTTTGAGAAGTTGTGGTTGACTAGGAAAAGCATACCTTGGGAACTTCTTAAGTCTTATCAAGGCTTCTCTTACGACCGACAATTTGAATTGCACAGAAGAGTAGCAGAAGAAATTTATAGTTTCTTTCAACGAAATGGCAACAAACCAGTCAAGAAATACGAATTATGTCAAAAACTCTTGAGATTAGGATGTCCTCTTGATGATGTGAAGATGGTCATAATATACCTAATAAACAAGGGATTGTTATATGAGCCTAAGCCAGATTACATCAGATGGGTTTCAAATAATTCCTGATATATAGGAGAAGTCAAAGAGACTCTGGTTCTCATTTATGGTCTTATTTCGAAGCTTACTTTTTTGATGTTTTTTATTGCTTCTGCAAATTCCTTCTGCAGAGGTCTCAGTTTACGTCCGGGCTTTTTAATCTCTATAAATACTAGTTCGTCTCCTCTCAAGGCTATTCGATCGCAAACAGAGGAAATGTAAAAGATTCTGTCATATTCATGCTTTATCTCTTCAACAACCCTATTTTCAAATTCTCTACTTTTTCTCCCCAAATTAC
>CBEWZU010000135.1:0-2277 GCA_965561205.1 uncultured Archaeoglobaceae archaeon | reverse complement strand
CGATTTACAATGTGGTCATATCATTGTCTATTATACACCTAAATCAAATATAAACATTACTGTGACATTACTCATTCACGTTCTCATTGTTGTTTTAATGTAATATATAACGTTAACGATTTACTGTAAATATATCTTTAGAAATATAATGTATCATGTATTTTTACCATTCCTATATGTTGTCTTTTATAATATTCCCTAATTGTATGAATTAGCTAAATAAAATTTTACTTAAACCTAAACAAAACTTAACTTAAATAAATTATTTACTTAAACAATTCACCAAACTCTGTGATATCCTTTTCTGAATACAGCAATTCTTTGAGAACACCAACTAATTCTGAAATTTTCACTCTGATTTGTCTTGTTGTATCACGGTCTCTTATTGTCACAGTTTCATCCTCGAATGTTTGGTGATCTACGGTTACGCAGAAGGGTGTTCCTATTTCATCATATCTTCTGTATCTTCTTCCTATACTACCTGTGGCATCTACTTCAGTGTAAATTCCATTTCGTCTTAATTCATCGGCAATTTCCTCAGATTTTTCGATAAAGTTATCTCTGGATAGCAATGGTAGGACTGCTACCTGAACTGGAGCTAAGAATCTCTTGAGCCTCAGAACTTTTCTTTCTTCCCCATCTACGATATCTGTGTCATAAGAGTGCTCCAATATGGCGTATGTTATCCTGTCAAGACCAAATGATGGCTCGATAACATGTGGGATGATTTTTTCACCATGGATCTCCTCCTCTACCTCTTTGATCTCATAGAATTCTGGTGGTATTTTTATTTCTTCGCCATCTATGTTCAGAATTATTTCGCCTTCAACATTATCAAGTTTGGATAACTCTTCAGCAATCTTTCTTGCTTTTTCTTTGTAAATTGGACCAAGCTTGGATATTACGGGCACAACTTGTTTCTTTTTAACTTTTATCGGTTCATCGTAAGGTATGAAAATGCTTAGGTCTTCTTTGCTGAACATAGTGTGTCTGCATAAATCATAGTCGCTTCTATCCGCAATACCGACAACTTCAATCCATCCGTAGCTTAACAGAACTTCAGCATCCCAACAATCAACAGCATAATGAGCTCTTTCATCATCCTTATGCTGTCTAAATCTAAGTTTTTCATCTTTTATTCCTGCTTTCAGTAAGAATCCCCTCGTTTTTCCGATAAAGTAAGCTAACAATTCGTGGGCAATTATTCCCTTTTTAACAGCCTCTCTTAATGTTATTCTGTGTTCTTTATCGAATTTATCAACCAGTGTAACAATATCATCTGCGTATTGATCGAATTTAGGATGTCTTTTGTTTGCAGGATGACAGAAAAACTCTAACTCTGCTTGATTGAACTCTCTAAGTCTTATTACTCCTTGTCTTGGGCTTATTTCATTTCTGTAAGCTCTACCAATTTGTGCAACACCAAAGGGGAGCTTTCCTCTGAAATAATCTGACAATCTCTTAAAATCTATAAAAATACCCTGTGCGGTTTCAGGTCGCAGGTATCCCTTTTTACCTTTCCCCGGACCTATCTTCGTTTCAAACATTAGGTTGAAATGTTCCGGTTCTTTGAAAGATCCACCGCACTCGCATTTTAGATTAAATTCTTCCACGACGGCTTTCACAGCCTCTACTGTTGGATCCACCTCAATGTTTAGTTTTTCTTTTACGTAATGATCTGCTCTAAAAACTCTGCCACACTCTTTGCACTCTATTGCAACATCTGTAAACCCCTCCGCATGTCCAGATGCAATGAAAACCTCTTCGATTCCAATGGTTGGGGTGTCTATTTCAACACTTCTTTCGTTTATGACAAAGAATTCTCTCCAGAGATTTTCGATCCTTCTTCTGAGTCCGTTCCCGAGAGGACCGTAATCTATGAAGCCGGCCATTCCACCATAGATTTCGAAAGACTGCCAAATAAATCCTCTTCTCACAAGCATCTCCATTATCTGGCTCATAGGTTCAATTTTAAAGTTTAAATTTAAAAATTTTCGTTAATAAGGTTACCGGCAATGTGAATTTCTAAGTAGGCTCGATTAATTAATAAAAAACACTTGCGAAATTAAATATATTCAAGCTCGGAAACTGACTGTAACAAAGATTGAGAAAGCTCAACTTTCACTCCAAACTATTCCACTTCTTTATCAATAATGAGGCATTCTCCTGAAACCGTTGTTAGTGTAGTGTTTGCAAAACTCGAAAAAATTGAAAATCCAAAAACAATCGACCAAGCTGTTTTATTATATGTAGTTAATTAAAGAATTAAAAATGGTG
>CBEWZU010000134.1:0-2291 GCA_965561205.1 uncultured Archaeoglobaceae archaeon | reverse complement strand
AATTGGGACGTTTTTAAGATTTGGCTTGAAAAACAGTTGCGCCCAAGAACTGTTAAAGATAGGCTGAAATACGCAAGGAAATATGCGCATTGCCTGTTTCAGCGCGATTTTTCACAGTTAAACCTCGTTTCTGAAAGCGAACGTCAACATGCATTGAAGGGACTTTCTGCTTTATCTAAATTCCTCGGTGTTTACGAGGAATTCCGGGCCTTGGTTAAGAATTACGGCGTGAAATGGGCGGGTAAACGCTCTGAAGAACTCATTATTGAAAGACTTACAAAAACCGTAAATGGGAACGAACTTGCCGAATGGGTTAAAAGCGTAAAGCAAGCCTTACCGGAACTGTCAATTTTCCTTGATTTTATCGCTTCAACCGGACTCCGATTTGAAGAAAGCATTAACGCTTACAACCTCATAATCGACTTGGCAAGTCATGGGAAGTTAAATGAATATTATAACGCCGAAAACAGAGCATTAGAACATTTCAGATTTAAAGAGCTTTTCATCAGAAACAGCAAAAAAGCCTTCATAAGCTTCGTTTCCCAAGAAATGGTCAATAAAATCGCCAAAAGCGAAAAACTGACATACAATTCAATACACTGCAAGCTTAAGCGCCGAAAAATGAGGCTGAAGTTCGCTGACTTACGCGAGTATTACGCAAGTGTAATGACTAAATACCTAAGCCAACCAGAAATCGACTTTGTTCAAGGCAGAATCTCAACAAGCATATTCATGCGCAACTACTTCAACCCAGCATGGATACAAGATTTAAAAACGCGAGCGCTTAAAGGCGCGAAAGAGTTACTCGCAAAAATAAACGGGAAGGCCTAATCTTTAAGAGAAAAATAAACAAAAATTGAATTTTCTTCAATATCACCAGTTAACCTAATGAGTCCCTTCCGATTACATGAATTTTAAAGCTTGGTTTAAATGGTTTACTGAAGAGAAGCTTGAAGAGATTTGTCGGAAATTTTATCTTATACAGAGACATGAATTTTAAACAAGATATATAGCTAAAGACTGGTTTAAAGCTTTGGAGTCCGAAATCTTAAAAAATGAAATTTTTCCCGCTGTTTTGAAGCGCATTAAAGAAAGGAAGGATTCATTGGTAAATATTGGTAAATTTGAAGCTAGAGGGTTAGAGGGTTGGTTCAAGGTTGAGATAGTTGCTGCCTTGGCAAATACCAGACATCGCGTCAAAGATGTAAGAAATAAAGGTGTTGATTTATTGCTGGACAGCGGAATTGAGATCGAGTTAAAAGGGCAAACCAATTTTGTTCCAAGGGAGATTTATGATGGTTTAAAATATGGTGTGCCTTGTTTGTTTCTCGTGAGTGGACGAAATGAGAATACAATTAAGAAACTGAAATCTTATAGAGACTTGGAAATGCTATGTTATGAGATTTTTTCTGATGGCCTCAACAAGTGGATAGTCGGATTAATCAAACCACGCTTTCGCAACTCTCTATCTCAGAATAAACGTTCTCGAAACTACACAAGATGAAATAATATCTCCTGCAGTCTCCCTTTTTTTACGTTTCCCCACACGAAAAACTTAACTTAAATTAATTATCTGCTTAGGATTTTTGCCTCCGCCTTTCTCTCTTGTCTTCGCTGTAAGTAATAAACCATATCCTCCACGGCTTGAAATTACCAATTTCTGAGTTTTTTAACATTGAAATGCATCTTTTATACTGCTCGGACTGCTTTTTGTCGGAACGCCTCGGTGCGGGTTCAAAATACACTTGCTGTCTTTATATTCAAGCAGATTACCGACCTCAAAGTATGCCAATGGATAAAGGCCACAAGCGGAATTTCAGGCATTTTTTGCTTTTACTTTCTTATTCAAAGGTTCCCGCCTCTGATTTCGTCATTAAATTTCCCTTTTCATTCGCAGCTTCAAGTATTTTCCAGCGAATAATAGGGCTTCAGCAAACGTTTTTGCCTCGCTGTCACCGCCCAAGACGATTGTTATTTCTTTCGGCGATTCAAAGTAATGCTCGCCTATCGAATCAACAATTTTAATATACCAATCGGTTCCACCTGCATCAACGAGTTTAAATAGCGTTCGTCCACCATGCCCCGTATCTCCACCTTTGGGTGTGTTTGTTCCAATCTCCAAGTCTAATATGTTGCAGAGCGTGAACGTCTTTTTTACAATGCCTAAATCCGGCGCTATTTCAGCATCATAGATCATGTTTTTCGCTAAATTTTCGAGAAGGCAACGTTTTTCTTCATCTTTCATCATTTCCACCTCCTTTCAAGTTTTCAATTTCTTTCAACGTGAGACC
>CBEWZU010000133.1:0-2303 GCA_965561205.1 uncultured Archaeoglobaceae archaeon | reverse complement strand
ATACGAAGAACCAACAAACCCAGAAGTAACAATAGACACAGAACACGACCCAATAAACCACAACGTGCAGAAGGTTCTAGAGAAACTGGTTGAGCTGGGTTATCTGAAGTGAAATAGAAGGTTTTTAATACTTATTCAATAAATGGGACTTTTGTATGGTCGTTTTTGGAGAAACAGATATAATCCAACATAATTTTTGGCAGTACAAAAAGGTAATTTTTCGACTCTATCAGCATATTGATACACTCTAATAGAATGCTTGTTAAATAAGGCTGGAAAAAATGTAAATGTTATCTTGATGTCAGATCACGGTTTTGGTCCTATCAAAAAATCTTTTCACGTAAACTATTTTCTACATAGATTAGGATTTCTAAAGTTCTAACAAACATTTTTAAGCCGGGGTCTCCGATTGCAGAAAGGCGAGTAACATATCGGAAAATCACAGAAGAAGAAAAAATAAAAGAAAAACTTAGAAAATTAAAGCTTTAAATCTATTTTTTGAGCCATTCGATGATTTTTGGGAAGAAATCTATTATGAACCTGGGCTTCCATTCTGTTTTTATGTTTAAGCTATAAAATCCATAGTTGCTATGCTTACCAAATAGAGTATTTCCAAATCTTTCCATTCCATGGTCGCTCACAATCAAGAAAATAGTTTCCTTTTCATCAAGTTTCTCCTTCATTTCGCCAACGAAATGATTACACGAAGTATATGCCTTAAAAAGAGTCATGAATTTGCCGTAGCATAATTCGCCAATAACGTCTAGAAGCCGCGTATAAACCATAAATAAATCCCAATCTTCTTCGATCGCTTTCAAAGCCTCTTTTTTAACCCAGTAAAAGCGCCTCCAAGCAGCTTTGATAATCTCATCGAATTTTTTCCCTTCAAGTTTTATTCCCCACTCTTCAGAGATTGTCGGAACATTAATTATTTTAGGTTTATCGGCGTAATCAAAAATCGTCGGGCATCTATAATCTTTCCACGAAAAACTGGAACGTTTAAAGCCAAATTTCTCAAGAAGCTTCCCCTTCCCCCTGATTTTATGCAATCTAAGTTTCACAGACAAAACGCGTAAAAGCTGTAAAAGAGAAGAGTCCCACTTTTGAAGAGTAGCCCGATTAATCCCTACCTCATGAGGCAACTTCCCAGTTAAAAACGCTGACCAAACAAAGGGAGTATAAGGTTCGTAAACCCTTTCTCCGCGAGGATCAACGGTTTCAGTATAACATTCTTTGGGAATCAAAATCTTCCCATACTGTGTCTGTTTCATGTTTTCAAGTTTGAAACGCTCAACAAGATTGTACTCAAGCCCATCAAATCCTAAAATCACTACCTTAGCCATCAAATTTCCCTGCATCTCATCTTTTAAACCAGTTGCATATATATTTGTCTAACCTTTTCGGCAATTTTATGTGGCTCATGACACTCAACTAAATAGTGATACTGCTGCTTCCATAAATTCATTAAATCCTCAGTCAGCAAAATCTCAGCAACTTTCTCCGGCGTATTCAAGTCTTTAAGAGGAAAATCTCTGTAAGGAGCATACTTAGAGGAAACATACGCTATAGCTGGTCTGCCACAGGCTATAGCTTCCAGAGTAACCATGCCTAGTGTTCCCGATTTAGGAAATTGGTCAATTATTACATTAGCCCGCCAATAATATTCCCTTACATCACTATGGCTTACCTTCCTAAGCAAATGAATATGCAAACCCAGCGAACTAGCTAATTTCATTGTTTTATGAACATCCCTGCCATAATCAATTGCATAAACCTTCACATACTCCTTAATTTTACTTAAAGCTTCAACTGCAACATGACTGCCCTTCACTTTCCAATCCAGCTTACCAGCAATAAGAACATTAAGTTTTCCACTTTCATCTTCGACTGGTGGCTTAGGATAAAAAATGCTTGTATCAACGGGATTTGGCAAATACTCGGCATTTTCATTATATTTCTTGGCAATTTCAAGTATGTCGGGAGTGCTAACCAATATTACATCACATTTCTCGAGATTATATCTAACTATTCTCCCAAAAATTCTATGATTTACAGTTTTTCTTAAATCAGTTCCATGAGCATGGCCGACAACTGGATGTTTCCCAAATTTTAAAGCTAAATAGCAATCTTGAAGCAAATAGTGAACGTGATAAATGTCCCCCTCACTTCTCAAAATTTTCCAGGCTATTCCGAAAGTCTTATCAAAAAATCGTCTGCAACGCTTCAAATGCAAAACCTCAAAATCTTCTGGCAAATATTTAATCAAAGTTTCGCCTACATATGCACAATCATTTATCATTACA
>CBEWZU010000132.1:0-2319 GCA_965561205.1 uncultured Archaeoglobaceae archaeon | reverse complement strand
AAAAAACCGGTTATCACAATTGAGCAGAAAGATATGAAAGTGAGAAATGGAATTAAATGTGATTCTCTATGAGGCGAATAGCGGCTTGGCATTATTTGAAATGGCAATTCTTATATTATCTGTTGCCACATGCTTTGCATCATCTGAAATTTACTATGAATATTTGCAGTCCAAAATGAGGCGTAAACAATATTCAGCGTAATTACTTGTAGAGAATATTTCTAGAACAGACATATAGAGATTTTTCAAGTAACAATTTAAATATGTTTAGGTGCTATTCTATTTCGAGTGAGGCTGAGAAATTGAGATGTCCAAGATGCCATGAAGAGATGACTATTCTTTGCAGAAGAGGACCCACAGGATTTGTAGATGAATTCTATGAGAAATGTTTATTCTGCGGATATAGCCCCATAACAGATGAGGCTAAATTTCCCAAGGAAAAAAAGGTTTATCATAGATCTCTCCTAAGAAAAGGTGCTGCAACTAACGCTTTAATTGTCACGTGTTTAATTGGAATAATTCTTTTTGCCGTCCTTCAGATTCCCATCCCGCAGCGAGTTTTTGCATTTGAAACTTCGGCGGAGCCATATGTGCATGTATTTAAGGCCATTAGAATAATTAATTTTACATTAAGCAGGTTCAGCCTAAATTACTCTGAAGGCCAGATTAGATTGAACGTGTCGGCTGATTATATTAGCCTAGAGTCCTACTATGTCGGCGAAAATGTTACGTTATACTCCTTTATACTGGGTTCTGTGCATATACACTATAGAGACGCCACAAGAAGTTTCGACATGGGACTTTCAAGTTTAACTTTAAATGTTAAAGTTGACTTTATGGAGCTAACCATAGCCATGGAGGGAATAGCTAATCTGCCCCTTTGGACTGCCATTTTTGAGAGGCTATCAGGAGGCTAAGAGGTTAATTTTGAATGAAATGCGAGGAATGCGGGCGGGAAGTTGAAGTTGTCTTAATGTGTCCTATATGCAAAAAATTTCTTTGCAAAGATCATATTTCTCCTAATTCACATGAGTGCTCTCCTAAATCTTCACTAAGGAGTCCCAGAAATTACAGATTCCGCAGGGATAGAATTGTTTTATCTGGGATTGAGAGAGCGAGAAAAGCCCTTGTTTCTATCGTTTTATGTCTAATAATAGCCGACCAAGTTTTGAGGATTGCGGCTCGTTTAAGTTATTCGCTAGCGTTAGAGGCGAACCTTTATGCATTTTTAATATCGCTTATCACTAATCATTTTGTTTCGCCTCTGATTTTGCTGTTCGCCCTCCTCACTCCTGTTTTCTTACTTGAAAAGAAAATCGTAAAAGTTTTGAGTGAAGGAACGCAGAGGAAAATTTACATTTATTATTTTCTAGCCTTTGCGGTATACGTCACTATAATTACCATATTACTGCCTGGAATATTAAATTGGATAGTTCTCCTGTTATAGATCTGTCGGATTCAAATTAGCCTATTGCTAGCACTCCTTCAAAAATCTTCTCCTCATCAACATTCAGCTGTCTAGAAAGCCATACTCTTAGCAGAGTGTTAAAGTCTGGAATTTGGCCGCTGTACGTATATATCATTCCGTTTTTTAAGGCATCAGCTTGAAATACATTTTCTTCGGCTCTAAGCAGGTAGGATACTGCCTTAGCTTCCCTAGCATTTGATTTAAAGTCATTCCAATTCTTACATCTAATTATGACTGGCGGCCCCGCCGCCGACACTTCAGGCCTCCTAAGCGAAGGCTTCGAATTATTAATTATTTCTAGAATCTGATCCTGTATCGACTTGATTTTTTTCTCGGCTTCAATCAATTTCTCATAACCAACGCTGTCAGCCGCAGAGGAGGATGCATATTCTCTTAATTCTTCAAGGATTCGCTCCAAATCCCTATATTCCTTTCTTAACGATTCCATTAAGAAATGGTCAATTTCGAATTTTTCTGCTTCCTTTCTTCGACCCATCTCGTATCCTCCCATACACAATAAAATAATGGTACATACAGCGTATTAAAAGTAGTGTAGTTTAAATATAGAGGATTTTTCTCTAGAAAGTTTCCATAAGATTGCGGTCTAGACACCACTTTATTCTATTCTTAGATGATTAGTAGATCTCGATTTATATGCGCAAGTTTCGTAATATTTTTTAAAAGTTAAATTGCCTATCATCGAACGCATAAGCTTGAAAATGCAAACGAACGCACTATCATAATTTTTATAAAGCTTTAAACTGATACACCATAGTCATAATGTCTGGGGCGGTTATTTGAGGATTTCGATCGCATGCGATGTAATGGTGGATCTTGAGGGTTCGGTGAGG
>CBEWZU010000131.1:0-2381 GCA_965561205.1 uncultured Archaeoglobaceae archaeon | reverse complement strand
CCGGCACAATACGCCTCCACGACCTAACAAGCTCCAAATCCGGAATCCTATAATAAGTCGAATTAACCTCAACAAAATCAAAAGCCATAGAATACGCCCTTAAAGGATGAACGCCTGGAACACGAAAATAGGCCCAGCCTCCAGCACCAATCAAATACTTCTTCAATCCTCAACACGTCAAGAAACATAAAGCAATTCGAATTATAATATTATATCTTCAAAACAATTGGATACGTCAATTTTATATTTCTAAATTCGCAAGATCAATTAAGTTAAATGAGGAGGGATATGTTTGCGTAGAAACGAAGAGCGCTTTTACCCAATAATTCTGAGACACCTTAAGAAATGCGGTTACTTGACGGAAGGTTACAAAGATGGTGGGAAAACAAAATTTGAATTCACAAGGGTAGGTGGCAAGGCGCAAGCTGACGTTGTAGGCGTCAAAGACATCGGAAGAAGATATTCTCATCAGATTGAAATATTAGCTGTTGAGGTGAAAGACAGAGCGAAAGCACGCGTAAGATATATAACTCAAGCCTTAGGATACTCGACATTCGCGCACCGATGTTATTTGGCGATGCCAATTGATTATACAGAAGAATCCATAAATTATGCCAAGCTGATGGGAGTAGGACTATGGAAGATTGATACTGATAAAAACAATATAGTTGAGATTCTCCCCGCTGAGCCTAAAAATCCTAATGAAACAATATTCTGGTGGTTCCTCCGAAGAAGCTTAAAGCTTGTAAAATGCACTTTTTGCGGCACCATAATCCACAAAAAACAAGCAAAGAGCATGAAAAGAACAAACGCGTTCGGAAAAGAGAAACAACTTTACGTATGTCCAGAATGCTTTAAGTTGTTCAAGCCCAGAAAATAAAGGTGAAATTTGATTGAATTTTGAAAAGGTAGTTGCAAATTTGAAGGCTGTTGTGGAGGCTTCAAGAGATAAGAGGCTTCTGCCCTATTATGCAGAATATTTGGTTGCTTTAAGACTTAAAGAGCTCGGGCATGATGTGGAGATTCTCAAGAAAAGAAGGGGGCCAGACATCTTTGATAAAACAGTCAATGCGCAAATTGAGGTCAAATCAAGCAGTATTGACCTTGATGAATGGGCATGTGCGGCGTCATTTTATCAAGGTGCAAGTATCAAGAAGCAAAACTTTGATTACTGCGTCTTCGTTGTTTTTAAAGACTTTGAACCGTGGGAGTATCTGGTTTTCAGTATAGAAGAGCTCGGGGAAATTGCTGAAAAACCCCGTCCATATCCAATTACAGCGTTTCGCAACAATCCTTGTGTGCTTTTTAGATACGGAAGCCTACAAAAATATGAAAACGCATTTCCAAATGTGGAGGATAGACTGAACATAGAATTGAAGCTCCATCAAAATCCTGGGGAATTTAGAGACAGATGGGACAAAATAAAATCGAAAAAGCAGTAAGTCTCTACGACCCTTCACGAAGGGTAGAAAAAAGAAGAATCAAGTGTTTCCGTTTACTTTTCGCCTTAAATTAATAAGATAATTTCCATATTTTGGGTATTGCGCCTCAGCGAGGGTTATTAATTCTGCGTAGTGTCGAGGCCCTACTCCGGCTGGTTTTCTTCCACTGAGAAATTCGGCGATGTCGCGGTCAACGCCATGTTTTCGCATCATGTTATAAGCGAACTTTTGGACAAGTTTGGGGCGGAGAAGATTACGTCTCTTCTTGAAGCAGAAGTATCCATTCGCCGTCAATTTGGGCTTGATTTTGCGTATCTGGCGGTAAGTGTATTCCGTGAGGAAAACGACGAAAGTATGCTTTTGTTTCCGCTTAATATCGGCGTAATACTTGTAAATTCCCTCAGAATCCTCAACGGATTCAACGTTTCGTTCGTCCCAAGAATTCAAGATTTCAACCGCATGCATCGGCCGAATTGCTGAATCTAAAATCAAATTGTAGAACACAGCATATTTCTTGTTTCTGTTGTTTAAATTGTTAAGTTGCCTAAGCAACTCAATAATGACTGATTCTTTTGGAACGCGCTTGTCAACGCCTGATTGAGGCGTAGAGGGCATGACAGCCTTCAACTGTTCAATTATCTGTTTATTCCAGCCGTGAGATTCGCAGTATTTCAGTAAGCATCTGATAGCGAACCATTTATGTCGCCATCCCGGCCCCTTATCCGCGAAAATTGCGTCAATATCCTCAAGCCTCGTAATCCGCGGATTAAGCTTCTCAAGATAAAACATGACGTCTTTGAAATATTTTTGCCCGTAATTGGCTTTTGCCCAAATTTCGAAGCTGTTTCTCAGCTCTTTCCAAATAATCGGCTTGAATAATTGGCCTTTTAACCCGGGGGTCGCGGGTTCAAATCCCGCCGGGCCCGCCAATTTTCTACT
>CBEWZU010000130.1:0-2385 GCA_965561205.1 uncultured Archaeoglobaceae archaeon | reverse complement strand
CGATAGGAGACCTGCTAAGAAAAGCCCAGGCGGAAGCCCTAGCACTAAGCCAAAAAATAAAATTTAGTTAAACAATCAACACATCGTATTCTGAAATATCATGTACTAAATAACTTTAAATTCGAATTAACGAATTCAATGTTAAAAACAACATTGAATTCATACGAACAATCGAATTTTATTATTACTGGTTTATGCTTCTTAAAATTCTAAAATTCTGGAGTAATATGTACTGATTTATTTTTTCCCATTTTTAATTGAAGTTTTGGCTATTTGGCCTTTTTTCTTCACCAAAATATTAGCTTTTAAAATTTGATATCTACTTATAATTACATAATTATGTACTTAACTTTTCGAAAGAATATTTCCCTAAAAATCAAAATTTCGATTTAACTTTTATTTTTGGAAATAGGAAAGAAAAATGATTATTTTATGTAAGTACATTTTTCCTATTTGTTAATGTCTTTAATTACCAGAAGATTTAAGAGAAAGTAGTACAATATGATAAGCGGATATTAAGGAGGAATATACATGAGTAACATGCCTGTATATAAAATAAGGATTAAGGAAGGCACATTTGAAATCGAACTTCAAGGCGATAAAGAGTGGGTCGAAAGGAAAATCAAAGAATTCATCGCTGAAAAGAAGCTTAAAACTACAAGATTGCTAGAAGCGCCTTCAGAGAGCATACCTGAGACACTCGGCGAGTTCCTGGATGTGAAAGGAAATCCAAGGAAGCATACCGATATAGTAGCCGTATTCGCATATTGGTTACTGAAGAAGAAAGGCCTTCGTTTATTTAATGTAAAGGACATTATTGAGTGTTATAAAATTACCCGAATAGCTAAACCTAAAAATCCCAATCAGATAATAAATGCCAATATACATAGACATATTTTTGCAGAAGCTGATGAGAAAAAGGATGGCCTTAAGGCTTGGGTTCTTACGAGAACTGGTGAGGCTTATGTCGAACAAATGGGAAGAAGTGGCTGAAGTAAAAGTGGATGAACTAAGAAAGAAGGTTCAGATTGCTTTAGAAGCAGTATCAAGTGTTCCAGAACAATTCAAGGCTAAAGCTTTCGAGGTAATTTTATCACAGTTATTAAAAGAGACATTAACTGTTTCCAAGGTTTCCGAATCGAAAGCTTTAGATGAAAAAGTTACTGAGTTTGCTCGTAAAATCGGTATAGAAGCACATCAACTTTCGGAGATTTATGAGTTTGGAGAGAAAGAACCCATTTTTATAGCTACAATTAAAGGAACTGAAGCAGAAAAGCAGTTTCTTATTTCGCGATGTTTGCTCTTGGCCTACAAGGAAGTTTATAATCAAGAATGGATTAACGGTTCTACACTTTGGCGACATTTGAAAGATTGTGGTGTCCAATCTTTGAAGAATTTATCAAGAAACTTAGACAAACATCGGGATGAAATAATGTCTACAGGAAAGGGAACAGGAAAAAGATATAAGTTAACGCAAAAGGGAAGAAAAAATGCGACTAATTTCATAAAACAACTTATAAATCGAGGAAAGTGAAAATACACTTGTCCTCACAAGACTTAGAGAAAAAATTAGCAAAAGTTGTAGATAATAAACTTGCAACTGAACTTCTAAAAGAATATACTTTAGCGAAGAGATATAATTTCCTAGGAGATTGGGAGAAATCAATACTTCATGCGGCTAAATTTGCGGAATTATCTTTAGCAGCCGTTAAGAATATCGTAGATAAGAAAGCCATCAACCTTAATAGTATACGATTTAATAACCTGTTTAACGAACTGATAAATAAACCTAAAAATACGGAGATGGATGAACTTCTGTTACTTATTATTCCTCATGTAGCTAGGACAGTTTATGATATAAGAAACAAGAAAAGAGTTGCCCATATTAAGAGCATTGACCCAACTTCCCTTGATAGCCAATTTTGCGTAGCTGCATGTAACTGGATTCTCTCCCAGCTTATCTGCACATTGCTTAAATTAGATGAAGAAAAAATCAATTCGTTGCTTCGTTCTTTAAATGAAAAGCAAATTCCTTTTGTTGAACAATTTGAAGATGGCACTGTAGTTATTTTGAAGGATGGACTAACATTCAAAGAACAGCTTTTGATAGCCCTATACCAGATTGGACAAAGAATCCCGAAAAAGGAGTTGGTCTCCATCCTTAAGGCATATAATCAAATAGTACACTTATCGGTTAAGGACTTAGAGAAAAAGAAACTTGTTCATATCAATGAGAAGGGCGTATGTTTAACTAAAAAGGGAATTAAGTTCGTTGAAGATAATTTATTAATACATTGAAGGGATTTTATGTTTACTACTACTTGAAACCCAGCAATGTTTATATAGTTTGGTTTAGCCTATCACTAAACACTTAAGCCTAAACGC
>CBEWZU010000129.1:0-2405 GCA_965561205.1 uncultured Archaeoglobaceae archaeon | reverse complement strand
TATCCCTTCACGGTAGCTTTTCACGATATCTCTTTTTTTCTTACTACCTATAACCTTGATATCGTCTAAAACTTTTTTGAAGGGAGTTTTCTGCAATTCTTTCCAGAAGAAATTATCCAGATAACTGACTGATTCTCTGTCAGGGTTTTCTATTTCTATATCATTCAGGGAGGCTATTTCATCAACCTTTTTCAGAAGCCACCTTTTCCACCCATCGTCTATATTGTATTTTTCGGGATCGAATTCAGTCCCGTAAACATCCCCCTCAACATGCAAAATCTTCGTGGTTGTCTCAAGGTAGGGTAAGTAGCTCGTTGAGATTACAACGGGTTTGTATCTCCTCTGAAGGAATTCCATTGCCTCCGATGCATCTCTAACGAACTTTGCGGTCTGTTTTGAAATCTCAACAATCTCTTCTTTTTTTAAATCTGCAGCCACAAAAAAGGGTGCCAAAAGCTTTAGTGTGTCTCCCGCCTGATACCCGGGTTTTTTCTCCACCCAGTATAGGTGGTCATCATACTGGCTCAACCTCTCGAAAAACTCAGGATTGTTGAATAGACTTATGCAAAGCTCGTAAGCGATATCGTTGACGATCCAAGGACCTTCCCAGTCCGTGAAAAAGTGCATGAAAATTCGGCTTAGTAAAAATAAAAAAAATTTACGATGACAGAGAGAATGTAAAAAATATTTAACTCTAAAGAATAGCTCAAAATAATATATCTGCGAGAATATATAACACTCCAACTAGAAAGTGTAATAAGCTTACTTGAGAAATTGGAAATGCTGAGATATTTTTACAAGATAAACTTAAAAAGCCAATATAAGCCAGAATTTAGTAAAATATGGAAGTAGTAATAGAGTTTTTTATTGCCTTTCCAAGAAAGGTATTAAAGAGACTAAAAGTGAAAGAATTCTCGTGACATCCTGAAATAATTTCAGTTCTCAAACATCCATCACCCACTAAACCTCAAACACACTTTCAGTAGGTAACTTCCTTTAGCTGGATTGACTTTGTCGAGTTGTTTGATCATCCACATGATTTTCTTATTCATTATTTTCTGTAAGTTAGGTTAGAGTTGTGAAATAATTTTTGGAATATACCTCCAACTGAATTTGAAATACTGAGGTATAACAAGACAAGAGCTTATATTCTGCTCAACAAAGCACGCTCGTGAAGTTTTATTGACAGCACTAAGAACGCAATAGAAAAGCTGAGTAAAACGATAAAATCCGTGTAGATTGGAAGAAACGATTCCATTCCGAAGGATGCCCTTGCTACATCCGTGAAATACGTGAGAGGAGAGAGCATTGAAATCACCTTCCCCCAAGTGGGAAGCTCCTGAACTGGGATGAAAATTCCGCTTATGAATATGAGCGGAAAACGAACGAGCGATGAGATCATCATGACCGTTGAAGGCAGATTTGTCGGATAGGCTGAAAATAGCAAGCCCAAGCAGGAGAAGCAAAAGGCGGCGAGAATTATTGCTGGAATTATGACAGGATCGGGAACAAATCCGAAGCAAAAAGCTATGAGTAGTGGAACGAAGGACATGCAAATCCCAAAGATTAGCGAGGCGATAACGTCTCCGAAAACGATTGTGGTTGCTGACACAGGACACGCAAGCAGTCTTTCGAGTGTTCTCATCTGTCCTTCCCATGGAGCTATAACCGGTGAGACGGAAGTAGATGCGAAAAATACGGTCATCGAAATCAACCCTGCAAGTAAGAAATTCGGGGGTAGATCTCTGCCAATCCAGAATGCCAAAAACAGGAATAAGGGTAGCAGAATACCAAAGATGACGACAGGCCCTTTCAGATAGTACATCATTATATCCTTCTTTGCAATCGCCAGACACTTCATCTTTCTACCTCCAAGAGCTTTAGGAACGCATCCTCAAGCGTCGGAGTTCGGGTGTTGATTGAGACTATCTCCGCACCACTCTTCCTCGCAAAGTCAACAACTTCGCAGATCGTTTTATATGGCTCGGTCGTGTATATCACATATTTGTCTCCGAATCTCTCCGCATTCTCTATGTTTAGCTCCACTCTGTCTCCGAAGCTCACTTCGATTGCAACGCTTCCGCCGACTCTGCTTTTCAGTCTTTCTGGAGTGTCTATCGTAACGATTTTGCCTTTGTTTATTATCGCAACCCTGTCGCACAGCATATTTACCTAATCCATGTTGTGGGATGTGAGAAAGACAGTTTTTCTTTCATTTGCTATCTCCAAAATCTTTTCCCTAATCATTCTCGCACTCTGAACGTCCAAACCGCTTGTCGGTTCGTCTAAGAACAAAATTTCCGGATCGCTTATCAGAGCCATGCAGAGCATAAGTCTCTGCTTCATGCCTTTCGAAAAACCCCTAACCTTTGCATCTTTCCGTTCATGAATCCCGAACTCTTTGA
>CBEWZU010000128.1:0-2456 GCA_965561205.1 uncultured Archaeoglobaceae archaeon | reverse complement strand
AAAGCTGATAAGCCGTAAATGCCCTTGAAACAAATATCTTTTCTAAGGCATTTTTCGGGTTAAGGCCGTAGTTCCTCGCAATCTCCGAAACAATATAAGGATTGAAAACGTTTCCTCCATCCATGAAAACCGTTGTCGAGCCTAAGCCAGATTTAGAGAGAGGGAGCTGCGAACGGATGCATAAGTCGAAAAGGATAAAGTTCGAGACTGATCCGTGTAAGACAACAAAGTCTCCATTTTCGAATCCGGGGAAAACATCATCCACTACTGGGAGACCGAGGGGAAGACGTCCAACGGTTTTGGGTGATAGAACAGGCAAGGCTGATACCAGCGAGCGGCAAGAGAGATAGCGAACTGAAACCAAATAAAAGTTTGGTAGAAGAATGTTCTATCGATCTGAAGGCAGAAGTGCATGATCGATTCTGTTATCCATATTCTAATAGCTTTCGTAGGTATGTTTTATTGTTTTTTAACCAATTCTCTACCCTTTTCAATGGGATAAATAGGATGCCATTATCGAAGTGAACTTTTTTACAGTTGCAGAAAAAGATTAGATGCGAATTTGAACCGTCATGATCTTTTAATTTTTGAATTTTTGTTTTGGCTTCCTCTTTTTTGAAATATGTTACTTGGGCAAAAATCCTTTTTTTATCTGTGGCATAACCATATATGTCGACATCTTGAAGCGTTCTGCCAACCGGCAATAATAACCGCTCTAAAATTGGGCATCCAGTAACATCCGGTTCCCTCAGATACTCCGAACAGACGGTTTCTTGCTCGGATGGAAATAGGCTATCCCAATGTTCTTCAGGGCTTAATCCTTCAACAAGACACTTCAGCCTGTTTTTCGCTGAAGGCCATCGTGAAAGCGTTCCTCCCCTGGGTCTCACTGCACGCAACGATATGGCCTGATGGGGCGGAATAATTTTGACGCTTTTCTTATCAATCTGAAGAGTTTTCAGCTTGGCTACCCTTTCCTTACTTGCCCATCTTGTTTTGTATATAGCAAAGCTATGCGGCACAATTTTTCCCACTTTAACCTCTCTCCTATTACGATATTCCGCCCAAATATAACCCCCATTATTATTCAACTCATTGAAGACATGCATCGCCCGTTTGGCTACTTTATCCTCATAATCGTCTGGATTTATGCTTTCTTTATCTTCCTCGCCCTTGCCCGGATAATGTATTGCGATTTTATTGTGTTCCCAAAGATAATCTATAGCTTCATCGACCACATTTAATTTCTCTTTTCCGGCATGTCTTATGAAGTATGATTCCATGTTTAGTGAGTTACGAAAAATTATGCATAAAATTTTCCCAAACTGGCGTAATACATCAAGCGCAAATAACATGCGTTATATTGTTCACTTAAAAAGTGCTAATATCGTTAGCTGATGAGTGCCTGCGGCATTCTCATACACCGCGTTTTCTGTTACATACCGGTCCGAAATACATCGGTATTGATTTTACAAAATTTTTTAATGCCTCATCGATTGTTTTGACTCCCTTTTCCTCTTTTAACCATCTTAGAAGCTTAAAGGCCCTTTCTTTCCACGTTATAACGGCGTTTGGCTCGTCTTTCTCCCCGTAAAAGTAAATGTCGCTCTCGTCGAAGGCTATTTGAAAGATACGTGCGTGTGAGCGCCTGTCAAGGTGAATTTTGCGTTGTCCAGTTGCTCCGCATTTTCGTCAGCCTAAATAAAAGAACAGCGCATATTTGATATCTTTGCTGTAATTCGTGTCAAATCTGACCTGTAAAACATCCGCGACGCCCTTGCATTTTGCATACGAAGTGAAAATGATCCGTGTCGTCCCAAGTTGGCAAAAACCGATTGGCATGAATGGATATGGCTTCTTCGTTTATGGCGCTGTACATAACGCCGCCTCTCGCCTTAGGCTTCTTTAACAGCTCATTTATTATAAAACCATCTGGGCATCTTTTTTCATATGGCATTAACCTCTTTCTCATCCCATTCTCACCTCCTTTTCTTTTCATAATCAAGTTTCGGGTTTGGCGTTCCCTGAATTATGCGCTGGATGAATGTTTCGCTGCAATCGGGGCCGAAATCAAAAATAAAGCCGATTTTATATAACTCGCTTGCAAGCTTATACAGATTTGGAGTCATTTCCAAGGCAACCTCTATTCCAATTTCCAATTCCAAAAACATCATGTCTGATGACGGCAAAAATCGCGACCATCCCTTTTTGAGAGGCTCTTCTCTCTTCTTGATCTTGTATACAGCGTTGCATCCGTCGTATTTATAATCAATGGCAATATCGTCTCTATTTTCGAGAATTTTAACCTTCGATACCCGCACCCACACACCATCGAGGAAATAATATAGATTCCCGTGCAGGATAGCGAGAAGAGACGAATCAATGCGTATCATCAGCTTACCGCCTCCTTTAATTTAAAGCCTTGACTCTGCATTTCCTTGAAGCACGTCTCACAA
>CBEWZU010000127.1:0-2634 GCA_965561205.1 uncultured Archaeoglobaceae archaeon | reverse complement strand
CTTCATGGAAACCCCGCCCACCTGCTGCAGAAAAAAAGATTAAAGATTTGACTGCTGATGGCGCCTCTTTTGTTAAAGTTTTGGGAGTCGTTCTAGAAAAAGGGGAAAATGTTGCACTCATCGACGATGGGACTGGGAAGGCAAGAATTGTAGCGTTAGATAATGAGATTATAAGCAAAATTAAAGTTGGCGATAGGATAAGAGTATTTGGAAGTGTTTTAATTGGGGAAGAAGGTGAAATACAGATTAACGCAAACATAATACAGGATATGAACAAACTTAATCTTGATTTACTAAGGGAGGTAGAGAGGTTAAAAATGTCTGTTGAAAAAAGGTCATAAGTTTAAATATTAGATGCTTGTAAATAAAGTGATTATACTCCGAAAAATCAATTAGTTGAAAGCTGGTATTGGGTTGAGCATTATCTTAGAGAGAAGGCCCTGTAGGAAAATCAGATTAGCTACCAAACCCGCTCAAATTAAAAAGGAATCTTGTAGAAGCTTTAAGGGAAGGTGATGTATGTGTCATTCAAATTCGCTTTTACAGATGCAAGGCTCTGGAAAAACATTGTCGATGCCTTATCTAGTCTAGTGGACGAAGTTGTTTTTATCGCCGATGAAAATTCCCTACGCGCAAGGGCGATGGACCCTAGCCACGTGGCTATGGTTGATTTTGAGTTACCTAAAGCCGCCTTTAACGAGTACGAATGTAGCGGTGAGGTTAAGCTCGGGATTAACCTCGAGGATATGTCCCGAATAATGAGGAGAGCTGGTGGTGGTGACGAACTGGAATTGTCCTTCGATCCTGAAAAGAATAAGCTTAATGTTACGTTTAAAGGCACATCGATACGTACTTTCAAAATCGGTTTACTTGATTTAACGCATGAAGAAACACCAGTTCCGTCCATTAAATTTAATGCCGAGATCAAAATGACCGCAGATGCCCTGAAGGAGGCATTAAAGGACGCTGAAGTCGTGAGTGATCATGTAGAAGTTGAAGCATCTTCTGAAGAGTTGAAAATTACCGCCTCTGGAGATACGGGTGGAGTTGAAGTTAAATTAGACAAGTCCAGCGACGCTCTTCTTGAGCTGAATGTTACGGAGGAGTCCAAGGCAATGTATGCTCTCAGCTACTTGATGGATATGATGAAAGCGACGGCTGCGAGTGATACTGTTACCGTTCAATTCTCAACTAGCATGCCCATAAAGCTCGAGTTTAATATTATTGGTGGAGGGCGTCTAACCTATTGGCTTGCCCCACGAATTGAGGCGGAATGAGGCCGTTCACGCTCCTAGAGTTTCTCCCTTCTCAAACAGGTAAAAGTAACCTGTGAGAATAGTAGTTTGCGTCAATAGTTCAGTGATGTGCCGGAATAAACAATCAAAAGCTTCTGCGTCTTAAGTATGAACCAATTGGTTTCATGGTAAAATACTTGGACAACGTAGCTGGCTACCTGCTAATAGGTAATCGTGTGTTCTCATCACACCGAATATACCCTCTTATGCGTTTATACTCTTTTGAATGGTGATTATTTGTATTCTTTGTGTCTTGTTGGGCTTTCAAAAATGTATTTAAGGCCTTCAAGTTGTTGAAGAAAATAGGAACTTCTTGCTAATTAAAACGGAGATAGGTAGGCTTCTGGGAATGGCGCATATCCGTGTTAAATCTGATTTGGCCAAATATCCTTTCACGAAGGAGGCGCAAAAGTACATTGAAAACCTCAATTTGGATATTGAGGACCTGGCTTCCCCCGAATATTCTTTGGTTCTTGATAGGGGTAGAGAGCGGGTTGTGGAGGCTTTAGAGAAGGGTTATGTTTCCTATCGAAAGGATGCTTATGTGGAGCTTCTTTCTTTTCCTCTTGCGCGTCTCCTTGTTGAGTCTTTGGATGACGAGTATTTGCGGAGAAGATATGCTGTTGCTGAATCAAAGCGTGCTGATGACCTTTTAGCGGACGAGGAAAATGATAAGTTGATTCATATTGCAAGTGAAACCTTTGGGTGGGACATCAAAAAGGCGCCTAGACGAAGTGTGGGAGGCCGATTTTACGATTATACCCTGAATGTTGTCAATTATCTAGCATATGCTCCATACTTTCATGCCAAATACTGGAAACTTGTTAATAGATTTCTAGATCAAGGGTACGTTTATCTTAGAAAGAGAGATGTTGCCAGATTAATGTCTGAAGCAATAAAGTGGCGGCTTATGGAGAAGAAAGGTAAACCCCCTAAATTACCTCCTGTGTTGAAAGAAATTATCGACCGTCTACGAGTTAAGCTGGAGACAAAGAAAAGAGATCGAGGGCTCGATAAAGGGTTTGGGGAGGTTTCCCGAGAGAGTTTCCCTCCCTGTATCTCCAAAATGTTATCGGATACTCTGGCGGGAAGAGGAATCTCTCACCATGCAAGGTTTACGCTTACCTCTTTCCTGATCAACATAGGTATGTCTGTTGACGAGGTGGTAGAGATATTCAGCAACGTTTCCGATTTTGATGAAAATTTAACGAGATACCAAGTAGAACACATAGCAGGAATTAGGGGGGGCGGAACGAAGTACACTCCCCCTACTTGTGATACTCTCAGAACATACGGGCTCTGCGAAAAAAATGAATTCTGTGAAAATGTAAAACATCCT
>CBEWZU010000126.1:0-2664 GCA_965561205.1 uncultured Archaeoglobaceae archaeon | reverse complement strand
TCATAATTTACATTCGTCTCAAAATCTTAAAAACGTTTAGGCTGACTTTTTAAATTTACTACCTTTAAGGATTAGATCGGTTTTAATTATCTCCACAAGTTCAGCAAATTTAAATAAGCTTTCTGTAAATTCCTGCTTCTTGTGAACAACAACTCTAAACATCAAGCTCCCTTCTCAGATTGTTCTCTCTTTAATGATTCTTCTCCCAGCTTCCTGATTTCTTGTAATTCTTCTTCAGAGATTTTTCCGCTGGCACTATTAGTTCTTCAAGCTACTCCAGTTTTTCCCTTATCTTTTTGATCTCATTATAAATCTCTTGCAGAATTACTTCGCTCGTAGCCTTACCTATATTGGCTAGCTTAAAAAATGTTATAAATAGCTTACTTTCTGCTAAGGAACCGTACAGTTAACTCATTTAACCATTTTTTAAACTCTTCTCCCAATTCTTCATCTCTTAAAGCAATCTCAACATTTGCTTTTAACCATTCGAGCTTGTTTCCTATATCATACCTCTTACCTGAGTAAAGATAAGCGTATATTGCAATATCCCCGCACATGTCTCTTAAAGCATCTGTAAGCTGTAGTTCTCCACCGTAGCCGGGCTTTAAATTCCTTAAATATTCAAAAATCTCAGGAGTTAGTATGTATCTTCCCAACACTGCTAAATTAGAGGGAGCTTCTTCAGCCTTCGGTTTTTCAACCAAATCTTCAATTTTGTATATTCCTTTTTCAATTTCAACACCCTTAATCACACCATGAAATTGTACCCTTTCAGGTGGAACTTTTTCAACAGCTATAATTGAACTTCTATATTTTTCAAAAACATCCATCAGCATTTTGGTGCATGGTGGGATCGTAATATTATCGCCTAACAATAAGGCAAAGGGTTCATTGTCAACAAAGGCTTCGGCATATCTAACCGCATCTCCCAACCCTTTCTGCTCTCTCTGCCTGACGAGGAATATGTTTATTTCGTCCAAAATTCTGTCCAGTTCTTCCGTGTATTTATCTTTCTTAGGCAGATCGCTCCTATCGAAGTGATCTTCTATTGCCCTTTTATGCTTACCAGTTATAATCAATATCTCCTTTACACCAGAATAATAAGCTTCTTCGACGACGTATTGAATTACTGGCTTATGAACAACAGGAACCATCTCCTTAGGCTGGGCCTTTGTAATGGGGAGCATTCTAGTCCCATACCCAGCAGCCGGAATAACTGCTTTTCTAATCTTCATCACCAACACACTCCCTCATAAATCGAAGCCTCCTTTTTTGCCTTTTCGATTCTTCTCCCATCTATTACAATTTTTTCCTTATAATTCAGTTCTTCAAATTCTTTCCACTCGGTAACTATTAACACCGCATCAGAATTAGTAATCACCTCTTCACCAGAATTAGCGTAATCAATTTGTGGGAACATCTTAGCAAAGTTCTCCATCGCTTTGGGGTCGTAAGCTATTACATTGGCACCTTCATCCAACAAAGCTCTAATAATGGGAATAGCTCTGCTTTCTCTTATATCGTCAGTATCTGGCTTGAACGCTAAACCAAGTACTCCGATTTTCTTTCCTTTTAGATCAGGAATGTGTTTCTTCAGCAATTTTACCATTTTCAGAGGCTGTTTTTCATTTACTTCAATGACAGCTTTCAGTATCTTCGGATCTTCCCCTAGTTCCTCAGCTTTTCTAATCAGAGCTTTAACGTCTTTTGGAAAGCAACTTCCGCCAAATCCGATTCCTGCTCTAAAAAAAGCAGGATTTATCCTGTGATCTAATCCCACGCCCTCAAATACCTTGTAGACATCGATACCAAGTTTCTTGCATATATTCCCGATTTCGTTTGCAAAACTAATTTTCGTTGCTAGAAAGGCATTTGCCGCATATTTTATCATCTCAGCAGTCTTTATGTCTGTAAACATTTTGGGACATTGGAACGGCTTATACAACTCTTCTAAAACTGATTTAGTTCTGTCATCCTTAACACCAATCACTATTCTATCCGGATTGAAGAAATCCTCAACAGCGTTACCTTCCCTAAGAAACTCAGGATTCATCGCTAAACCAAAATCTTTGAACGCTTCCTTACCAGACTCTTCTTCAATTATGGTTTTTACGACTTCTTCAGTAGTCCCAGGAATAACCGTGCTCTTGACAACAATCACCTGATACTTATTGCCCAAATTTTTCCCAATCTCTTTGGAGGCCTCTTTTACAAAACTTAGGTTTATTGAGCTATCATCTGCGAATGGCGTTCCAACACATATAAAAATTATGTCAGATTCCGCTATAGCGTTGTATTCAGTTGTTGCATAATATCTTCCTCTGTTTTTCTTCATAAGTTCCTCTAAACCCTTCTCAAAAATTGGTGGCTTATGCGAATTTATTTTTTCAACTTTTTTATCGTCAACATCAATAAAAATGACACGGTTGCCAAGTTCGGCAAATCCTAGACCCGTAACAAGTCCAACGTATCCAGAGCCGATTATAGATATGTTTGCCATCAACTTTTTTTACAGAGGTGCTGGTATATAAACTTACTTTATTTGCTAGCTGAATGTATCTCCAAGCCATAATTAACTCTCAGGGCTATCAATTTTATGCTTTGTTAAGTTGGTAATGTCACAGTAATGTTTATATTTGATTAGGTGTATAATAGACAATGATA
>CBEWZU010000125.1:0-2723 GCA_965561205.1 uncultured Archaeoglobaceae archaeon | reverse complement strand
TTTACATTGCTTTCGGAAAAAGGCATCAGAAACTTTGCTAAACTTAGAAATTTGCTTTAGCTTTTATGTTTGCGTGAAATGTGCGATGTGCGGAAAAACTTTGAATGAAAATGAAGTATTCTTAGGCCCATTAGGAAGTGAATATGAAGGAAGACCTTTATGTCGAAAATGCTACTTTATGCTTTTGCATAGGCTATTATACATCTTAAAATCCTATCAAGATGAGAAAGTAAGATATGAAGACGACTATTCGGTGTTGTCCACAAAATATGATATGCCAAAATCGGGAGAATAAGATTTAAAAATGTGGCTTGGAAGAAAAATTAAGGAATTTTTAGAAAAAGGGGATAAATATTAGCTATAGGGGAAGAAGCAAGAAATTAGTTAAGCCGCTTATAAAGCTTTACGAACTAAATATGCGCGAGATTAATCAGAGCCTAAAAGATAAAGTAATAGGAGAATTCGATTGGTTAAGATCAGAAGAAAAATTGAGAATGGCCATTATAAATTCTGTAGTAGGAGCCGAGCTCTCTCTGTATGTTGCTAAGAAACTAGGAATATTACGAAGAAAATATGCAAATGAGGTAAATATTTCTGTAATGTCGGAAGTTCTATATTTGATCTCTAAAAGAGCGTTCTAAAATTCTTTGAGATAAGAAGGGCCGCTTTCCTTAATAATTCGTTTCAAAGTTTCTGAAACTTCAATTTCCCTCAATTTTTCTGAAATCCTCCTAAAACGCCTCAAAATAGGATACATTGAACAATCCTCATGACATTCTTGTTCGTTGCAAAGTAAACATTTGATATTTCCAATATCTCTGTTTACAAGAACCATTTCCTTAAGAGTAATTAGATTAAAATAAAATGTCTTTTTTATAGACGTTAGAGACAACAATGGTAATGATTCTGGTATTGATTTTTGTAATTTAGCAAAAATCCTGAATGACCTTGAGCTACGTATCGCCACAAAAGTACTATCAAACAAGTTCCCAATATCTGATGCAACGGAGTATCTTGTCTTTTTTAAGCTCATGAAAACTTTGGAAAAGGCTTTTAGATCCCATGTAATGGCGATACTTATTCTTCTCAAAAGATCAGGCGTAATTTTTGAAGACGCTTTCTTCAACAGATCTAAAACATCACGTGCAAGGTATTTTGGATTCATTGTAACCGGAATATAAGGAAATAAATCTAAAATGTCCGGTTTTCCGGGAATAAAGTGAGTTAGACAGTTGATTATTAATAAATGATCCGACTTCAAGCCCCTATTCTTGGATAACCATTTGATGTCTTTATAAAAATCTTCAATACTTGTTCTTTCTACCTTGCAATCCCTTGTTAAACACTCATTAAAGGTTCCTCTTTTGAATTCCTCATAGATTTGCATATACTTATTTGCGTTTCTCGGAAAATGCCTTCTAGAAAATTCGGGTATAGTTTCTTCTGCAATGAAAAGAGCAATTGCTTCTTGAAAAGGCCTCGCACTATCCATTAAATTGTAATGTACAATCTCAGAAATAATTAATTCCTCCTTTAACTGCTTTAAATCAGCCTTTGTGTAATTGCTAACACAGAGTTTTCTACATAATTCTCTCTCTATTGAACAAATGAATTCACACAACGAAGTGGTAATAAATGATCTATGAGGAATTTCGAGTAGATAAAGAAGATGAAGAACATATTTTCGAGGGGCGTCATATCTTCTTGCTATTTCGTCAACTTTATCTAAATCTATCAGGATAATGTCTAAGGATGGGTCCCAAAATGCACAGGTTCCTGCTTTAAAAGTTCTCCACTTTGGCCACCAATCGAACAAACATGGGACCATCAGTCACTCACTTCATGTTGCATTTCATCTAAAATTTGCTTTAACTTCTCTAGAGTTTGAGCTTTGAAAGCTCTTCTCTCTATCACTTCTCTTAAAATGTTAAGAGAAACTGGTTTAATTTTTCTGGTTTCATACTCATCCACTTCTTTTTTAATGTAATTTATTGTTTCTTCCATTTTTTCTAGAACCCTAACACCTAAGGGAGTTACTTTATAGCCCTTGCCAGTTTTTACAATCAATTCAGTTTCTAAAAAAGCTTTCAAGTACCGATGAAGCCCACCCATCGACATCTTCAAAGAATTGGCTATCTCAGATGGTTTTTTCCCCTCATTCAATAGCTTCAATGTTTCAATTTTTTTAACAGAACAAAGAGAAAGCAAAAGTTTATCCAGTTTTTCACTCAATGCTCTAGTTCTCCAAACGCGATACGCGAAAATAATTTTATATGACATTTATATAAATAGTTTTCTTCGCAAAACGCGAATTGCGAAACATTTATATGCGATCTTTACAACAGATTTTCATGCAAATCCCCGTGAACAGCGGGAGGATACCCTTGCCGAAACGTTTGTTGAAAGGGGATAAACAATTAACTCGCAAAAATAGAAAGAGGATCCGTGGCGTTCTGATTAACCTCTGCCGCGCAATACGCTATTGCGAGAAAATCAAGTGTCCATATAGAGTCTTCGTCAGTAAAGCATTGTACATCCTAGCATTGTTTGGAACTGATTTAGGATTCGATCTACCTGAGTTGCCAGATGCAATCGCCACACGCATAAGGAAATATCATTCTACAAAGATGTTGATTGAATACTACGGTCGTATTGGAACTGAACAATAGCCAATACGCGAGTCGGCATAGCAATTCGCAGCAAGATCTCAGAGTTTGCAAGAT
>CBEWZU010000124.1:0-2760 GCA_965561205.1 uncultured Archaeoglobaceae archaeon | reverse complement strand
ATTCCCGCCCCCGCCTCACCACCAATAACAAACGATAAACTGTTAATTTTCAATAGTCCACCTCCCTATTTCATGTTTCACTTTCCGAAAATTTTTTCCTTCCTCTAAGACCAATTTTTCTCCCCCTCTAATTCCCGCACTACACGAAACACCTGGTTTCCGATGCGACTTCCTTTTTAAAATTTAATAGTTTATCTTTGCTTTAAATCCGTATGGGAAAATTTAGGACGACAACTTGCTCTAGTTTTCATGTCTCACTGCGCTCGATTTCGTTTTGTAGGGGAGATTTACTAGTTCTTAAGATGAAGGTGCGCTTGAATCTTTTTAAAAGTTAACTGATGTTCTTCATGTGTCGCTGAACATTTAATGAGAGAGGCTGAACAGAGTAGAATATAACTTAATTAAATGCGGGAGTGATGGCTGTCACATAAAAGTATTAACTTTAAGAAGCTTCATTACACTGATTTTCCTTTTGCGAAATAGTTTTATTTGGATTCAAGAGAATCTAATTTTAGTCAAAATCCCTCCAGATATAAAAATTCTTCTTATACAAGTGTTCTGTTTGATAGATATTATGGTAGTGTTAAACTTATCTGATTGCTTTGATTTTATGAATAACACTTAAATCTCATATTTCAAAAGGATTGAAAGGTGGTACTTTATGAAGATTGAAAGAATAGACCGAGTGGTTATCGCTGTGAAAAATTTGGATGAGTCGATAAAATTCTTTTCAGATCTCTTGGGTATAAAGTTCGATCCTGCTGGTTCTTCGGATGAATTGCTTGTGAGAGCTGCTTATAGTCCTTCGGGAATAGAGTTAATGGAGGCGTCTCATTCCGAATCGCCCGTTGGAAAATTTGTGGAAAAAAGGGGCGAGGGGCTCTATGCTGTTGTATTTAAAGTTTCAAACATAGAGGAGGCTACTGCAGAACTGGAGAGAAAAGGCATCCGAAAAGTGGGGAGGCTTGATCTAGGAGCACTAAAAGAAGTTATATTTCATCCCAAAGACACCCACGGTGTAATGGTAATCTTAGCCGAGTATGAAGATGTGCACCCCGCAACGGCTGCCGTCGCGATGGGCTTGCTACAATCACAAAAACTAGGCTAAAACTGAATTACTTCTTTTAAGACTCTATGAGGTGTGTTTTATGGAACAGAGTTTGATTCTTTTAAAACCTGATGCTGTGCTCAGAAGAGTCGTTGGTGTACGTGTCTTGGAAAACTTTCTAGAAAGGGGATTTGAAATCGAAAACTTCCTGGAGCTTCAGGTTTCTGAAGAACTTGCGAGTCTCCACTATGCTGAGCACAAGGATAAACCGTTTTTCCCCAGATTAAAGGAATACATTATGCTGAGCCCCATTATTGCGATGATTGTCAGCGGTGATGGAATTATTCAAAAAATCCGTGAACTGGCAGGGGCTACAATGGCCAACAAAGCAGACGCTCAGACGATCAGAGGAAAGTACGGGATTTGGGGGGGAATCAATGTCATTCACGCTTCGGATTCCGTGGAGAGCGCTGAACGTGAGATACGGCTTTGGAAGAGCAAAACACCACTTGGCAAGAGCGAGGGGCGTATAAATGCTGAAAAATACATCTCTGAATGGGCTCCAAGAATCGGCTTGAATGCCACTCCTAGACTCCGAGAGATATGTAGGAAACTCTCAGAGAATCCCGATTTCTTAGACGCCGCGAGGCGACGGATAGATGAACATCTTTTAAGGGAGAACCCGTACTCAAATAAAGAACACCTAAAGCGTCTTAGAGACGCGATTATTCAGGCGGTTTTGGAGACCTAATCCCCTAGAACTTTCCTTTCCCCTTCCTCTCCGAGTGTTAAGAAATAGTTTTTCTGCTATTGTTTTTTGTAAAGCTTGGTCCACTTGAATTTCCTTGGTTTTCTTTTGAGAACCAAAAGATTCTTTTTACATTTGCTTGAGCAGAAGTAAAGAGATGAACCGTCTTTGCGAATGAAGTGGATACCTGTTCCTACTTCGATTTCCTCTCCGCAGAATGAACAGTTGTGCCTTCTTACCATTTTCATTCTCCTTACTGTTTTATGCTGGAGACCCTTTACATACAAGAATATAAGAATCTTTCTACTTTACTAGATGGCATCCTTGCTTTCTTATCGCGAATGAACGGTATTAGCGAAAGTTTTAAAGGGTTTACGTATTCTCCTTTTCTAATGAAAATTCTGGAGAAATGGTGGATATGAGCGAAGATTTGTCTATCCCATCAGAGGTAATATCAGTAGTTGCACGCACAGGTGTAACCGGGGAAATCATACAAGTAAAAGTACGCATTCTCGAGGGGCGGGATAAGGGGCGCATCCTTACACGTAATGTTAAGGGCCCCGTACGAAAAGGTGACATACTGATGCTCAGGGAAACCGAAAGAGAAGCAAGAAAAATCAAACCCCGCTAATCCCCCCAACCATCCCCATGTTAAATCTCTTACACTTCCATGCTAGCCAAAACCCTCTCTTTACACATATTCAGATTCGTCACCTGATTCAAGAAACTGCCCTAGAAGGTTTGGGCCTTTTTTTAAATCACTGCTAGAGAATGTGAAAGTGAATATTTTCACATTTTGACTTGAGGAAACTTAAATATGAGGAGAAAAATAGTTTGGGAAAGCGGATGTAAGTACAGTTCTCTGTTTTGCATTTAAATTATGAATGCTTCTCCGTTTTTTGGGCAGATAGTATGGGGAAGAGTAACCCCGGAGTATGGAATAAGCGGAATAATCAGTTTTACG
>CBEWZU010000123.1:0-2780 GCA_965561205.1 uncultured Archaeoglobaceae archaeon | reverse complement strand
ATTTCAAAGGGAGAAAGCATGTAGTTTGGAGATTATGAGAGTTAAAATAATTTTTCTTTCATTATGTTCTTAATATGAGAAAATGTGGCAGTGAAAATGAAATTAGTGCTATTCAAGAGTATAATGAAATTAGATGTCCCCTTTTCTATCTTGAATCGTTTAGAAGAGGTAAGTTTTAAATATTTAAAAGTTTTTAAGTTATTTACAGATGTGGGTGCTCGTGTTGAAATAATATCTAATCTACTTAGAACAGTTGTAAACAGTCCAAATTTATATAGAATCCCAAAAATCCAACGTAGTTTTGTATGGAATTGGGATAAAGTTAAAAACTTATTTGAGAGCTTATATAGGGGATATCCGGTTGGGATTCTTGTTTTTTGGAAAACTTCAGAATACATTCCGTCAGATCCAATAGTAGGTATAGATGAAGAACAAAAGGAAAGTGATGTTAGAGACTACTATTATATACTTGATGGAAACCAGAGATTGACATCTTTAATTTTAGCTGTAAGTAACTGAACATAAAAAGAGGTGAATGGGACATAGATCTACAAAACGAAGATCCGTCTCATTCGGACATTTATTATGATCCAAACAGTGATAACTTCACATTTAGTAAAATTAGCAAAAACTGTGTAAGCATAACAACAATTTTAAAGAACAAACTTTTCCCCGATCCTTCAACACAGAAGGAGATTGAGCACCACCCACCAGAAATTCGTCAGAAAATATATACTGTAGCCGACAAAATATTAGGCCATGACATTCCCATTTACGAGATAGAGAAAAGTGTAAAAGACTATAAAGAATTATGCGAGATATTCAACAGAATAAACTTCGGTGGTGTAAAAATAAAACAATTAGATATGGTTCTATCCTTTTTTGCTTCAGAATTCAGTGATTTTAAAGACAGGATAGTCAGGATAAGTGAGAAATATGACATTGACCTAAGAGCAGTGATAAGATTTATTTTCCATGAATTCGGAATAAAACAAAGTCAACTCACACGGGAGGGAGCATTAAATATCACAAAAAAAATCAGAGAAGAATATACAGATTCAGCAATAAATAACATTCTAAACTGGTCTGAACAGGCTATTAAAGTCGGATTAAAATTCTTAGACAATCTTGGTATTAGAAATTCCAAATTTATACCTTCCCAAATTTCTTTAATCCCAATATGGGCATGGATATACAACAAAATTCAAAACAATGTGAACGATCCAGAGTCTATCCTTATGAGTAACAAAATGAATATATTACGGTGGTGGATTCCGGTTATTCTTAGGCAACATTATACAACACCAGATAGAAAATTACAAATTGATCTGGATACTATTCACAAGTATCGACAGAAAAGTTCATTTCCCGCAGACGATTTGCTGAAAAATACTTTAAAAAGAAAAAAAGCTGAAAAATCACTGACAATAGGAGAGATAGAAATGCTTGAAGATTTTTCAGCCCGTAAAAAAGTTTTTAAGATGATTATAGCTATCTTATTAAACCTAAAAGGTGCTGTAGATTTTCACACTAAAGAACCGATATCGAAGCTTATAAGAGAAGACAAAATAACAGTGCATCATATATTTCCACGCACAGCATTAGCTAAAGCTGGTGTGCCATTTGAAGAGGCGGATATCCAACATTTTGCGAACATAACTTTGCTACATCCACAAACAAATTATAAGCTTAGGGATCAACCCCCCTCCGAATATTTATACGAATATTTATACACACCAAGTAATAAGGAACTTGATTCTCATTTTATCCCGCTTGATGAAACTCTTTGGAATTGCCATAGATTTGAAGATTTTCTCCAAGAACGAAAACGTTTGATAATTAATGAACTGCGAAAATACGGAATATTAAGGTAGGATTAGAATTCAAGAACCGTTCCACTACCGATGAGCTTGCATTTATCTCCAAGCTTCTCCTTCAAAAGGTATTCGTTCTCGATACCGGTGCAATGGCAGGGTGCTATGAGATCAAATTTTTTATCAATCCATTTTATGATTTCCAAGAGTTTATTCCCTTTTAAAGCGGTTAGATGTGTGTGCCACCTACGATCGCTTTCACCTCATCGCCCATAACATCTTCGGCGTATTCTACCGTATTCCTAAGTCCGGAATGACAGCAACCAAGTAAGAGAATTAACCCATTTCTTGTTTTAACAGCTAAGCTTTGGTCATCCCGTATCGTATCCCTCTCTTTAGTTCCATTCCGAATTACAAAGGAATCGGATAGAAGATGTTGCTCCCATTTCCGCGGAATCTCCCCCAACGCCACAATATTTTTCGTCACGTTTACCGGATCCCTATGCTCATGAATTACGGATAAATCTTCTAAAAATTCCCTTCTCATTGAAAGTCCTATGTAATCTCCTCTGTAAAATCCTTGGTAAAAACGCATCTGGATGAGCGTAGATTTCTAAATCAAAATGCTTGATGAAAGAAACAATTCCTCCAGTGTGATCGTAATGTCCGTGACTTAGAACGAGTTTTGATGGTTGCTTCTCTTTTAAAACGATCATATTATCAAAGGCAACACCACTTTGACCCGTATCGAACAGCACTTTATCAATCAGAGCGGAAAAACCCCATTCGGCTTTTAGCTCCTTTGGTCTCGGATTAACCACTTTATTGTCCGATAGTATCGTAATTTTCATGGAATTAAGTGTGACCAAGTGAATAATATACTTTCCATTTTGTCCTTAGGAATATATAATATGAATTCCTAAAACTTACCAATCACGTATAAAATCGTCTGTAAGAATAATACAT
>CBEWZU010000122.1:0-2805 GCA_965561205.1 uncultured Archaeoglobaceae archaeon | reverse complement strand
AAGAGGCAAGTCATTTCTTGAGAAATATAGGCTTCGTAAACCTTGCCATAATAGATTATCACATAATCAACATTCTAGCCAGATATAAACTCATTGAAAAACCAAAAACCCTCACTAGAAATAAGTATTTCGAAATTGAAAACCTACTTAGAAGAATTGCTGAAAAATTAGGTTTGACACTTGCTGAACTAGACCTTTATCTATGGTATTTAGAAACAGGAAAGGTCCTTAAGTAAAATTATGTGTAATCCTCACTGCAAAACAAATGGAGAATAACATTTGTGTATTCTAGAAAAATGGTCTATAAATTATAAATTGTTAAACTGTAAGAACTGTAAGATACATGCTGGGAGAAGTAATGTTTAGAAAGATCCTTTCTGGAATAATACTAACTCTTCTATTGGTTAGCTTATTCCCTTTAGCAATTAATGTTAAACCAGTCAGGAGCACGTGGACTGGAACAGTTTATATACGTGCTGATGGAAGCATAGACCCACCAGACGCTCCAATTTCAACAGTTGACAATGTTACTTACGTTTTCACCGGAGATTTGTATGATGAGGTTGTGGTTGAAAAGAGTAATATAATAATTGAGGGGAACGGGTTCTTTGTTCGAGGAGCTCATACTGAGGATTCAAAAGGAATATGCTTGATCAGTGTACACAATGTGACTGTTAAAAACTTGAACATTGAAGAATTTGCCTTTGGCATTTATCTCTACTATTCTTGTAACAACAGTATTTCAGAAAATAACATAGAAAACAATGGTTATGGTATCTATCTTTATCATTCTTATAATAGCACTGTCTATAGAAACAACTTAGAAAACAATGTGGTTGGAATTCAACTCGACGATTCTTGTAACAACAATATTTTAGAAAACAACCTAACAGCAAATATGTGGAAATGCATCTATCTTTATTATTCTTCTAACAACAGCATTTATAGAAACAACCTGACAGCAAATAACTGGAAGGGTATCTGGCTTGAGAGTTCTTCTAACAACACCATCTATGAAAATAGCATAACAGCAACTAACTATGGTGGTATCCATCTCTATTCTTCTTCTAACAACACTATCTATAGAAATAACATAGAAAACAGCCACGGGGGTATCGAGCTGTATTATTCTTGTGGCAATAACATCTATAGAAACATATTCTTCAATGATGGCTTGATTGTATATGACTCCTATGGGAATGTTGTTTCGGATAATTTGGTGAATGGCAAGCCCCTTGTCTATCTTGAGGGCGTTTCAGACTTTAAGGTTAGAGATGCTGGACAAGTGGTACTCATCAATTGCAGCGCCATAACAGTTGAAGGCTTAAACTTATCCATTACAGATATTGGCATAGAGCTATGGAACACTAATGACACACAAATATCAGGGAATAACATAGCAAACAACGATGGTGGCATCCATCTAAGCTATTCTTATAACAATACCATTTATGGAAATAATGTAACAGCAAGCAAAGTTGCCGGCATCTATCTCTATTATTCTTGTAACAATAGCATTTCAGGAAATAACATAGCAGACAACGATGTTGCTGGCATTTGGCTCAGACACTCTTCTGACAACATTATTTACCATAACAATTTCCATAATAGATACCATGTACACTCTGAGGAGTCAGTGAATGTTTGGGATAACGGTTATCCTTCTGGGGGTAATTACTGGAGCGACTATACTGAAGTAGACTTGTATAGTAGTCCCTATCAGAATGTGACTGGAAGCGACGGAATAGGAGATAATGCGTATACTATTGATGAAAATAACACTGATAGGTATCCTTTAATAGGACCGTTTAATAGTTTTAATACTTCTGCCGGCTATTCCGTGGATGTTATCTCTAATTCTACTGTTGAAGATTTCAGATACTTTGAGTCAAACAGCACAATCGTCATGGATGTATCTAACATGACAGCTGATCAAGCCTTCGGCTTCTGCAGGCTAACAATCCCGCATGAAGTTGTATCTCCACCGTACATAGTGAAAGTTAACGGCACCGCAGTAGAATATGAGACAATTTATGAAAATTATGCAGAAGGAATCAGCATAATCTACTTCACCTATGAACACTCAAAACTAGAAATAACGGTAATTCCAGAATTCCTATCAGCCACAATTCTGCCACTATTTATGCTAACCACCACAATCGCAACGTTCTTATTGAAGAGAAAGAGAAAACCAAAACCTCAGCCAATTGCCTAAATTTTTCGGTCGCTAAATAGCATAGATCCAACAGTTATAAAATAAACACAAAATTGAAGAAACAGGCATTTAAGGAATCCAACCTGGCCATCGTGGCCAGCGCGGAGTAATTTGATTTAGATACCATATTAGCAAAAATAGAGCAACAATTACCGCAATCAATGCTATCACAAAAAGTAACAAACCTAATTCGTAGATAATCCGCCTTTTAATTCTGTTAGGTCTTTCTTTCAAATTATCTATGAAACCAAAGATTAGAATTTTTGGTTTCATTTCCATTTTAGCGTTTATAATTTGCAGTTAATAAATATTTATTCAGCCTTCTTTTATGAGAGAAAGAAAATTTCTGATTTTTGATTTCAGTTTTTGGAAGTTAACATCTTGCCCATGGGGCAACAATGACTTTTATGATTTGAAGCAAAATAAACTCGGAAGCTCATAGAAGCTGGCTTTGAATAAGTCCGCACAACACCTAAAGGCGTAATATTGTAGAAAGTGAAAATGAAAAGTTACGTGTAATGCGGAAATTTTATGCGTAATCCTCAAAATTTATTACCTACTTTTTATAGTCTTTTGAGAGGTGCATATAT
>CBEWZU010000121.1:0-2831 GCA_965561205.1 uncultured Archaeoglobaceae archaeon | reverse complement strand
CTTTCATATTTATCCGCCACCGGATTCTGAAGAGCTAAGGGAAAGAATCTCCGATTACATCGGATTCGACACCGAGATGATAGTTCTTTCAGCGGGAATGGACGGCGTTTTGGAGGGTTTATTCAAGATGCTCATCGATGTCGGAGATGTGGTCGCTTACGCCATTCCAACCTTTCAGTATTATTCGATACTGTCAAAGATTTACAGGGCAAGAGAATCCAAACTCAAAAGAAATTCCGAATTCAAAATGATCAAATTCGATGAAAGAGCGAAGTTAACCGTGATATGCTCTCCCAATAATCCAACGGGAAACGTTGAAGACGAATCCTTTGTTAAAGAGGTTATTGAATCCGTAAAGGGATACGTGTTTATAGACGAAGCCTATGCGGAATTCACGGAAAAGCAACTGCTGAAATTTGCAGAATACGAAAACGTTATAGTTGGTAGAACCTTCTCAAAAGCCTTCGGTTTGGCAAATCTCAGGATAGGATACGGGATAATGCATCCGGATCTGAGGAAAGCCTTCATGAAAGTGAATACTCCATTTCCCCTCTCTACGATTTCGATCAGGGCGGCAATTGCGGCCTTGGATGATATTAAATGGATGAAAGATGTTGTTAAAAAGATTGTAGCCGAGAGGGAACGGCTCTTCAACGATTTAAGTGCCATAGCGAATCCCGTAAAGTCTGAAGCGAACTTCATATTTTTTGAGACCGATCATCCCTCGGAGATCATTGCGAGAGAATTGGAAAGGAAGGGGGTTATTGTAAGGAATTTGAAAAATTTTGAGGGGGCCGATGATAGATCTCTGAGGGTGACCGTTGGAAAGCCCGATGAGAATGAGGTTTTTCTAAATGCTCTGAGGGAAGTTTTATGCTCGCTATAACCGGAACACCGGGAGTTGGCAAGACAACTGTGGCTGAAATACTCAAAAAGAAGGGATACAGTGTTGGGAGGGTGAATGATCTTGCGAAAAAATACGACTGCATCGAAGAGGTCGATGGTGAGCTGATAGTAGACATCGAAAAACTGAAAGAATCTTTCTCAGAAGACTTGGATTTTGTAGAGGGACATTTGAGTCATTTTCTTTCAGATAGGTGTGTTGTTCTGAGGTGCAATCCCATAGTATTGAAGGAGAGACTACTATCCAAAGGATGGGATGAGGAAAAAATCCTCGAAAACTTGGAGTCTGAACTGATCGACCAGATTCTTGTTGAAGCCTTAGAGGTTTGCAGTGAAGTTCATGAGATCGACACCACTGGAATGACACCGGAAAAGGTGGCGGATTTAATCGAGAAAATATATCGAGGAAAACTGAAACTCGGCTACGGGAGGGTTGATTGGATCTCGGCTATTGGAGATAAAATTGAAGAGGTAATTAGAAAAGCTTAGAGCATCCAAACCACTTTTCCTTCAAAATTCCTTAGGGGAGTTGGTGGTTTTTTTGCGGGATATCCTACGGTTATCGCTGCAACAAGCTTTTTATCTTTAATTCCGAGGGCTTCATTGATTTCCCTTTCAACATGAATCGGGCCAGTCATCCAGCATGTTCCAAGGCCGAGGGCGTGAGCTGCGAGGAGTAAATTCTGTATTGCGGCAGAAACGCTTTGAACATCGCTGTAATCATCCCCAGTAGGAATGTAATAAGCGAAAATGACTACGGGAGCATTTCCGAGGGTCTGGAAAAACCGTTTTGTAAAGGCTATTACCTTTGGACTGTCTGGATAAAATTTTTCGAGTCTTGGCAGAATTTTATCAAAAGATTTACTCAGTATCTCTTTCAGAGTTTTCAAACGCTCTCCTCCAACAACAACAAAAAACCATTGCTGTCTGTTCATGGCGGACGGAGCCCACATTGCGAGTTCCAATATCTTTTCGAGTTTTTCCCTTTCAATTTCTTTGTCTTCGTAAATTCTGTGGCTTCTCCTTTCTTTTATTATTCTCTCAAGACATTGAAAACAGTCCATAGATCAAAAACGTAGAATCTTTATATTTGCCTTTTGATTATTGTTTCATGATATATCTTCAGCCCATAGGTTTTGTCAACGGTGAACTGCTGGTAAGGCTATCCAAGGAGCTTGAACGGAAATTTTCAAAAATTACTGGGGGTGTATCTATATTAGAGCAGCTAAACCTCCCACAGCAGTGTTACAATCCCCAAAGAAAGCAGTTCAACTCGACATGTATTTTGATGCTTATGGAACCCCGCTGGATTACCCTTGGGATTACAAGCGAAGACATCTATGCTGATGGACTGAACTTTGTTTTCGGAGAAGCCGAACTCAACGGTTCGAGAGCTATAGTTTCGATATACAGATTAAAAGGCTTGAAACTGTTTGAAAGACTTGTAAAAGAGTCAATACACGAAATAGGGCATGTTTTAGGATTGAAGCATTGTAAAAACAGATACTGTGTGATGTCTTTTAGTAATTCAGTATACGAAGTTGATTTAAAAACATCAGAATTCTGCGAAACCTGTAAGAATAAGCTTGGTATTAGACTATAACAGCCAAAAGATTTATATTTCTCTCCCTCTCAGAAGAAAACACACAACAATACAGGGGAAGAGAGTTAACGTAAAACTTATAAATCATAAATCTCCAATAATCTACTACCAAAAACCGCGGGTCCGGCAAGTGCCCCGATGGGGCGTAAGCCCAGAATGAGGGGTTGGTTCCCTCCCGCGGTATAGTAAGGGAGGACGTGTCGTTAAGACACGTCTGATATGGGCTTGCCAGCAAGGCAAATCCGGTGGGAGAAGGGACGTATTCACCTTCCCCCGCCAATTCTGGTTGATCCTGCCAGAGGCCGCTGCTATCCGGCTGGGACTA
>CBEWZU010000120.1:0-2844 GCA_965561205.1 uncultured Archaeoglobaceae archaeon | reverse complement strand
TTCATATAGAGCAAGCCTGCCAGCTGATAGTAAAAGCTAAACTTCTTGATCTAACGGGATATTTCGAAAAGACGCACAGCTTGAGAAAATTGCTGAGTGATCTATCGAGCATTTTTAAAAAAGAGGAAATCGAAAAATTTGTCAACGAAAATTGGAGCACCCTAAGAAATTTAGAGTTTGCTTACATAGCATCAAGATATTTACCGGAAGAATTTAAAAAGGAGGAAGTTGAAGAGGCATTAAAAATTTATAAAAAATTAAGGGAGACATTATGGAGTTCCTGAGAAAAGTTTACGAAAGAAGAAGGAAATACTTTGAACGACTAAGCGAATATCTGAAGAAAATAAAAGAAATTGTGAAGAAAGAAATTCCCGATGCGGAGATTTATCTGTATGGTTCAGTTATGGAAGGTAATTTTTCGATAGGATTGAGCGATATAGATGTTGCAATTGTCTCCGACAGGTTCAGGGACAGAGAAAAAAAGCTTGAGATGTTTGGCAAGCTGACAAAAGAATTTTTCGATTCTTCATTTGAATTTCACGTATTGACGAGGGAGCAGTGGGATTTCCATAAAAAGTTTATTAAAAGCGCTAAGAAAATCTGAAAAATTTGATTTATTTTTGGTTAATATTTTTCAAGAAGGTAAGACCAAAATAACAAAGGGAAGTTATAAAAGCTGCAAAGGCTCCTGCGGGAATTGAATACATCAAAGAGACCACAATCCCCATAATAAGACTCAAAAATGCGATGATAAATGAGATAAGCAAAATTTCGTTTGTTTTTTTTCCGATCTCCTTTGCACTTGCGGCGGGTGCCACAAAGAGGGCGAAGATGAGGATGGCGCCGACCGCTTTCATCGCCGAAACGACGGAAGTTGAGATAAGAGCAATCAACAGCAGATCAAGCCTTCTCACGCTAATACCCATTGCTTCAGCACCTTCCGGATCGAAAGAAATAAAAAGAAACTTGTAATAGAAGAAAGAAGCTATCAACAAAAGAAGAGACGTGGAGATAGTGATTATCACGATATCGTTGACTGTGAGCAGCAGCAGATCTCCAAACATGAACTGCCAAGCTTTTGCGGCATACTCCCTCGTTCTTGATAGAACTATGACCGCAAGAGACATTGAAAGTGCAAAGCTTACGGCAATTCCCGTATTTATGTCGCCAAATCTCGCTGAAAGAGTAGCTAAAACGGCGGCTAAGATTGCGAAAGCAACTGCCAATGGAAAGTAATGGATTGACAATCCAAAAGACGCTATGAATATTGCGATGGCCGCACCCGCAAATGCCGAGTGGGCGGCACCTGCGATGAGAAATGAAGCTTTTCTGAAAACTGTCAAAGTTCCCGCGACTGATGCATTCAGTGCTATGCAAAGAGAAGCTATTAGAGATCTTATCAGAAGTTCATCCATGATGATCACCGTAAAGGGGGTGAGCGTATCCTTCTTCACAGATGACAAGCGGTATTGAGCTTCCGTAGACTTTTACGATGTTTTCTTCAGTAAACACATCGTTCGGTTCACCAAAGGCGATTATTCTTCGGTTTAATAACATAACTTTGGTTATGTGATGTAAGATCAGGTTTATGTTATGGACAACAACGATAACAGTAGTCCCCCTTTTTATTAGTTCGTTAAGGAGATCAACAATTTTCTCTTGAGAGGGGACATCCACACCGTTAAATGGCTCATCAAGCAATAGAAGCTTTGGCTCCCTTATCAATGCCCTTGCAAGTAGAACCCTTTGCTGCTGACCTCCACTTAACTCGCTGAATGATGAATCGAGTTTATTTTGAAGACCAACCTTCGACAAAGCTTTGATCAGTCTTTCCTCTTTAATCTTAATACCTTTTGCTTTGAAGGGAATTGAGAGAACCTGACGGACTGTCAGCGGCAGATCTAAGGAGATAGCCTCTCTTTGGGGCAAGTATCCGATTAAATTCACGATCTTTTCTCTCTTTCTTGATGGATCATATCCAAAAACTTTGATCACGCCTTCGTCGGGTCTTAAAAGACCCATGATCAGTTTTAGCAGTGTTGTTTTTCCGGCTCCATTTGGTCCCAGAATTGCAACGAATTCCCCCTCATATATCTCGAAATTTATGTTCTCTAAAACTTTTTCTTTAAACGAGAAATGGACGTTCTCTGCGGTAATCATCCTTTCACCTTTATTACGAATATCAAGACAGCCTCTAAAACGCAGAGAGTTCCGAGGACATACACTGCTAAATCAGAACAATCACAGGGTCTTGTAGCGTATGCTATTCTTGCGGCATTTGATATCAGCTGAGTGTCGTAAGCGATATCTCCGGAAGCGAATTTTATCCAAGCGATTTTGCATCCGGTCTCTTTTGCGAGCATTTCAGCGATTTCTCCGCCTTTTGATCCTTTCATGAATTCCGGTGCCAGTATCCCCTCGATTTCCCCTTTCTTAAGCTTCTCTTTTACCTCCTCAAGCTCCTTTCCGCTCAAAAATCCGGACCCCTCCGATAGAAGGATTTGAGTGATCTCGATGTTAAGAGAGGACGCTATGTAGCAGACTCCGGGGATCATGGCAACGTATTTCCCGCTTTTTATGAGTTTTTTTGCTTCTTTTTCGGCGTTTTTTACCCTTTTAACAAAATTAGCGTAATTCTCATCAAAGTAATCACCGTATTGGGGATATATTTCCGAGAGCCTGTCCTTCACAGCTTTTGCAATGGATATGGCATTTTCCGGATCCATCCAGTATCCGTGAGGATTTTTGGGATAACCGGGAAAATCCCTCAGCTTAACACCGTAATCTTTGAAATCCAAGATATTGTCAAAATCTTCGGCAATTTTCCTCTCAAATCCGAACAGC
>CBEWZU010000119.1:0-2874 GCA_965561205.1 uncultured Archaeoglobaceae archaeon | reverse complement strand
TGAAAGATGTGGAAAAAGTGGAAGTTAGGGACGTTTAGCGCCCAGTTCCATAGAGGATTGTAGACATAAACCTGTTAAATTTGTTTTTCGCAGCTTCAAGAGCTTTTATCACCCTCTCTCCCCGCTGAGTTAGAATGTAGACCCTCTTCTTTCCATTTTGTCTTCCCTTTATGAGACCTCTTCTCTCCATTGCATACAAGCATGAGTACACTGTTCCGGAGCTCGGCAATATGTTATGGTTTAGCTGCAGATATCTAATGATGTCATAGCCTCCTCTACCTTGTCTATTAGAGCGTAATATACGGAGAATTATTAGGTCCATGAAACTCGTGATAAGTCGTCTTTCAATTTCGGCTTCTATACCGTTAAGAAGAACAGTTTTCATATTCACTCCCTTTTGGAAAACGGCATTTTTCAACATCTTCATTTTTAAGTTTTTATTCGAAATCGGAATAGTATGCTAAACATCCATTAGTAATTTTTCAGCTAAATCCAAAATTGTTTGTTTACTCTTTCGAAATTCCTCAAGCAACCGTTTTCCTTTAGCAGTTAATCTATATGTCCTTTTTTCTTCGCTGTAATTAACTTCTATTAAATTACTCCTCTCCATCGAGTATAAGCACGAGTATATGGTGCCTGGACTAAGTAGAACTTTATGCTTTTCATGGAAAAATTTGATGAGGTCATATCCTCCTACAGGACATTTACTGAGCTTAGAAAGTATGATGCCTTTCATAAAAAGCTTGATGAGGTCATAATGTATGTCTTTTATGGTTCTACTCATGATGTGCACTTTTCTAATTTTTTACAAGGAAAATACTATTTGATTGCAAAATATTAAAAATTTTCTACATCGGATGCATGTTTAGACTTTGAATTAGTATTGGCAACTTTTCTCAGCCACTGCATTTTTTCTTCATGATTGTAATTCCATTTTTTGTTTTCGAAAAATTCGTAAGAAATTGTTTGTCGTTCATGCGATAATAAGTCAATATTTACATATACAAAATTTTCAACTAGATTTTTTTTATAAAGACTGTTTAATGCATTAATTAAGTTAGAGAATTCTAATTTCGGAATTTGTATCGCAACGATTAGTGAATTCTTTCCTATTATTTTGGCGTAGCTTATAATAAACGGTTTTCTTAATGATGCATTACAGAATTTGGCCAATGAGTCCTGGTTTGTGAAATCTATAATGAAGAGGTAGAAGTCTGTTATAATGAAAGGGTAAGGTTTAAACGCGGTACTATACTGGGTTATTAAGTTCCGTTTTACAATGTGATTGTGCCATCTATAATGTACAGTTTGATGCGAAATTCCCAAAATTTTTGCAAGTTTCATGAAATCTCGCATTGCGTTTTTCTCTAGTTCTTTAAGTATAAGCAAATCCATCTTGTCGGCTAAAATTTCATATTTCTCGGGGTCTCTTATTATCCTAGGTATTTCGTTGGAGGCATTCGTAATTTCGTTTATCCAACGGTCCCAGTAAAAGTTCCATTGTTTCTTTTCGAAGTCATACCATTCAAATGAAACGTATGGAAGGTAAGTGTTTGTTATCCAAAAAAAGAGGTATTTTGAAAATATTTTTAGATTTGCAGCTTCTTCTAAGTATTCTTCTAAGCATTTTATGTGTTCTGCGGGAAATGCAAAGTAAGCGATGTATCCGTCAAATTTTCCATAGCATCTTGCAAGATAATTCCAGTAGTCAGTTTGTTTGATTACTTCTAGTACAAGTTCATGGCGGCCAATTGGAGCCTCGGCGATCATGAACCCTCTTGCAAGGCCTAGTTTGGCGAAATTTAAATGCGCTGTAATCAAAAGAAGTCTTTGTCCGATCATCTTCCTTATACGGAACCGAACAGTAGTGTCTGGCAAGCCTATCGATTCCGCAACAGCTTTAATATTCAAAGGCCCGTATTGCTGGAGAGCTTCCAATATTTTGGCATTTACCCTGTCAATACTTTTTTGATGTTTACTGACCCATTCATCGAAATGTTCCCAGCGTTTAAACATCAATGACTTCCTTCCCAAGACACGCTGCTAGATTTAACACATTGAAATATTTTTAGTTTAGCCAGCGAAAAGATTAAACTGATTAAGCTCATCCTGGTCCAGGACAGCCACCGCCATCACCAATTGACGGTTCATCTAATATTCCTGGCCCTGGGCAACCTCCGCCATCACCCAAGAGATTTACTGTACCTGACTCCAATGGCAGAGCTGCAGTATTCGCAACAGCAACACTGAAAACACAAAAGACAGCCAATAATGCTAAGATTGCAACCAGAATACTCTTTCTCACTTTTCACTCACCTCCAGCCTATTTGAAATGCAGAATGTGTAATTCCTAGAATATCTGAATTTTTTGCAAGATTTTTCTAAATTTTTGCAAAAAATAAAAATAGAAAAAGGCAAACATCAGCTTATGCGAGTTAAATTGATGAGTGAAAAAGTAATTTTTAACTTCAAATTAAAATCATGAACTTTAGAAATTAATTTTATACACCAATTAGTATTATCTTTATTGATTTGGACTTTTCATCAAAATTAATGTACAGTTTGGATGCATTGCGAAATAAACTTGACAGTCTAATCAATGCAAATCCAAAAATTTCAACAACTTATTTCTGTTGATTAGCCAAAACTTAGAACAGTAACAGCAAGTTAAGGCATAATTGTTAGATTCCTGAAATCTCCGGTTTACTGGCTTATCCATTCACAAATTATTATTTTCTTTTTCCCTTCTTTGGATGTGGCTTTTTCAAAATAGCTTAGTCTTTGCTATTTAAATCCTTCGAGGAAAGCCCTAACATTTCTTCCTAACACATTATGGTTATACCCTCCTTCCAGTACTGCGTATCTTCTTCCCAT
>CBEWZU010000118.1:0-2895 GCA_965561205.1 uncultured Archaeoglobaceae archaeon | reverse complement strand
CTATAACAGCACTTATCCACAGAGAGATGTCTTTTCTTTCTCTAAAAAATTTATCTGGATTAAACAGAACATCTATCATGAACTGCTGTGATTTCCAAACTTATAAAAACCTTTGGGAAATTAATTTGTGGCGGCGATGAGCATTTAAGACGGCATTGTATTTCTGATACATCTCCCTTCTTGGTTGCTCTCAGAACGTCTTCTAAGCTCGATCTCTCACCACAATCTCTGTAGTAAACGCTTGAAGATGCGTAATGTTTTACTGAAGGTAACATCCTTTCAAGATTTTTCCACGCAACCAGCCAAATCCGCTTTGAATCTGTGTAGTGCGGATGATGTAAAACTATTTCTGGTTTAAAATTAATCGCAAGTTCTCTGAACTTCTCGTTTAGCTCTCTCCGCCAACCCTTCGAATTTTTTATCGATCTGGGGTTGAAAATGTTAAGATCGTGGCAACCGAGAATCATTACTCTATCGCGAAGCTCTAAAAAGTGCGATTCTAAACTTGCTTTTATCAATCCTCTTTCCTGCTCGACTGTAGGGTAACTTTTTCCCGTAAAGTGCCACTCTCCATCGTAAACGCCGACGAGTTCGATGTGCGGCTTTTTAAGGCTTGCCCCGCTGTATGAATCCACACATACCGTTATGCAGTCCGCATTTATTTCAATTCCGCTTAACAACTTTTCAACCCAAATTTTCGCTTCTCTAACAGCTTCTTCAAAGTTATTAAATTTCCAAGGAATTTCGATAAATCCACCGGGCGTGATGAAGTATCCCGCTTTAAAATCTAACTCTGAAACTTTTTTTAGAATATCACGGGCATCTTCGAACTTCCTGCTGTAATTTCCTAAGATAAACAACCTACAAATCTTTGCCATAAAAAGTTTTTTAGGGTGAGGTTTAAATGAGTTCCCAGCAAGCGAGCCATCCCAAGATTAACTTTCCCACAAATCCTTCGTTAATTCTTGATTCGAGTAGTATAGATTCTCGATTTTTGTGAATGTAAACTACGAACCCTCTTTTTTGTTTATACGCATGTTCAAAACCAGTTATTTTAGCGATCTTTTCGACTTCCTCTTCATCGAATTTGTGTCTCTTAACCCTTTTCCATGAAATTCCCCAAGCTGGGAAAAATACTCCGTTTTCGTCGTAGTAGAAATCTTTATTTCTTGAACCGCCCAACCTGCTACAGTATCCACTTACAACGTAGCAGATGTTATCTTCATTTTCCTCCAAAAACTCATAAATGATGAATTTTCTGATTTCATTGTTGAACTCAGCTGACACTCGAAATCTTCTCGTTCTCCCGTAATCTTCCATTTCTGCATACGGTTTTGCCGGTCTTAGCTCTTCAAAGTTCGAAATTTTGATCATCGGACTGTAAGTTTTGGATTCTCTCATGCTTTTTACCGAAATATTACAAAATTTTAAAGTTCCCTCCCCTCTCTTATAGCTTTCTTTATTGCTGACATCATCGAACCCATACCCTCAAGACCCCTTAGTGGGGTAATTACTCTCTTTCCAGTAAATACCTTTTTCACGATCTCGACGTAATTGCTCCCTGCTAAAACCACAATCTCGTCATAATTCATTAATCCTTTCCGCTCAGCCTGCTTTCTAAGCTCTTCAACAGTAATGGGATTTGTTTTTGGATCGTTAAAAGTTACATTGTAGTTTTCTGGCACGATTTCATCAGGAAACAGGAATCCATATTTTGCCGACAAAATAACGTAAGAGTTCGGATAGAATTTCTCAGCGTATTCAATGCACTTCTTAGCAAAAGGACCGATATAAACATCCCTCGCCTTTGTCGGTCCTGCATTTGGATCTTTATCCCATATCTTCTGTTTCCCACACGGAACGATGCATAACTTCATTCCCTCATCACCTCAACAAGCTCTTCACCCACGGGCTCCAATCCAAGCTTAACAAAGTAGTTAACAATCTCGGTTTTGCTTAACGTGCCGATTTGCCAGATAAGAGAGTCAAGATGAATCATATTGACAGGGATGTGTTTTCTAAGGTCGTCAAGAACTCTGCTCCAGAAAATCCTAACGTCATCGTCGCTCTCTACACGAACTCCTATCCTCTCAGTAAACGTTTTCACTCTGTAATCTACGGGAATCGGAATCTTTTCGAAGTCGAAATCTGACTCACCAGCCATTAGAAGTGCGATACTCAAGCATTTCATGGCGAAAGCGATCGTTTTGGCATTTCTACTCTGTTTCATTGTTGCGGCGAGTTCATACCATATACTAAGAAAGTTCCCCGCTACTTCTTCTGGGTCAGATTTCCAAAGACGAGTAGCCAAGTTACTCGATAAAAATCTATTTAACCTGTTGAGCTTGAGAGTTGGCAATCTCTCATTGCTGTAAAATCCCGCCAGCGTATTTTCAAGTTCTTTCAAATCTCTCGGAACCTTTCCAAGTATTTTCCTCAGCTTCGGCCAATAGGCTACTTCAGCCTTACCTTTAAGTTGAAAATCGTTCAAACCAGCGGCAACCATCACCACAGCAAATTTCCCGAAGCCGAACCTGTCGAGGAACTCTTTCATTTGCCATTCGGGCTCTTTTTCAACGATCTTTCCCCAGACGTGTATTGGGATTTTGGAGAGTATAAAGGCGAGTTTTCTCGCCTTTTCGCTTATCATACTTTAACCTCACGTTCGTTTTGAATTAGCTTGTCTATTAAAACCTTTGGGAAAGTTTTTATTCAACTTAACCAAACCCCAAACGATGAAGATTCTCGTTGTGGATGCTGGAGGAAGAGGAAACGCAATAGCTCACGCTTTTTCAAGAAGTGATAAAGTAAAGGAGGTACACGTAGCCCCCGGGAACGGTGGGACTCTTCTATTCCCCAAATGCAGGATAGCAGAGCTCGACGGAAAGAAGATCC
>CBEWZU010000117.1:0-2902 GCA_965561205.1 uncultured Archaeoglobaceae archaeon | reverse complement strand
AATTTCCAGAAGGCTTCAAAAATAGGTTGGGGCAGCTCATTGTGTCTTTACAAAATACGTTTCCTTGGAATAGCGATGAAGAAATCGTGAATATGGCAACGGAGCAAATTCTAAAACGGATTAATGAAGAAAGCTTAGATTCAAGTCTTAACGCTTTAACACTAGAAACCAAATCAGTAGAGAATGAAGGGGAAGGAAAGGAGCAATCCGAATCCAAAAAGGCTTTTAACATTTTAACAGTAGAAACCGAAACTGAAAAGTCAAGAGAGGAACCACCTTCCATCTTAAAAATTTACAATTGGGCAACTCATCTCACACATGAAGAAGAAGCCGCCGAAGCTCTTATTATGCCCCGGCCTGAGTGGAAAAAGCTTGTCAATAGGCTAATTTACACAAGCGGCAACCTTATCAAGGTTGTTGGACCCCAAGGAGCCGGAAAAACCACAATGGCGAATTATCTATTCAAGGAACTCTCAAAAGTCGAAAAAGAACGTGTTGTGTTTCGGTCTTTACAGAAGGGAAAAGAGGATTTCGGTTATTGGAATGAATATAAATTTCTCGAAAGAGTTGAGGGCATAGATGATAGACTGTCTACTCGAAAGAAAAGATGGGTCGTGTCCAAAGATCGAGATTGGGAATGGAACTATGCTGATGATACACGGACATTTATAATTGACCTCTGGGACTACAGTAAGTCAAGCCAAAAAGATATAATCAAAGCCCTTGATGCAATCCAAGACTATTGGCGTTACCGGTGCGATTTAAGGAAGGACAAGCTAAATAGAGGAGAGAAAAGTGTTCCCGTCGTTCCCAATATTGTCATTTTCCTTCAGAAAGAGGCCTTACCTCTTCATTTCTTTCTGGGCAAGATGACATTTTTTGAGTTAAAACCATGGAAACCAGAAGATTTAGTCAAATATTACAAGGAAGTTTTCAAGGGAACTTTTCCATTTACGGAAGAGGCCCTAAAAGAAGTTGCGGTTCTCTCCAGAGGGATTTTCCGGAAATTTAAAGAGTATGTAGCGGCGTGTTTAGACGAACTTCTTTTAGAAGGCATAAACTACGAAAAGAAAATTACAGTTGATGATGTTCGGCGCATTATCACCACCGAGAAGCTCGTCCAGGACATGGAATTGCAACTTTGCGAGTTATGGCCTAGATCTAGGGAAAATCGCGTCTTAGCTGTTAAAGTGTTAAGACATTTACGTGAGAAGGGCCCAACACTTCAAAAGGAAATCGCCGAAAAATTCTTCGCTGGAAACCTTATGGCCTGTTCTAGACTTCTACGCAAATTGGCTCATTTTGGATACGTTAAAAGTAAAAAGGAGGGAGTTGAAAGGAGGTGGGAAATTGCCTAGGGGAAAAATTGCCTTATTGAGTGGAACCAGCCTTAAGGCCTTCATAAAGGTGGTTGAGGAAATCGAAAATTCCCGAGTTAGAGAGTTTGCTAGTAGAATGCGGAACTAGTGTTAAAATGTTAAAATTGAAAGGAGGTGAAAATGGGAAAATGCTGGTGGAAACTGTAAAGAAAAATTTGGAATATGCGCTTCACGACCTGGAAAAAGTGGCTGACCGCGTAAAAGGCGACAAAAAGAAGAGTGGACGCGTTTCTAAGGCGATTCAGAAGGTTAGAGAGGCGTTAAAGCTTCTTGGGGAGATGAGTTAAGGATGGAGCATGTTAAAAACGTGCTTAAACGGAGAAGCATTCAGAAATTAGCCTCGCAGCTGGCAGACCTAGAAAGAGAGGCATTAAACCTCAGAAACCTTCATTTAGACAAGAAAGTGAGCCTGAAACATGCAATGGAATACTTTAAACGCGAACAAGAAGCCTTCAACCAGATAAAAGGCAAAATTGAAGAGAACAAACGCAGAATCAAGCAGCTTAAAGATGAAATTCCAGAATTGGAAGAGCAGCTCGCCGAAGTCTATCGGCGCATGGAGCTGCGCCGAAACGAGATAGAAAGGCTGAAGAAAGAAGAGAAAGAGCTGCGATCAAAACTTGAGAAGATTGACGGCGCAATTCTCCAAGTTAAGGCTGAAATGCAAAAATTAAAGGAGAAATGAAAAAATGCGTGTCACATGCGATTTATGCGGCCGACGAATCTCAGCCAATTATGTCCGGCTTGGCAAGTATCGCGTTCATAAACAATGCGCACAAAAATTTATACAGTTGGCCCTTTCAGTCTTCCATTTCGAAAGTCCAGAGTCTCGCAAGACAATGGAAAAACTGAAAAAACTGCAGAAGCTCCTTTCAGGAGAAGCCAAGGCCGTCCGCGTCACAATCAAACTTTAGTTTCGGCGCATTTCCATGATGAATTTCCAAAACGCTAAAACCCCATTTTATGGGTTGATGATGAAGCATGTTTGCGCTGAGGTTAAGCCTGTGACTGCGCCGAAACTACCCCTACCCCTTCTATCATAGAAAGGGAAGGGCTGTTCAATGAGAAGCAGAATATTCACCAGGCATGAGCTTCAATTACTGCTTGAATATTTAGAGGGCCATAAGCTTCGCCGCAAACAGAAAACTCAGCTTTACGTTTTACGGCACAGAGCCAAAAAATATTGGCCTACCCTAAGCTTCCATTTTGAATTAGCCAAAAAACTGAAGGACCATAAGCTTTCGGCGTTAAGGAAAGAGGCCCAAGAAAGAATGCTGGAGAAGGAAGAAAATGACTCAACCGCCGGACCGGAACATAATTCATAGAGTTCGCTGCGAGATACGGCTTGAAAAGCCATGTCCAGAATGCGGAAGCAGAACAGCCGTAAAAATCGAGTCTGGAGAGCTAGTCTGTAAGAAATGCGGTTTAGTCTTGAATAGGCATTCTGAGATGTAGAGGCATGGCTGAGGCTCCCGCATGTCCACAATGCGGATCTAAACGCGTCTGGAAGGACGGCTTAAGAT
>CBEWZU010000116.1:0-3044 GCA_965561205.1 uncultured Archaeoglobaceae archaeon | reverse complement strand
GCGGTGATAACCCTAAGCATTTTACTCTGATTCTTCCTCTTTTTTAGTAAAAAACAACATCTTAACAACTCTATCCTCCCTACCGTAATCTTGAAAACTCGGTCTTTTTCTCTCCTCTCTTTTTTCATCAGCCGTTTTATCACCCTAACTCAGTTTTTTAAAGTCTCAATCTCAGGAGGTGACATGGAGAAAAAATCTCTGCCAGTCGGACGTTATAACACAGATCGCTATCAAGGGAGAACTTCGTTTGGGTAGCCTTCCACCGGTGAAGAAAAACTGGGTGCTTGATGTTGAGATTCCCGTCTATCCTCAAGTCGAAATAGATCCCGAAACCAAGGAAGTCAAAATAATTACTTGAAATCGAGATCATACTCAATCACAGGATACAGTGCCAGCAACTTATCACCGATATTCGAGACCATTTCATCTAATTTTTTTGGATCATCGATCTCAACTATTGCAATAGACTTATTCGCTCCAAGCAACTTGTAATGCTGTCCAATTTTAACTTTGTTTGCATAATCTTCTGGTGTGAAGACACCCTCTACCTCAAACAAAAACTTCATACCTCACCTCCACGATACTTAATCTTCAGCCTCTAACGTCACCACTCCATAACTTGCGGTTGTTGTTGCGGAGTTTAGGATAGTCTTCGTTTGAGGATCGTAAATGACAACAGTAAGCTCGTCATCGCCACGCCATTTTTTCTGAAATGATACTGAAACAATATCTGCATTATCTACGCTGAATACCGCCGGTATTTCCCCTTCTACTGATTTTGTGTAGGATTTGTCACCGAGAACACTAACCGCACCATCGAATTTCAACCCAGTTTCTCCAAAGACATAGACCTCAACGTCTGCGGAGTAGGGTGGTAATTTTGCAAAATCTTTGTTATAATAATACTCTTTGCCCTGATAGCGATACCATATTCTTCCATCATCATAGCAGATATATCCCGCCGGTGTGAGTTGTAGGTTTAAAGCTGGAGTGAGAATACCCTGAACATTTATTTGCGTGAGAATCCACTTATTCTCAAAAGATTTTGTTTTTCCATCCTTATTTAAGTATTCATAAATGTATGTGCCATCATCTTTAATAGTGAATCTTTTAGCTGCGTTAGACCATAAAACTACATATGTTCCAGCGGGGATTGGCAATTCTACACTTGTTTTCTGTTTTTTCTCAGTTTCACTTGATGTAAAATCGCCGCTATGCACATAGATATGTTGTGCAATTAAAATTATCCAAACTAACACAAACAAGCCTACAACCAGCTTTTTCTTCGAAGGCAATCAAAACACCTCCCAAATTACAAACTCACATCCTCCCGAAAGATCGGCTCTTCATCCAGGCTTAATTGCTCGGGATCTTCTTTCTTCAACTCAGATATTTTTTCAAGTTCTTCCAATTTTTTGACAATATATCTACCAAGAGGGGTTAATTCATAAGCTTTTGATCCGGTAGGGCTATCATAAATTATTACAGGCTCTATAAGTTTCATTTTTAATAATTCTTTGATACTTTGAGATAACGTTTTTTTATCAATTATTTTTTCCAGATCTTTCCATTTTTTTGGGCCATCGATTAATGCAACGAGGACTTTGAAGTTACCAGTTTTTGAAAGTTTCTTTAACAAGTCTAATAGTTCCATTTGGTAGCTTATCATCAACTTCTCACATTTCACAGGCGTCCCCGATTTAATCTTTTGGGGCACTTTATCCCTTAGCACCTATTTTCTTTATCTACATAAGATGCAACCTAACAGCTTCTTTAACAAATTCTGAAACTGAGGAGTATCCTAACTCCTTATTATTTTTGATCAGTTTCTCTATACTGTCTAACATATCCTCTGGCAAACTGACACTTTTATACCCCTTAGCAGGCATACATTATATATACCGCACTTATGCCAAATATAGCTTTCTACGGTATCTCTACCGTAAATTTTTATAACATCACGACGGTAATGATACCGTATAGAAACGGTAAATGAGAAAAACTACGGAAACATTAGTCTGCCAAAACAAATGATACAAGAGATCAAACGAGTAATACAAAGACGTGGGGACTACTCATCGATTGCAGAGTTCGTAAAAGACGCCATTCGTAGAAGACTCGAAGAAGTTGGCTACGACGCCTCTGACTTCGATTCTGGTTCGGTTGTTAGTGTGGGTGAAAATAAAAAAGAAGGTGATAGCAATGGCTAAATATCGATTTTTTGCACCTGTCCTGACTCAAGGGATTTCCAGCATACGAGTGAAGGGCAACGATGAAATACTAAAGACATTGGAACAAGCGAAGCTAATTGAAAGAGACCCTAAAGACGGGCACTACTACTTACGAAAGAAGGGGGCATGGAGAAAGAGACTTCAAAAGATTCTCGAAGAGCACGATTAGGACTACTGGCCGACCATCGAAGACCGATTTATAACATGGGAATTCCTCAACAAAGAAGAGAGAGAACAACGAAGACTCGAAAAATTCCTCAGGGAACTCGATCAATTCATCGAGCAAATCAAAGATATTCTTGAAGAGGACTTCGAGGTGGAAGTATGATTTCTATTTTTAAGCAAAGAAAGCAAAATGAACAACAGAGATGTGCCACGTGCCGGGCTTTTGTCCCCGGCAACGACGAAGTCCTCGGCTGGTGCGTTTACTGGAAGAAAACAGTTTCACTTAACGCTTCTTGTCCGAGGTGGAAGCAATGAGAGATTTTCATAAGGTTATGGCTAACAGCAACGCCGTTATCAGATACAACCCTGATCACATCGCAATTCAGTTAAACATCACTTCTCTTGAGACGCTAAAAGAGATCGCCGATGTTATCTACGCTGAATTCGACTGCGAACTGAATTCAGTTAGCGTTGTCCCGGAGAGCGGGGTGATCGTTCTAAAAGTTCCGTGCTCGAACAATGCCACATGTGCCACTTGTTCTTGCGATAAATTTCATTTCTTTTTTTGCAAACTTTTTGAAAACTTCCTCAGTCTCTTCAGAACTGAAATCGGATATTTTTTCTTCGAGAAATTTCCTAAAATTTATG
>CBEWZU010000115.1:0-3197 GCA_965561205.1 uncultured Archaeoglobaceae archaeon | reverse complement strand
TCGTGTCTGAATACGTTCCATCTGTGTCTAAACTGACAAGTCTGATTCTATATTTTGTAACACCGTTATCGTCATAACTCTGAGCATAAACAAACTGTGCCCTGTCATCTGCCGTAATATATTTGTATCCTGCTCCTACCGAAACGACATTGTTCCCTATCACCAAAGCACTTGCGTTTGTTATTACGTTGTTACTCACAATGAAAATGTATGCAATCACAAGAAAAGCAGCTGTGATTCTCGCTGCTCTCAAGTGCTCTTTGTAGAGCACGAACAGCAGCAAAGCTATTATAACACCTACTGAGATTTTAACTACCGTGTATTGTGATATGCCGCTCTCAATCAGACCTGCCATGAAAGGATTTGCCTCAGTTCCTTTACTGTTTTCTATAGCCATTACAGTTAAAACCAAGTCAAGGACATTCAGAATCAAAAAAATGAGAATTAAACCGAGAATCGCCACTTTTCCTTTCATTTCCGACTCCTCCTTTTCTTGTATACATGCTTGACTTTGTGTGGTCTTCCTCTGATATACACCTTAACGTGACCCGGAGTTTTCTCAAAAACGCCTGTAGCATGCCCGTATCTAAGCCATTTCATGTAATCCTGCTTACTCTTGAAGTTCATCTTCTTGCGTTTTAACCCCATATCCATCACCTCACCTAATCCTCGTAACTACACCCAAAAATACCACCAGAATACCGATAATCAGGAAAAACCACAATGCGTAGCTCAACATGATAGGTGCCGATGCTTTGAGGAACTCAATAGTCTGCCAAGGATCCGTAAACCATGAAGCCTCTGAGGGCTTCAAAACAAAGATATAACTACTGCCGTTAAGCTCTATCGTGTCTGTCGTGTTGTATTCTCCCACCAAATTACCGCTGTAATCGTAGATCAAGATTTTCGTGTTCTTTTGTAGATTCAAATCAGAGAAAGTTATCGTTACTGCCAATGCCGATCCTACTAAAACCACAAATAAAAAAAGAGGAATTAAAGCTCTCACTGTCATCTTCCACCTATCCTCCTGATCATTCCCAGTATCTCATCCATGAAGCCCAACACGAATCCGATGACACCCATAAAGATGATGACCGGCACAGCACCCGAAACGAGATCAATGAACGATGGGAAGATACTTGCTACGCCGCTGATCAGATCGCCAATGCTCGTCCAGTTCACCGATACAGTTCCATTTGTCTCCGCCGCCGCAACGCCAACGTATCCCACGCAAACCACGAAAGCAAATGCAAATACTGTTAGTGTTGCGAGTCTTACCGCCTTCTTGGCTTCTATGTGCTCAAACAGTTTCATCGTTGCAAATCTCTCGATATGGTTCTCTTTCTTCACGCTGAACAGTCCCTTTATCCAAATCCACAACATCTGTATTGCATTCTTCACTCTTCCAAACATCTCACAACACCAAAATAGAATGTAGATCAATCCATTTTAAAAACCGTGAATCATGCCCACCCCATGTGGGCTGTAAGGGCTTAATAGTATGTAACATACCAAAAAGGGAACCACACCGAAATCCCAGCCCCGCACCAAGAAAAAAGAAAAAATCAAGATATCAAACATATTAAAAAGATACAACCCTATACTTACCCGCCACGAGCTTTTGGATTTCTTCACGAGAGTCAAATAGATTCAATTCCTCAAAATACTTCTCTAATAACCAATTGATTACATCACTAAGACATAGATTTTCTTGCTTAGCCAATTCCACGAATCTTTTCTCTATACAAACATGCACCCTTACCCTATTTTTCCTCCCTGTCGCCATTGTGAAAAAAGTATACGAAACCCTGTCCTTGAAATTCATCAACCCCATATCACAAATCAAAATATTTAAAATGCCAAAAAACAATCACTTGAGTTGCAACAGTAAACCAACCAGATCAGGATTAGACTTTAACTTCTCAACAAAATCGAGCATTTCCCTGATCCTACCCATAGTCTCAGGATCAATTTTATCAAGAAGGTCTCTCACAAGCCTCATCTCATCCATTTCAAGCTCTAAACGTTTTGATTCGTCCAATATCAATGCACATCTTCCGCAATAAAAATCTGTAGGAGCGTTTAGATAACCGCATCTCGGACATCTCTTCGGTTTGGCTTCGATCTCCTCCCGATCTTCCGCACTCTCCAATCCATAAAGCTTCAGTATGGACTTCTCGACATCCCTCCCCGACAAATGCACGTATATCCTCGGCATACTGGAACCCTGAACCCACCCGAAAAATTCGCACATCTGAGCCTCCGTAAGATGATTAGCCAATACAGTAGCCCTTGAATGTCTCAGAACATGGGGATGTAAACGGATCTTTAAACCAGCTTTTCTACCAAGCCTAACAAACTTCTCATAGAGCTTTTGATACGAAATCATTCCTCCATAATTTATCCTCGACAGAGAACAGAAAACGTAAGCATCGGGATCGTCTCTGAATGGATGTTCTTCCAACCATCTAACAAGGTAGGAAACGCTTATAACGATCGGAATAACACGCTCTCCAGTCTTGCCATTAACCCTAATTTTAGCTCTCATCTCCCCGTTAGAATTCGAAAAGAACTCAATATCTCTAATTTTCAATCCCGCAAGCTCCCCAACTCTCAATCCAGCCTCATAACAAACTGCAATCATCGCCTTATCTCTCGTGTTCTCGGCAATTTCAATAAGCTTCAAAATATCCTCCTCACGGAGAACCTCAGGGATCTTGGTGTCCTTTTTTCTACCCTGTTTAACATAATCGAGAAGATCCGATTTGGAACCGTAATAGAATCTAATAAACCTCTTCATAGCTTTTTTAAACTCGTTTTTGGTTGAGCTTTTGTAATTAGTCTCCTCCAAAGTGGCAAGAACTTCGACAATGTAATCAACGTCCCATTCATCAAGCTCTCTCGGAACCATAGAATAGATTTTCCTAAGTAAGCCGATATATCTCACAATCCTAAGCTTTGATATACCCTCCGAAAGCAATCTTTTCCTAAAGTTGTCAAGAATTATGTAACTACGTTCCGACATTTCTTTCCTTGCGAGTTTCATCTGCCCATCAAGCAAACCCTCAGCCGAATGGAACTTCAAAACACTCATTAAAATTAAACAACAACTTGTGGGTTATAAACCTTAAAGATGTAGAACCCGGCCGGGGCTATGGTTTATTTATGTGTGTTCATACTTTACAAAATAATGATAC
>CBEWZU010000114.1:0-3215 GCA_965561205.1 uncultured Archaeoglobaceae archaeon | reverse complement strand
TTGCTTGATGATTTGAAAACCTAACTATTGACTGCGTTATGGAGCCCCGGGCGGGCATTTTTCCGAAAGTTCAAATCCCTTTCACGTTAAATTTTATTTTTGAACAAAGAATAAAAAGGTTTTCGGTTAATTTGAGTTAAACGAAATAGGACAAACTACGTAGTTTGTTTTTGAAAAACATATTTTTCATCGAAAATTTTTCGTTTAATAAAAGTCAATAGAAACCTCAAAAACTATCTGAAGACAAAAATCTTTTCATAGCATATTCCACTTAATTTAGAGTAGATAAATGAGGGCTTTAACTAAACTTGTGATTTCTATAATACTCGTGCTACATGTTATTGTATGGTATATAATTTGTTGCTCCTTTATAGGAGCATATACTGGGGACTCATCAGTTATAGCAACTTCGATATCGTTTTCCTTATTATTTTCTTTCATATCGCTTTTTTCTTATCTCGGTGTCCAATTCTTATCCCCCGCATGGAGAGGTATCTTTTCACATTTCGAGGAAGATAAGATGATAAAAACTTGGTTATTTCTGCATAGTCTTTTCACATTTGCGATAAAGTGGGTTTACATTCCTCTCATTAGTACCCTTGCATTAATTATACCAGGGTTTTTGAATGCTACTCCAGAGATATTCTCTTCGATTTTAATAGTAGTGTCAATAACTTCTCTACTTTCTATTTGTGGATTGTGGTGTTTACATTTTATTATAGGAATGGGATATAACTGGAGCATTAAAGGGACATCGTTAAGTATTCGTGCATTTTCAAGTTTAGCGATTTATTATTTTGAGAATAAAAATGAAAAAGGAATGGCGTTTTTGCTTAAATCCCTTTATTTGCTCAGGGATTACTTAAGAGATAGAATGTTTAAAATTAGAGAATTAGACACTACTATAAAAACATTGAACTGCTTGTTGGCATTTCCATCAAGGATTCCCTATAACAAGTTGAAAAGGCTTGCTGAGGTGATAAACAGATATCCCTCTGTGGAAGACTTGCCAGATACTCTATCGAATTTTAATAAATCGCAAGAAGTAAAATGGACACAGAATTTTGTCGCCGATTCATTTGGCCTTGGGAAAGAACTTTTTCGATAGATGAGGATAACTGCATTCATTTTCCCAAATGCTTTAAAAAGTGGCTGAGGAAAAACCTAGACCGTGAAACATAAAACTTTCGACCAGAAAGAGTTCCTTCAATGTTTTTAATCAATGATTTTTCGCTTAATATTTTCGCATGGTCGCCTTTTTTGACAGTGTTTTTCAACGTCTAACCAATTCCTTTTTACGTTTCTTAAATATCCGTTTATCATCGCTATAAGCTGGTGTTCTTTATATTTGTGATACTTGACGAGTAGCCATCCTGTATGGGGGTCTGCTTTTTCTCCATGTTGCAAGGCTTCTTTAGGCACATTTCCGGAAGACTGAAAATATATGTAAATATCTTTGTTTCGGATTTCAAAACGAAGAATGAAACAAATTTTTTCATTTGGTATATCACTAAAACCGACATACCAACAAACATAGTCGCCTTTTTTGTGCTTACGTGATTCATAGATTTTTAAATGATTTTGAAATTTCATGAGGAGATTACTACATTTAATTGAATATTCTCTAAAACGATTATCTCTAAAGTATAGTTCTTCTTGTTGAGTATCCGACTTTACTTTGAGACACTTGTTACACACGAAAACATTACTCCACTCAGTGGAATAAAGTATGTATCTTCATATGGTTTGTAAGATTAATAACATTTTCCATTTTTCCCGCTTCTTCCATTCTAAGGTTTAAATCCTACTTTTTAATCCTCGTAAAGGACGTATAGAGTTGAAGTCTTTAGCACTGAATCCTACTAGGTCTCACTGACCCATTGTGGGTGTTTTTGTTCAAATTTTTCAGCGAAATCGAGCCAATTTGCAAATTCGGGTAGCCTTTCCTCTAATATTTTAAGGCGAGAACTTAAGTCTCTAAGTTGAACCTTTAATTCCTCAATTTCCTTTCTTCTTTCCTTTTCCATTTCTAACGCTTTTCTAACATCTAAGACAGCTTGACAGCTTATGCAAATTTCTGCAGTAGGTTCATTATAGGCTCCACATTTCCAGCATTTTCGGGGCGAAAGCTCAAGTTCTTCCTCTTTTGGCTCCTTTAATCCGTAAACTTCAAGCAATGGCTGAATCGTGTCTCTTCCGCTTAAGTGTATGTAAACTGCTGGCATTCTGCTTCCTTGAACCCATCCGAAAATTTCGTTTAAAATAGCTTCCGAAAGCCGTTTGCTCAATATTGTAGCTCTGGCATGGCGAAAGCTATGCGGATTAACCCTCTTCTTAATTTTAGCCTTTCTAGCAAGGGTCTGCAAAAGTTTCCTAGCTAACGCATAGTTCATAGGCTCATTAATCTTGGTCTTTTTAGGCCAAAGCGGGCTTTCAGGGTTATGCCTTAACGGATGATTATTAATCCATTCAACCAGTATTGGAGAGGAAAAAATGAGAGGAATCATTCTACGGCCTGTTTTTCCTTCAACAATAAGCCTTATATAGCTATCTTCAAACTGAACATTTTTCAGCCTTAGATTGAGAAGTTCTCCAATTCGATATCCTGACTCAAAAAGAACCGATACAAATGCTTTATCTCTTGGGTTATCGGCTACACGAATCAGCTTTTTAATATCTTGCTCTGATAAAATCTCGGTTGGAATAATATTGTTGCTTTTAGGGGTCTTGACTTTAAGCCATTTCACTTCTTCCGGGTAGCTATCGCTTCCCCTTAACCATTTAAAGAACTTTTTAAGCGTAGTTCGGTAATCATGCCTTGTCCACTCTGACAATTTCCTAGCCTCAATTTTCCTAACAAGCTCTATAATGTCCTCTTTAGTAGCCTTATCGAAAGATTTCGGAAAAACCTCGCCTATCTTCTTAAGAATACGAGCATAATGTTCAACTCGCATATCAGACAAGCCCTCAGCCTTACAGTAATCAAGAAATTTCAGAATAAGCTCCTTATTCCTAGCTGAAATCCTACATGACTCTTTAATATTTCTTAAAGCCAATTCCAGCTTTCTCTCAATACCATGAATGTCTAACCTATTCAATCTAACACCCCGTAAGCGTGAACCCTAAATTAATTGCCTGACAGAAAGGATTTAAACTATGATGATGGAGCCCCGGGCGGGATTTGAACCCGCGACCTGCGGCTTACGAGGCCGCTG
>CBEWZU010000113.1:0-3287 GCA_965561205.1 uncultured Archaeoglobaceae archaeon | reverse complement strand
CATGAATCAAATCCTTGAAAAACTCAGGAGTCTTAGCTTTACAAAACATACTCATGGCTGGATCCTCCCTTTGATTATTGCTCTTTCAAGCGGTGTTAGATCCCAAGTTGCGATTACTCCGAAAAGGTTAGGAGTCAAACGCTTAACCAGAATTGGATCCTTAGGCGGAACAGGCTCCCACTTTCTGACTTCCCATATAAGGTGATAGTTGCTGAGTTTATGCTTCACAAGAGTGAGAATACTCGCCTTAATTATTGGAACAACCGTCTGAATAAACGGTCTTTTTATATCCCATTTATATTCTGATTCAAGTTGCCATTTGAAGGTTCCCTCTGGAAGATAGACATCTCCATGAGTTTTGCGCGGATGATCCCATTTGCTATTAAATCTTTGAATCGAAAATATTGCTGCTCCATCAGGCTTTTTGAGGCAATAACAAGTTTTTCCGTCTGCTCTACAAATTGCAAGGCGAGGATCTCCATCAGCATTGACTCCAGCCTTCTTGAAAGCATCATAAATGTCAATGATTTTTCCGCCATGCTGGAGATGACCATAAACCCTAAGCATATCACGATAAATCTGCTCTTTCTTAAGCTTCACATTCTGCTTCAACGCCTGCTTAAGCGCCTTCAGTTCCTTAGCAATTTCTTCCTGAGGAACCTCAAGAAGCTCAACCTTCATAGTTCCCATCTCCCTTCAGTAGAACCCAAAGGTTTCGCAAACTTCTCAACAAGCTGATCATAAACATGCTTAGCGTAGATGTTCAGGTCTTTGTAGGCGTTATGAGTCTTACAGAACTCTTGAGGAATCCCCAACGCATCCAGGAACTCTTTATGCTCAAAAACTATAATGTGCCCATCCCTGGAAATTCCAAACACATTGAAAGTTAATTCCTGGACAAAACCATGACTATCATGCGGTCTCTTATAACAGGAATGATGGATCGGTTTAGTGCTATCTACTTTAGCTTTGAACTCCTCAAAATCATAAACAACCTCTTTCAATCCTCAGAATCCCCCTTCTCTGAATTGGTTATTTTTCGGAGAATTTTGACTTCTACAAAGTCTCCTTGCTGTATCCCGAGTTGTTCTCGGACTTTTTTGGGGATGGTGATTCGGTAGTCCGCTATTACCCGAGTTATAAATGTTTGGTTCATACGCATCAGTTACGTAATTTCTACGTAATTATAATTTAAAATTTTTCGACATTTCTACGTAAAAGTTACGTAGCTTCTATAAGATTTTTCCACAAAAAGATATTAAGTAGAAAATACGTATTATCTACTGATAGCATTGCCTCAAAAAGAAAAAGTCAAACCATATATAGATGTGAACCTTCCAAGAGAATGGGAATACTATCTAAACGAGCTTTTAGAAAGACCAGACATAAAAGCAAAGCTTGAACTTGTAGGTTATACGAAAACATATTCAGGATTGGGGAAATGGATAATTCGCCAATATCTACTTGAACATACAAGTTTCAGATTTAAACATATTAATACAAACTTAAGATTCATCACGATTTTTGACTTAAAACTAAATGAGCATACAGATATTGAGGTTAGAGAAAAACAAAAAGTTCTCTACTGTCCATTATGCGACAAAACAGATTGCGAACATGTCAAATTCGTTTTTAAAATCCCAGAAATAGATGAAATGCAAGGAAAACAAACCGACCCAGACCTAATCAAAATTCTGAAGCGAATTAAAAAAGAAAGATGGAAGGTTCCAGATGTCTGAGTCTAAATCTCCGTCATATCCTCTGACAACAATGGTTGCCTTAATTGGATTTTTCCTTTTAATTGCAGGAATATACGCTTCAACCTACCATGAAACAACATATTATAACACTCCATTTGGACTTATAACAAAAACTGAATATCCCTACAAAGACTACGCATTTCCACTCATCATCATTTCAATAATCTGTTTTATAGCAAGTCCATTCATATATGAAAAAGAGAAACTTAGCAAAAGTCAAACTATATAAAAAGACATCAGTGATATACAAATGAAAAAGATGACAACCATAAGAATAGACAAAGAAGTATACCAAAAAGCCAAAGAACTAGGCTTAAACATCTCAAAAATATGCGAAAACGCACTAAAACTTTACATCCAAAGACTACAAGACATAAACAATGAAATACTCTCGAACCAAACAGAAAAAACAGATGGAGCCTCGGGCGGGATTCGAACCCGCGACTTCCGCCTATCTGGAGCGGGATTTGAACCCGGGACTACCGCCTTACCAAGGCAGAACCCAACCTTAGATTCTGTTGATTGGAGTGATTTTGAGAGGTATTTAATGAATGCTTATTCGAATGCTAAAACAAGGAATGATCGTTTGCGTTATGCAAGGAAGTTTGCTGATTGTCTGTTAGAGAACAATTATAGTAGGTTGCTTGAGCTTAGTGATGATAAGCGAACACATGTCATGAAGGCGTTAAGTTGTCTTGCTAAGTATCTTGGAGTTTATGAGGATTTCAAGAAGGCGGTTAGGGATTATGGTTTGAAGTGGAGTTCTAAAAGTAGTGATGATCTTCTCATTGAAAGGCTAACAAGGGTTGCTGATCCTAATGAAGTCTTTGAATGGATTAAGGAAGTTAAAAGAGCTAATCCTGACCTTGAAGACTTTATGGATTTTATAGCAATAACCGGATTAAGACTTAAAGAAGCAACTATTTCTTGGAATTTAATAATCAATTTAGCAAAGCAACAAAGACTCCGGGAATATTATAATGAGGAAAACTTATGCCTTGAACATTTCAGATTTAAAGAGTTGTTCATTCGGAGAACCAAGAAGGCTTTTGTAAGCTTTATTCCAAAAGACTTAATAGAGAGGATTAAGTCAGCTAAACATGTTTCTCCAACGCTCCTAATAAAAAGAGTGAAAAGTCAAGGATTCAAGTCAAGATTCAGCGATATAAGAGAGGCTCATGCAACCTTCATGACTAAATACTTGCGCCCTTCAGAGATTGACTTTCTGCATGGAAGAGTAAGCAGTTCAATATTCATGAGAAATTACTTTAATCCAGCATTAATCGCGGATCTAAAACAAAGAGTTTTCAAAGGAATAAGCGAAATTAAAACTTTAACCTCTTAATTTTCCTTTTCTTTTGCGCGATGAGAAAGGTTAATATTTTTTAAACGATTAAAAATTTTAAACCTTTCTCATCCACACACTTTTTTGTGGCTTGCTGGCGCAGAAACGCTAAGGAAAAAATAATATATTTTGAGACGCACAACCATCGCCTCTCATAGGCGAAGGCTTCCAACATTATTTTA
>CBEWZU010000112.1:0-3292 GCA_965561205.1 uncultured Archaeoglobaceae archaeon | reverse complement strand
AGCAGATGCCAATGTTTCCCAAAAATGGGGATTTGCGGGGGATATCGCCAGAAAGCACTGAGAATAGGCTACCCCGGCTGATTTTTCCGGATTCAGTATGATTTTGATTTGATGTTCTCTTATTTTATTTACGCTTTCTGAAGAATAGTAGTCCATCCTTTTCGCAGACATATTCGAAGCCGACTTCCAGTAGCGCTTTTATCTCCTCTGGGCTTTTCGCCACTCTTACGTGGAACTCATCGTTAGGCTTTTGAAATGGAGTTTGTTCAACATTTATGTAGATTATAGTGTTCTCGATGTTTTGTGTCCTAGCAGTCTTGATGGTAATCTGTTCATTGAACAAATTTAAAATAGGGGTATTGGAGTAATTGGTTCTGAAGTGATGGGATGTGGCGTTTAAGGTTGTTTTTCTTGCTCATGCTCCTGACGCGGACGCTGAGAGGCATAGGTGCGTGATTGATACTGGCATGTATAAACTGTTTGTAGTTGTTGTTAAAAACCAGAGGGAAGCGGTTGAAGTTTGTAGAAAACTTGTCAGGGACGAAGGCATTCACTCGGTCTTGCTCTGCCCAGGATTTACGCATAGAGATGTTGCGGAAATAGCCGAGGCTGTCGGAGAGAACGTTGGTGTCTTCGTAGCGAGAGGAGATGGGCCAAGCAATAGAGCCTCAATGGAAACAATGAAAAGAGAAGGCTGGTTTTCAAAATAGAAACGGAAAATAATGCGATTTCATATTCTTTTAATTTCTCTTAACAGAAATCCTAAGACTGCGGGTTGCTCAAAATTTATACTCATCAAACTCTAAAACTTCTCTTCCGAAAATCTCAAGAATGAATGTATTTTATTCAGAATCGGAATTTAAAGCAATTTTTAATTTATATCAAAATTATCGTTCAATGATTGTAATGAAAAATAGAGAAACCCTTCTAGATTACCCTCCGGAGGGAATGGAAGACGTATGGAGACTTCATCGACTTAAAGTTGTAGGGAAAAATATATCGTTGCGTAATGAAAGCATTCTTCTTGATATAGGATGCAACGATTGCGCAGTAGCCAACTTTCTAGAAAATGTAAATGTAAGATATGTTGGATTCGACATAAGTAAAAAAGCTCTGAAAAAGGGCGGAAAAAGGCAGAGAGTTTTATGTGATGCATGTCATTTACCAGTCAAAGACAACACAGCAGACATGGTAATATGCACCGAAGTTATCGAACATGTTAATAATCCAAAAAGATTAATCAGCGAAATAGCAAGAATTTCAAAGGTAAACTCCAAACTACTTATATCAACCCCAAACAGCGAAAGTTTATTCTCCAAAATACAGAAATTACTACCTATCAGACGATTTCACGACTGGCATTATATCAAATCACACTTTCAAGTATATGACCCTACAAAACTTAGCAATCTACTAGAATGCTATGGATTTAAAATAAATCGAAAAATTAAGTCCATTGCTTTTCCTCCATTTAAAATAACCAAAAATAAAATGGCTTTTCGAATATTCGCACTTTTTTCTAGACTTATTCCGACGGACTTACAGGAACTTCTAATATGGATAGCCACAAAGGCCAGGTGAAAAAATGTGCGCTGATTCGCTCAAAATATGTTTCATATCATCACAATATTCTCCCTACACTGTGGGAGGAGCAGGAGTTTATGCAAGCTGCCTATGCAAAGAACTTGCAAGTTTGGGTCATGAAGTTCACGCTATAATTCCCTACCCTAACTCAAGAAACCGGCAAATAACCGATGATGGTGTGCATGTCCATGGGGTTCAAGTCCTAAATAAGCCCCTTTTAAGAACCGTATCGTTTTGGCTGAGAGCAAGAAAAATCTATAGGAAAATTGAAGGGGAAATACGGCCTGACATTTTGCATTCGAATGTAACAAGCGACTTGAGCCTAACAAAAAATTCTGTTAAAGTTCCAAGAGTGATAACCGTTCATCATCTTGCTAAAACAACCTTTGAAAAAGTTAGAATGCCACTTTCTCAATCCATCATTAACCCTAACACAGAAACAGGCATTATATCGTGGATAGAAAAGAAGACTCTAGATTTCGACAAAATAGTCATAGAAAGGGCGAATAGGATAATTGCTGTAAGCAATTTTGTCAAGAAATCTCTAATCTCCTCATACAGCATACCTTCAGCTAAAATAAGCGTAGTATACAATGGAGTTTACTGGAGAGACTTTGTAACCAGCCCTAATGACATTACAACTCTCAAAAATCTCTATAACCTTAAAGATGAACATGTTATCCTGTATGTTGGAAGAATAGAGCCAAGAAAAGGAATTAATCTACTGCTCGAAGCTTTCTCAATTCTCAGCAGAAAGACAAAAAGAAAGTGCAGATTGCTCATAGTTGGGAAGGGAAATAAAAATCGTTTATGGAGAATGGCTCAAAAACTGAAGATAAAAAATAATATAACTTTAATTGACGAAGTCAGCTTTGACACTTTAAGAAAAATTTATGGTTTGTCTCAAGTATTTGTAATGCCTTCTCTCCTAGAGGGTTTTGGATTAACCTTGTTGGAAGCTATGGCGACTGGAAAACCCATTGTTGCGTTAAAGGTTGGTGGAATTCCGGAAATAGTGAAAAATGGAATTAATGGAAAACTTGTAGATGGAGACCCATCAGAACTAGCCTCAGCATTGAAATTTTTCATTGAAAATCCGAGAATGGCTAGGAAAATAGGTGAAAGAAACAGACGGTATGTTGCCAAAAACTTTGGGTGGGAAAAAACGGCGCGTAAGACATTGAATGTGTACCGTGAGGTTTTAAATTGAAAGACAACTTGAAGGAAAATCTAATAAAGCAGTTTAACAGACTTTGGAATCGGCTAAGACTTTATTTTACAGCGAAAAATAAGCAAAATGTCCATTTTATGATGATCTTTACAGTTTTTTTCATTTTATCGATAATCGTATTTAGAAATTTCATTTTTTCTAGCGGATGGCCTGGCGGCGGTGATGCTCTTGGATGGGTTTCGAGGGCTTATATTTATGGAAGGGATAAAAGATGGCTCTATATGTGGAGGCCTTGCAGCTTTGGATTTGTTGAGATAATTAACACTCTTGACTTCTTCCTCTTTCTATTCCATTTGATCTTCATTAGTCCGCAAGCAACTGTAAAAGCTTTTATGTTTTTCTCCTTTCTTCTTTCATGCTTTTCTTCCTACATATTTGCCTATATTTACTCTCGGCGACATCTAGCGGCTTTTATAGGCTCTCTGGTTTATTCCATGAATCATTGGATGATATCTCAGCTTTTTGAGGCGCATATAG
>CBEWZU010000111.1:0-3330 GCA_965561205.1 uncultured Archaeoglobaceae archaeon | reverse complement strand
AAAGGAGTTAAAATGGCTCATTTCAAAGAAAACCATCATGGAACGACTCGGAATTGGGAAATCTCATCAGATCTGAAAATTTCGTGAAATGATGAAAAATGAAAACTCGGTCAGTTACCTCGATTCAATAACGTTAAACAGTAACGTCAAAATTTGACGTCAGTTTTTCGCCGTCAAATTTCGCCGTCAAATTTCGCCGGCAATTTTTGACGTCAAATTTTGACGTCAAAAATTGCTGTCAAAAAATCGCAAAAATCCTTATATAAACAGTTCCTCGCTCTATTTTCCTCGGTGATTCGCGGAATGGTTGAATACGCGGTTACTGATTCCGAAACTGTTGCGAAGCTCGAAAAATTGGCTGAAGAACAAGCTCCGCGCAGAACCGAGCTTAAAGCATTCCTCAACATCGAGGACGAAACTTGGTATATCATCAAGCCTATGGCTGTCCGCTCGGGCGTTTACAAAAAGAAAACGAGATTTCATAGGCCGGGCGAGGAATACCTCGAAGTTGAAACCGAGAATTACGTAATCCGCGCCAAAAAGGAAACTGTGTGGATTCGCCAACTTCATGAGTTCTGCAAGCAGCGAATAGGCAAGCCAGTCGCATTCAAGAAGTTCCAGCCGGAAGGCAAGCATTACAAGGTTATCGTTGCAGTCGAGCTTGAGGAAGAAGCCGTTTAAGGCGGGGACACCCCGCCGGGCCTCGGGGGTGAGAACCGCTCATGCTTTCGCACAAAACGGCATAACCCAACGAGGTGCCCCATGAATGAGTAGGGAGAATTTTGACATAAAAGCTTTACGTGAAGCTGCGCGGCGTTATTTTGAGCAAGGAATACCCGTAATTCCTGCTTACATTTATTTTGACGAGAAAAAGCAGAGATATGAGAAAATCTTTTTGGTTGACGAATGGAAGAAATGGCAAACCGAGCCTCAGACGGTTGAGGAGTTCGAAAATCTTAACTGGGAGAAAGCGAACGGTTTCGCGATTATAAACGGCGTGAAAACCAAGGATGGCTTATATGTCGGCGTTGTTGATTTTGATGTTAAGGGTCTTGAGCCAAAAAATATCGAAGTAGGCAAGCGAATTATCGGCGAGCTGCCTATAACTCAACTTGAAACAACTGTTAACGGCGGAGAACATCGCATTTATTTAAGCAGAAAACCAATTCAAACTGTCAAAAGTTATCGCGTTCTGGCCGGCGTTGAGCTTTTAGGCAGAGGAACAATCGCCGTTATGGCTCCAAGCTTCGGATATAAAAGGTTGAATGACAACACGCCGACAATAATCGAGGATTTAACCGATAAATTCATGAAGGCGGTTGAAAAATACCTTGATTTAATTCCAGCTGAAAAATCTTTCCTATTTGAGCGTGAAGCTGACAGAAAATATTCTGGTGCGCATCCGGTATGCATTGAGGAGCTTTTGAAAGGCGTCCCCGAAGGAATGAGAAATGAAACAGCGATTCGACTTGCTTGTTATTTCATTAATTTCCGGGGCTGGAAAGAGGAAAGAGCGCTTGAAAAACTCATAAAATGGAATGCAAAGAACAAGCCGCCCTTGGATGAGGCCGAAATCAGAGCTGTTGTAAAATCGGCTGTGAAAGGCGGATATAATTACGGCTGTAACGATAGGATTTTCAGTCAATTCTGTTGCGATGAATGTGTTTTTTGGCATGTTAAGCTCGGCAAAAAATACCGGAAGGAAGCCTTGGAACTTCTGACTCGGCCAGATTCGATTTTGGTGATTGTTGAGGCGTTGAAAGAGCAAGGACTTAAAACGGACTTCTTTACTTCCTTGGATGTTTTCTTCTCAGAGCTTTCAAGAAAACTTGCAAATAAAGACAGAAGGCTGAAATTCGAACCGTTGAATATCAGATTAAGTGGCCTTACATCAACTGGGAAATCTTGGGCTGTTATTGCCGCAACTAATCTTCAGCCGCCAGAAGAAGTAATTTGTCGGGGCGGTTTAAGCAAGAAAGCCGTATGGCACATGAAGGAATCGGTTCCTATAAGCGAAAACAAAAAACTGCTTGATTTATGCGATAAAGTCCTCGTTATTTTGGAAGAAAGTGAAAGCAAAGATTTTCTGAACGAAATCAAGCCGATTTTAAGTCATGATGTATGGGAAACAGCTTATGAATACACAGAAAGGCGAAGAAAAGGCGAGCAGCTTACATCTTTTGTTCAAGTTGTTAGAGGATGGCCATCTTATGTGGGCTTAACAACTGTGCCAGAGAAAAACCCGGAGCAACAATCGAGGGCTGTTTTAATCACGCCTTCATTAGGATATAAAAAATATCGCAAGGTAATCATGGGGGATGAAAGCCTTGATATTCCTTGGCAATGCGAGGAAGAGATTAAATATACATACATGGTTCAAGAGGCAATCCGCAGGCTTGAAAAAGTCAGGTTCTGGGCGCCTTGGTTTTTCGTTTTGAGAGAAAACTTCCCGATAGAATCTGGTGTTTCGATGCGTAAATGGTTTTTCTTCAAGAATTTCATTTTATCAATTGCTTTTTGGTATCAAAAAACTCTGCCCAAAATCAAGATTCTCGACAAGGAGTATGTTTTAATTCCAATTTGGATTTACGAACTTGCTCTGTTAATAAAAGATATGAACTTAATCGAATTTATCAGAGATTTAGAGCCGGATATAATCCGATTTTACCAGCATTTATTACAAAGTCAAAAAGAGTGTTGGAGGGGATACCGAGAACTTCAAGAAGAAGCCCGGCAATGTTTCGGCCATTGGATTCCACAAACAACTCTGAAAAGGAGATATATTGAGCCTCTTGAACAATTAGGCTTGATTGAAGCCACACAAGATGAAATTGATAAACGCCTCAAAAAATTCTCCGTTTACACAGAAAAAATCACCAATCCAACCAAATTAAAATTAGTTCTTTCTGAGCTGGAAAAACCGGAAACAAAGGAAAGAATAAAAAGAAAAATTATCGCCACCGGAGTTGATATACATACAACTGATGGGCGAAAGCTTTCTCCCGACGAAGTGGTTGAGTTGATATATACACGCGATTCGGTGGAGATAATTTTTGAGGAATTAAATCGAATTAAAATGGAAGAAATTCAAGAAGAAACTTCAAAAAACGATTTGGTTGAATTGGTGATTTTTTCTGACGAAAACAAGTCCGAATCGGGCGAATTTAAATGTCCATATTGCCCATGTGTTTTCGGCTCAGAGCGTGATTTGAAGGCTCATCTTAAAACGCATAATCCCGGGGGTGAGAACCGCGATGTGGAAATGGGTGAAATGCCCGATAAAGGGGAGAGTAACGTGGGCTGAATGTCTTGCGTGTAAAAATCCAACCG
>CBEWZU010000110.1:0-3385 GCA_965561205.1 uncultured Archaeoglobaceae archaeon | reverse complement strand
TGAGGCTATACACGCGGCTGAACTGCCCAACATTAGTTATATGCTGGTCTTGTTGACTTTAACTTCTGTGGCGACTATTCTATTGAAGGTTTCGAAGAGGAAGCGTTAGGCTGTTTTAGTGTTAGGTTTATTTTGTTTTTTGGCTATTTTGTATTTGGTGTGCTAGGTGTCGTTTAGACCTACTGAGTATACTGTTAGGCAGTTGCTTATTGAAGAGTTGAAAAAGCGTGGCGTGAAGGTTACGCCTGATTTGGTTCCTGATTTGCTGTTGCAGAATGGTGGATGTTATGTGGTTGAGACCAAGCTTGGCGCTGAGTCATTTTTACATTTATATTAATGATATCGCATATCTGGATATCTGTGCTAGTTAATTTCGGAAGTTGGGGTCTAGATAGGATTGATGAAAGTAGGCCACCAGTATACGCTTACCCGCATTATGGGATATGAAAAGAACTTCACAGATTATATTTTAGATCCACTTTACGGACAAGTTGGACTAACGCGTATAGAGAAAAACGTTATACAAACCGAACCATTTAAAAGATTAAAAAGAATCCAGCAGTTGGGATTTGCTTCAAAAATTTACCCTAGTGCAACTCATACTCGCTTTGAGCATTCAATAGGAACCTTGCATGTAACTTGGACCATGTTCAAAAAATTTGTCAAAAATTATGTAGAACAAAGGAAATGGGCTAATCTTGATATTTTAAGATTTTTTTCAGATAAGGTTATACAAGGAATGAGATTGGCTGCGTTATTGCATGATCTTGGACATGGCCCCTTTTCACATGCTTTCGAAAATGCGGCTAAATCACTTTCAATAGATTTTGATCATGACCAACTAACAATTTACTTGCTAATCCCCAAAGAACCTTTCAAGAAAAACTACAGAATATTGTATCCACCCATAGAAAAAGCGTTATCAAAAAATAAATCGTTAAAAAGGCAAATGTCCAAATTTAGAGAAGAACTTAAAGTAATTCCCCAAGAAATTAGAAGCATAATTGTTTCTATTCTTGATAACAAATATAAACCGATTTCAGCAGTGCCTACGGGATTCAAAGTGGTTCGATATTTTATTCACGACATAATAAAGGGAGATTTCGGAGCAGATAGAATTGATTACTTACTAAGAGATACATATTTCGCTGGACTTGGACATAGATTTAATCTATTTGATATACTGGACAATATTCGAGGCGTATACAACCCTATTTCTAAAAGATTAGTTTTTGCTGTTGATATTAAAGGAAGAGATGCTTTTGAATTTTTGCTTACAACAAGATATTATCACTACAGACTCATTGCGCATCATTCTGAAAATATAACACATCAAGTTCTATTATATAGTCGACTTAAGAAAGAGCTCGGAGAAGAAAACCAGAGCGCATCCGAAGAAGAACTTATTGCAAAATTTATGCAATTCGCGTTATCTGATGATTCCATCATACGGAAATTGCCTGAAGAAGAAAATTTGAGCTTGATAGGATCATGGGAACTAAAAGAAATAGGCATTCCATACTATCGCTACCTTTTCTACAGAGTCCTTGAGGATCCTTTTTTACGTAAAACGTATTTTCTAAAAATTAAAGAGAACTTATGCAACAAAATCGAGTTCTTGAACGAGGAAGATATACATATTGAGCCTGTAATAGAGAGGCCAAATATTCCAGTAGTTGAAGCTTATATGGAGAATTATGTTCTTGAAAAAGATGAATATGAAGACAAAATGAGCCCTCTTCTTCATGATCATTCAACTTTAATTTTTGGGCTTGCACGAACCTATCTCTCAAATACTTCGATTTTGTTATACGTAAACAAAAGCAAAGTTGAAGTGGTTAGAAATTATTGTGCTAGGACACATAGTTTCTTCTTAAATAAAGAAATTTTTAAGGAAACTATCGGCCAATTAACCAAAGAAAAAATGAAAGGACACGACTTGCTGCTTCTTTGCCTTTTTATGTTGACTAATAAAGGACAAGAGGAATTTAAGGGATTTGGAAGACTTTCTAATGCTGTTTCCGAGATGCAGAAAAAGCTTAAAGTAAATGTTTACTCTGATCTTGATAGAAAGGCGTATGGTCCTGGAGAAGATCACGAATTCAGTTATTCTCCCTCAGCATTTAATGATCTTATGCTTTTTGACGTATCACGAATTATTCAGGTTCGTCCAGTTATAGAAAATGTTCGGAGACGTGGACGAAAACCACGTTACGCAACACAATATTGCTTTACGCCCCTAACTTATGTTAAAACAAAATACGGTGAACCGAAACTTCCAATAAAAGAAGTTTTAGATTTCTATCCTGATATTTTTAGAGCAATTGTATATTAGACAAAAATGGTGGGAGCCATCATCGCGGCACCCCTGCTCCTTCCCACCACACATTCTAGATCCCCTTATGTCATCTGGAGAGCCCATCACCATTACTTTATAAGACGTCAAGAATTATAAAAGCGTTATCAAAAATTAAAGAGTTAGTGAGCAATAACGGAGGTAAGATGTGTCGGAACAGTTACAAATTAAATTATTTGAGGAATACTACAAACATCATTTTACACCCGAAGACATAGTTATCTCTGACTTAAAATTTAGACATTTTAGATTTCAACTTTTTGGTGGTAAATATCGATTTATCCGAATAAAGGATGTCATAGAATCACCTATTCACCTCTACAAAACAATAATTCGCTATATCCCTAAAAATGCTTATTATACGCCAGTAAAATGGCTAAATCCAATTTATGTAGCAAAAACGAAAAAGGAAATCGATATAATGCTTTCGTTTCCATTATACTTCGACATAGATATAAAACATATGCCCAAGAAATCTTTCCCAACTGTTAAAGATAACACAAAAAGATTAATTGAATTTATTGAAAAAAGATATGGTCTGACTCCTGATCTTGTTGTATTTTCTGGAAGACAAGGCTTTCATGTATATTATTGGAACTTTGATAGCGATTTAATCAGTTTATCCCCTATAAAAAGGATAGTAGAATTCAAGAAGAAACGAGAGCGAATTGTTCATGAACTTTTGGAAGAAGGAATAATAGTGGATAGTCAGATAACAATTGATCCTTATAGAATTTTGAGGATACCCAACACTCTACATGGTCGAACAGGGCTTATTGCGTCCGTTATAACTGACATAGAGTCCTTCGACATTAGGAAAAATGCTGCTCCCTTTGAAATTGAAATATACGAAAAAATATTCCCTGAAGCAAAACCCTTGCTAAAATCAACATAACCTTTCCGGTGTGGGCTTGGCTGATTCTTGGCTTTGGTTCTCCTTTTCCCTTCCAGTTGGCCTTGCTGGCCGCTTAAACTTGCTTAGGAGGTGATCCGGCCGCAGGTTCCCCTACGGCCACCTTGTTACGACTT
>CBEWZU010000109.1:0-3612 GCA_965561205.1 uncultured Archaeoglobaceae archaeon | reverse complement strand
TTTGAGTCTCGCATACCACCACTTGTAGCTTTTGAAGTCTTTGAAGTCTGAGCGATTTATTCCAGCATCTTTACACGCCTTATTCCAATCAAATGTGAGAATAATTCCTTGGCCTTCACCTTTATTTCTATCCCATCTTATGTAGATTCCAGCTATGTTTTTCATATTCTCTGGCAAAGCATTAGTTTGTTCTTTGCTCAGAGTTTTAACAACCATTTTTCTCTTACCGACCGTTGAATCGAATATCATCTGTAGAGCATCATCTTTACACCAGGGTGGAACGGCTAAAATCTGATACTCTTTACCACTTTCAAGTGGCAGTTCTTTCTTCAGGTATTGAGCAATTAGATAGCCAGAAGTTAAACCTGGACATATATGATTGTGGAACTCAGCCGACTTCTGTAACTCCCATGGCATTCCCTTAGCCCACACATTTGCTATTGTCATTATAGAAAATTCGTTACCACTAAACACCTTGGATTTCATCTTTGCGTCCCAATCCTCTGGATTTGATAGGAGATTACTAGCGGCAATATTTTCTTTTGCCTGTTTTACAATCTTTCCATCTTTGACTTCGATATAAATACAGTTTCCAGTTAATTTATCAAAGAAGGCAAACCAGAGTGGCTTGTTGTAGGAGTTATGCACAAAAATGACGTTTTTACTCACTGATAACTCAAGCTCAGACACCTTAGATAAAAAGTCGTCAAGGTACATTTCTGAGCCCTGAGCATAACCGATATTTGTCATAATCAAGATGTTGTGATCGCCTTTTTCAAATGGAAGTTCTTTCATTGCAGTATCTACGACCTCATCGATTACGTTTTCTGCTGTTACGATGCCCAGCAAAGCAATACAAGTCATAACGCATATAGTCATACATAATTTTACATTCATCCTTAACACCTCATACTGAATTTATTGCTAATCGCATATAATGTTATCGAAATTCATTTTTGTCATTTGTTGTGATACCTACCAAATCGAAAAGTATAAATAACTATTGCAATAAGTGAAATTGGTGTTAAAGATGTGTGCACCTATATCTGTCACAGCTACAGGAGCCTTAACAGCAGCAAAAGCAGTAATCATTAGCCAGATACTGGGAGTATGTACAATTGCTGGATTGTTAAGCTTTAATTTCAGAGATACCTTACTTAGAATAGCTAAAAAAGTGAAGTAGATTCTATTTATTTTTTATTTGTATCTCTTATGAGACCAATTATATTACAAGTCGAGTTAACTAACGATTGTAATCTGAACTGCAAAATATGCATGCGAAGGTATTTGGATAGAGAAATTGGATACATGTCTTTTGAGAACTTCAAAAAATTACCCCTAAATAAATTTAAAGAAATTGCATTTCATGGCTGGGGAGAGCCATTATTGCATCCCCAGCTCTTTGATATGATCAGATTTGCAAAATCAATGGGAATTAAAACAAGTTTAATAACGAATGCGACTCTATTAGACAAAGACAGAATTGAAAAATTGATAAACAGTGGATTAGATGAAATTGCTTTTGGAATATATAGAAAAAAGACATCATCTAAAAGATTTAGAAACATACAGAGGTTTATTGAGGCTAAAAAAGAAAGTAAAACAAAAATAAAGACATATTTTGACATAACAATTTACTCGGAAAATTTGGATGAAATTCCAGAGATTATTGAGGTTGCGGCAAGTCTTGGAGTTGATGCGATTGTTTTGCATAGATTATTCAATATATATAAAGTTGATAAAACTGCAGAATACATATCTGAGAAGGAAGAGAAAGAATTATTTAGAAAAGTTAAAAGAGCTGGTAAAAAAGCCGGAGTAAAGGTATTTTTACCAAAAAAGCATAAAATTCCATGTAGAATAGTAAAATACTGCACATTTGTTACTTGGGACTGCAAGCTTACACCATGTTGTTTCCTGTCTGAAGAATACTTGGGAGATGCTTTTGAGAATGTGTTTGAGAAACATGAAAGATTCGTTAGAAAAATGAGGGAGCATGAAATTTGCCGGAGGTGTATATGGTGAGGTATAGCATAAAAGAGATTTGCTTGATGTTTGTATGTGCAAGTATTAGTTGTCTGATTAACACGTATCCTATAAAAGCAATTTTGAGCAACTTAAATATAAATGCTCCCGCGTTAGGTATGGCAATATTTGGCGGATTTATCTTTGTTTTCTGGATATCATTAGCATACAAAATTGTGAACAAGCCCTATTCAGGAGTTTTTACCTCTCTACTTATAGTATCACTCTGCCTGCTTATAAGCCCTTGGTATGGTGTTGTTAAGCCGGAGTGGTTTGGAATTTACGGAATAATCGCATTTTTTGCAATGGGTGTTTTAATTGAAAAGTTAAATGGTGGATTTGGAAATTTAGCATGTTTGCTTATAACTTGGTTTGCATTAATCATACACGCAAACGTGAAAATCCCACTTAACATTGGAATTTTGCTGGCAATAATATCCTTTATTTCTGGATTTGTTGGAGACTTGCTTGCATCTTTTATGGTGAAATACGTTCTAAACCATTGAGAGTATCTCTTTTAACTACATTCCGAGAGTTCACGTGGCATATATCGTCTTATATGGTGCGCTGGTAATATCTGTCATTCTTCTTTCTGCTAATTTGGCGAAATTGCTCTGTGCAGGAGTAATATTGGCAACCGGAATCGTTTTTCTGCTTTGGTCAAGTGGATCACGAAAGAGAGGTCAAGCCCTTGTTCAAAGTGGCCCGTATGCTTTTGTTCGCCACCCTGAATTTTTGGGCCACATACTGATAATTTTTGCGCTGATTGTCATTTCCCAGCACTGGATCAGTCCGATTGTTGGAACAATCTTGATTGTTCCACTGTATGTCGCCATGATAGAGGAAGAAGGGAGAAACGTAGAGAAGTTTGGCAAAGCATGTAGAGACTATATGAGGAGAGTTCCGAGAATAAATCTGATAACCGCAACATTCACCACAAAATTTATAAACATTCTTGCAATATTCAAGCCAAAGACTTGAATATTGTGGCAGTATGTGCATGGACTGCGGTGAGCACTTTGTGCGTAGTAAAAACTTCGAAAATTTCAGGCGGATAGTTAGGGCTTTACACTGCCCGACGAGATGGCTAATCATAGACTGCCTGAAGGATGGAGCAAAAACCACGAAGGAGATACTGAGGTGCCTAATCGAGAAAGACGAAACCATAACGTCTTCAGGCCTATACTACCACCTGTCAGAACTAAAAAATGCTGGGATAGTTGAGGTCGCAGGCTATATCGAGCAGAAAGGGGCGCCACAAAAGCTCTGGAAGCTGAGGGTTAAAAAGATTGTCATTCCTCTGGTGGAAAAATGATTGAGATAGAAGCTGAAGGACTTAAGAAAAGATTCGGCAATGTTGAAGCTCTGAAAGGTGTATCGTTTAGGGTAAAAAAGGGGGAGATTTTCGGGTTCTTAGGCCCGAACGGAGCTGGTAAAACTACTACTGTTAGAATTTTAACTGGCATAATAAAGCCCGATTCCGGAAAGGCGAGAGTAAACGGCTACGATGTTGTTGAGGAAACTCTGAAGGCAAAGGAGTCGATCGGGGTTTTACCCGAAGTGTCAAACGCGTATCCCGACTTGACG
>CBEWZU010000108.1:0-3752 GCA_965561205.1 uncultured Archaeoglobaceae archaeon | reverse complement strand
GAGTAACACCACCTCACAGGCGATTTTTAAAAACCGATTTCCTTCCTGCTTTCGCTGGAATCTCCACTCTGAACTGCTGTTATATAACATTACCTCAAAATTAAGATAGAGCAATTTTATAATGAATACTGATGAAATGATGTCATGATTTCATGTTCTTCCCAGAGAATCCCAAGGATGGATTTTCAGTTTTCATGTAAACTCCAAGAATTTATTTCCGTAAGAAGAAGCATTAAAAGGACTGAAGAAATTCCTCAAGAGATGACACTTCAAGATTATGGACATTAATCGAATTTTCCAAAATATTTAGAGATTTTTTAGCTAATTTCACGAAATCAGCATCATCTGTTATTAGAATAGTTCTATGTATAGAGTTCCGATATTTTGCGACAAATTCTATAAAAATCTCAAAATCTTTTCCTCTCTTGACACCAAGCCATAATTCATTGATTTTGCTTTTTATTACGTCCAATTCGCTAAGAAATTTCTCTAAATCCTCCTTATTGTCGAATCTGAATTCAGATGTGATAACATTAATTTCAGGATTTAGCTTTTTTACTTTTTCTTCAAATATTTCAAGAAGTTTTGTGCAATTGCTGATGATGGTGTAATAATCCATTAGTCCAAAAATTGCGCCTGTAAGTCCATTTTTAGCACGATAATCTCTCGCAATTTTAACAACATATTTATAGAAATTTACCATTCTTGGATGCTTTTCCGCAAGTTCTTTCATTTTTTCTTCTTCTTTTTTTCTAATTTCTGATTCGCTCGGAAATGAAAGGATTATAGATCTATACAGCTCTATGAATGGCTCTATCGAGTCATAGATTTTCTCAGGAAATATTCTACACACTTCATCGATTATACTGTCCAAGAGGACAACGTCTCCTTTTATCTTCCGGAATAGTTCAACGACTTTTGAGTGTAATCTATCCGAATCGTTTAGTAATCCAAAAATAATATTTGTGTCAAGAACTAAAAGCATAAACAGATCTAAAGGCTTCTTCGGGAATTTGCTCGGACTTTAGGTATTCTGAAAAATAGCTAATATCCTTTTGAACATCGTTTAAGCCAATCTTACCTTGAATATAAGAGGCAAACCTAAGAATTAATGCTGTTGAGATCGTTAGGAATTGGCTATTTTCACTTCGAAGGTATAATTCCAACAAATTCCTTATTAATCTGAGTAATGAGCCGATAACAAAAATCTCTTTAATTGGACTATCCCCATAGGACATTTGTATAACAAGCTCTCTCAGAATCGTATCAATATGGCTTATTATTCTGTTCACAGCCATCCTAACCAGCATTCTCCTTTGAACAGGATCTATATGCTCAAGGTAGCCTTTCAAACGTTGCAGAATATCAAATTCGCTGAATTCTTGAATCTTTTTCTCAACTTCTTGAAGCCACTCCTGAACATCTAAGTTATATATAGAAGGGGTAGAAACGATATCTGTTAGCACATCTACCAGCTTTTCTTTCGTTTCTTCATCCCATGATAATACTTTTTCAATGTCGTAGTAATAGTGCCTTTTCATCCTTCTTACCGGCTCTGGAGTGCAGGCTAAAGGTCTTATCGATCCAATGACTGTTAGGTAATAATCATCTGAATACAACTTTACAGTCTCTGTGACTGTTGTCATAGTCCTATTTTGTTACGCATCTTTTTTAGGCTTTTTCATTTGTTATTTTATATGTAAACTCCAAGAATTTATTTTCGCAATTCCGATAAAAATCGAGAGAGGTTTATTTCAGAAACTGAGAGGTGGGTCTTAGATGGGGGTTGTTGCAGTTTTGTGAATTATGCATGACAGAAAGTTATTTACTTTCTATTAGTAGACTAATAGATATGAACATAAGCGTAGAATTAACTCCAGAACTGTTTGAATACCTTGAAAAGAAGGTTAAAAGCGGGAAATACAAAAGTAGAAGCGAAGTTGTAAGAGAAGCAATCAGAATGATGATAAAAGCAGATCTTGAAAGAATTCTGGAAGAGAAAGGGGTTCAGCGGACGTAGTCTTTGATAGACATACGTCCGCTTTGGGACACATCACCAAAAGGCTCGTCTCCGTTCGGGGCAACCCCAATGCCCCACATCCGAAGGTTCAAGCAAGCTATAACATCTCTATCTTGAATGAATCCGCAATTACATTTCATCAACCTGTCCCGATAGGCAGATAATCTGCCAGAACAGACGGGACAGGTTTTGGATGAATTAGAAGGGTTAACGTATTTAACAGGTAAACCGAACCATTTTAGTTTATACTCAAGCATTGATTGAAATGTTCTGCAGTTCCACTTTGAAAGTTTACGATTGATGTTTTTACTACCGTTGAGGATTCTATCTTTAATGTTCTTCAAGTCTTCTAAAATTACACCATGCTTTATCGATACAAGTTCTCTAACGATTGTAGCAGTTATTTTGTGCATTATATCTCTTGCACGATTTCTTTCTCTCTTTGAATACTTCTCCATCAATCTTTTAGCAGTTTTCGGCTTTGTTTTACTTAACTTTTGAATTCTCTTTCTCTTTTCCTCGTAAACTCTGTGAACGTGATATAACTCTTTCAAATCGAATCTAACTATTCTTCCATTTATCAGACCAGTTATATTAGTTAAGTTCACATCGAAAGAAGCGTAATCTTTCGGTTTTATTGGCTTGACTTTTTTCTTAAAAGTTATAATCAGTTTGCCTTCTTGCAGGATTAATCCACCAATTGAATCGTAATCTTTTGGTAGATAATCGAATTTGGTTAAATCTACTTCGAGATACCTCTTTCTTGGTTCTATTGTAATCTTAATTTTACCATTTTTAACTGAGAATAGCGTAGTTTTAACGTAAACTGTTTTCTTTGTTATTTCTGGTTTAGACTTGGCTTTCCCCTTGTTGTATAATTGAATCCAACCCTTAACTAATCCTATAACTGAATTAATGGCTGAATCTATGTAATGCTTAGCAAATTTCCAGTTTCTCAATAATTTATCTCTTAATTCTTTTCTTTTGTTCTTATCGAACTTTAAATGAGCTTTTCCGCTTTTGGAATACTTAACGTGCTTGAGTATTTCTCCTAACACTGTTTTTCTCAATTCAAAGTATTCTTTGATCAAGTCTTTCGGTGCTGTTATTGGGATACTGTAAGCTTTTATCGATTCCACAATAGCATTTAAACACAAAAGCTTATAAACCTTTCTGTGTAATAGAATTTATGAATGTGATGAGATTCAATGTTACAGTAAGAGAAGATATTGGAAAGTTGTTCAGAATGAAAGTTATAGAAGTTAAGGGAAATAAGAAAGGTGCATTAAGTGAAGCAGTAGAAGAGGCTTTAATCCTTTGGTTGGAAAGACATGGTGTTAAAATTCACTAATGTCTATCAATATCTACGAAAATTGTTACTGCTCCGCAAGGCGTAGATTTAAAGAAATTCGAAGAGGAAAGAGAGAAAGTTTCAGGTGAACTAATTGAAAGAAAATACAAAGCGCTTTAGATTTATCAACAAAATCTTTTCCAGTTACTCTAAACCCTTTAACCTCCGCCTTTCAGCATGTCTGAATATTGAACACGTCTTTGATTATTCTTTTGACCTCATTCAATTTTTCACTTTTTAATTTTCCAATTTTCCGATAAATTAAATTCTTTTCAACTGTAAAGATAGAGTGACAATGAATAAAGCTAACTTTCTTGAGCTTTCCTTCTTCTAAGTCCTCAGGTTTTAATTCTACCTCAAAATCTTTTAACTGTTGTGATG
>CBEWZU010000107.1:0-3945 GCA_965561205.1 uncultured Archaeoglobaceae archaeon | reverse complement strand
ACCCATGCTATTACGGTATTTGGTGAAAGCTTGAAAATCCTGCTCGCTTGCCTAATTCCTACCCCCTCCTTTACAACAGCTCTAACTACCATCTCCTTAAATCCTTCTGGGTAATTCCTCGGCTTTATCGGATTTATAACAAACGTCCTACCACATACCTTGCATTTATACCTCTGTCTCTTTTCTCCCGTTTTAGTGAAATAATACCCCCCATCTTAACTACTTCCATCGATTTACAATGTGGACAGATCATTGTCTATTATACACTTAAATCAAATATAAACATTACTGTGACATTACCAAAATTAGCAAGAAGAAAGAAAATGAAAATATAAAAAAGATTAATGAAAATATAATGAAAGTTCATGAATTTATAAAGAATTTGGCTAATAGCAAAGAGGAGAAAGGAAATCATGAAAAACTGATGTTATCCGAAACAAACGTTATAGTCTTCGGCAATGATCTTATTGTTGAAAGAAACGGTAAGAGATACGTAATTCTTGAGGACCTACTGTTTGAAGCGAAAGAAATTAACAATAATGTGAAAAATGCTATTGTGGAATTACTTAAAAGAATTTTACCAGAAAACATCGAGGATAGAATAGACAAAAAGCTTGTGATTGTCAGCGACGAAGTTTTCACAGCATTTGTAACGACGACAACCGAAATCGTTGCGAGAGTTAGGATCGATGCGGGAACGGGAACAGTTCAAAGAGGGGCTTTATGGTATGAGGAATACCTACCAAGCGATACATTGTTGTATTCACTAATAACGATTGGAAAACCAAGAATCTGGGGTAAAAATGACAATGAGCGAAAAGAGAATGAAAAGAAGATAATGAAAGCGTTTAACTGCAGTACCTTAGATGACTGTGTTGAGAGGATTGCTGAAGAACTCAAAAGCATTGGAGGTTACCTACAAATCGGTGGTAACGAAACCGTAGGAAAAGGTTTTGTCAAAGTTAAGGTTTGGGGTGGTAAAGATGAACATACTGTGGAGCTTGGAACAAAAGAGATCTAACTTCGCATACAATCTACTTAGAGAAGTTGTAAATCTTAGGAGTAAAAGCAATCTTGAAAGACTAAACGGACTACTTAGAATGGTCTACAAAGAAGACGGCATTAATCTAACACAAGAAGAATTCGAAGCTCTGAGAACCGATAAGAAGAGTGAGAAAAAAGAAATTTTTGATAGCGAATTCCAAAAGTCACTTGAAGAAAAGTTGTCCTCATATATAAGCCGATCGCCCACGATGATCTTAGTAAACGGCTTAGGAAATGCTATGGCGTTTTATATATCGAAAATTGGAGTAGAACCGAGTGAGCTTTTAAAGAAGATAAAAGACTTTAAAAAGAAAAACCAAAAGGGTGACAAAGTTGATTACCTCAAAAAACAGATTTTAGAGATTCTAAAACCTGATAAAATAGCTTATCTCTTACTCTATACGGCTATAAACGATTGGCTTAAGAAAGATGAAATCGGTATAATTAAAAACGCTAAAGATGCTCTTGAATGGTTCAGAAAAGATGAAACAAGTTCCATTGACGTTTTGCATGCAACAAAGGAAACAATAGAATTGTTGAAGTGGATGAAAAGGTTTGCAGATGCTATGTTAGAGGAGGGGACTGAATTTGAAAGTTGATAACAATAATGCTGAATTTTATCTCGTAAACGATCTTAGAAGTATTGCAAAGGAATTTTGGAAAAAGAAAGAATACGAAAACTTATCATTGCAGATTCAAAAACTTATTCCGTTTGGTTGGGATGATATAAAAAAGAAGGACAAACAAAAACCAAAACCAAGGTATTCTGCATTCGGTTATGACATTCAATTACCCGACAAAGCATTAGCAGAATATAAGATATTCTATAAACTTCAAGAATTACTTTGGAAATCAAAACTTCAAGAATACAGAATTAATCCAGATAAATTCCTCAAGGATTTAAAGTTAGAGACAAAATCTCGCTTGATAATCGGTTTAGGGGACGAAAGCGTTTATGAAACTAGTATAAGACTGCACAGAAATTACGGCGTTCCTTACGTTCCTGGTTCAGCTTTGAAAGGTGTTGCTAAGCACTATAGCATTTACAAGATGGTCGAAAGCAATTACAGTAAACTCAAAGAGAAACTTAAAAAAGATGATTTCCTTGAATTGGCTGGAGAAGTTCAAAAACTACTCGAAAACCAAAATGACGAAGATGTGAAAGATTATAACTTAGAATTTAAACTTAATAGCGAGAAGGTTAATCTAAATGATTTAAGAAAAATCTTCGGAACTCAAAGCTTTGAAGGCTTGGTTATCTTCTTTGATGCTTTTCCTACCTATGAATGCTTAAAAGAACTTACCAAAAATAATAAGCCGATTCTCGAACTCGACATAATGAATCCGCACTACCAGCCATATTATTCCGCAAGGGAAAACGAGCTTAAGAGTGTAGAAAATGCTCCCGGGGACTGGCACGATCCGAATCCGATATTTTTCTTAACAGTCCCAGCAGGAATCGAATTCCAATTCGCCTTAGCTTTAAGAGATGGAGACAAAGATCTGCTCAAGAAAGCGAAGAACTTACTAATCGAAGTGCTGAAAAATCACGGCATCGGGGCGAAAACGAGCTTGGGCTACGGAAGGTTTCAATAATCCATCAGTCGCGGGCTACCTCATCATCGCAGAGCTCAGAATTGGATTCAATCATCATCTGTAGAAGGTTGAACAACAATGAACATAAACTTTTCTGTTTATTAGTCCCACTTTTCTCCGTAGAAAATCCCATTATGCTTTATATGGGAGTGAAACTTCAAATCTCTGTCGCAAATCGGAAATATGTCTATCCTGTCGTTTCCCTCCAAGCTCTTTCTTGACAAAACTTTTTCGAGGTCTTTCCTCTCCTGACTCGTGAGATAGCCTATAAAAGCACTTTTCTATCTTATTCCTCAAACTGTCGTTTGTGATATCGTGAACGACTAACACCTTCATGATTGATATCTCAGTTCCGAAAAATTAATGCTTGCTGGTGATCGCGTCCATTTATAAATTTTAAATTATTTAGTTTGTTTATGTTGTGTTTAACCGAATTGTGAACAGAGATTTTGATACTTTCTTTAAAGCTTATAAAGACAAGTTTCACTATTTAATTTAGATGTTACGAATGTTCCACGAATTTTGGACTACTCGACTTTCGGCGAGACAAAAAGAAAAGCATATACACCCCCTATTACCTTAATTATGCTCGACATATCTCCCTCGATGAAAAGAGAATTGAAAAGTTACTCGCCCACAAGTTACTAAAGCTATTGTGAGTAATTCGTTTGATGAAGACTTTTTTATACTTTCTTATACAATTTTATACATGCAACGCTACGTTTACCCCGTCGATTTGACCGAAGTTGAGAAGGAGCTAAAATTCATAGCTGAGAAACTCAAAATATCTAAAGCTGAAGCGATTAGAGAAGCCATCAGACACTACGCCGAAGAGTTAAAGGGCTTAGAAATAATCGAGCTGAGAGATATTCCCAAAGAACAAGCTAAGAAAGAAATCGTCGATTACATTAAGGGCAAAGATAGGGTTAGATCCGATGAGATCGCAGATGCTTTAAGACTCGACTTAAGCTTAGTTAACGACATTCTCATGGAACTCTGGAGTAAGGGTTATGTCGAGCCAGAGGATTGAGGGAGAAAAGATCCGTTGCGTCGGCAGGAAAATTAGCAAGCCGAGACTGATCCATCAAACCGGAAAGCATAGAGCTATTGAAATCTTTGTTAAAGGTAAACCAGCTAAGGCTGAAGTTGTTAGAGTCTGGAGAGTTTTAAAATGAGAATTCAAAGCAATAGGCTTTAGTTCTCATTTGCAGGATTAACCTGCAAGCTCTTAAAGCGTTTTGACACCCTAATTTTTCCCTGAATTTACCTTCAGTCGCTAAGAAGGCTCCGTCCGACGGGGCGAAG
>CBEWZU010000106.1:0-4054 GCA_965561205.1 uncultured Archaeoglobaceae archaeon | reverse complement strand
AGCAATTTAGGCGGGGCATTTGGGTAGTTTTCCCTAATTAACTTCCTAGCTCTTTCTATAATCTGCTTGTTAAGGGAATTCTCCCACTTGCATAGCTCGACGATAAACTTCATTAATTCCTTTCTTTTCTTTTCGTCTCCAGGATCCTTCACAAGAGAAGCAAAAATTGCTGCTCTACATGCAGCTAAGGGTCTTCGAGCCCACCAGATGTGTAGGGTAGAAATATGCCCATGTCTAATATTTTTCTCTCTAACTGATTCAGCACTCACTTCTTTTATTGGAAAACAGACTTCTATAAGCCTTTTATCCATTTTCTCACCTATGCCGGTATTTTAAGCATAACCTTCAAGGTTTTTCTTCTTTTCCTTACCTCTTCATGGAAAGGCCCAAAAGGCTTTTTATCAACTGAAAGTAAGGGATTTCTCTTGTCTGAGCACAACTTCATTAAATAGGAGATCAAATAATCCGGTTTACTATAAGCATAGCTTTCAATTGGAGCAAAAAATCTGAATTCAGATTTTTCGTTAATTTTGGTTGCCATATAAACTATAGGTAGGTCAAAGCCATTAATAATCTCATTTATAGCATTTACACGACTTTTGATATCTTCATCCGATATCCTTTCATGAAAAATGTGCCAAAGTACGAGACTATCAAATCCAAAAAGACTAAAGCTCAAGACTTGTTGTAAACCATCATAGAAGCTCTTTCTTATATCTCGAAAGAACTCAACCTCCACAGCTACTAACAAAAGATTGTCAATTACTTTCTTTATATCTTCAAATGCAAAGATAAAATCCACTTCTAATCTAGGAGGGACATCAGTTTCCCACCAGCTCATCCATATATCCTTGAACTTCTTAGTAGTGAGATTTGTATGAGCGAAAATCCTCTTCAATCTAGAAGGCTTTTTCTCCTCAAATACCTGCGCTAGGTTTCTGACAAGTGATTTTTCTGTTTCAAACGATTTAATCATTTACATCGCCTTGGTTGCAGCTTTCTTCCATTCATCTTCATCGACCAAGTACCTAACAACTTCCACGATTTCCTTTGGTTTCAAATTATTAGCTGGATTTTGTATTAAATATAGCCTAGGGTTCGTAGCTGCATTCGTTACGACATATAACCAATATCTGTCGCCAAATCTTTGAGCATTTATCCACTCATTTGGAGTTAATACTATTTTTCCTTCTCCAGCTCTGGCTTTAACTTCGATATACCTTACTTCTTTACCATCCTTTGATTTTGATCTAATGTCGAAGCCGAGGTTTTGTTGAGATACATCCTCGGGATCTCTACCATGAGCTCTCTCATACTTCATTGAAACTTCCATACCTATTCTCTCAATTTCTGCATCACTTTTCAAATAGTCCTCGATCTCTCTGAGAGGTAAGACCGCAGCGATTCCAACTACTTCTGGAGGAATTAAGGCTAAACTCTTCTCCAGCTCTATCTCCTTCAAAATCTCCTTTTTCCTTCTCTCTAATTCTCTAATCCTTTCCTCCTCCCTTAGAATTGCAAGTCTATACTTATCCTTGCCCTCTTTTTCCTGCTTTACTTGTAATTTCAGTAGCTTGACCTTTTCCTCCTCTAATAAGTAATCAATGGATTTCGTTGAATATTCTCTTTTGATTCTAAGCTCCCTTTCTCTCTCCCTTTTAAGCTTATCCCTGTAATCTGAGAGTAATCCTATTGCAAAATTTACAATTTCGTCCTTCTTGCTTGCCAACTGAACAATTTCGTCTGGAACTTTAACTTTAGCTGGCTTAAGATCCCATAAAATTGATGGATTCACTTGCTTCGCCTTTCCTTCCTTGTCCATATAGATTGCGAATAATCTTCTTCCTACAACAGAATGCATACCATCCCTTATTTCGCCTATGATGAACCATATCACCCCATTTAGCTTACCATCTGGATCGTAGAAAACCGCCCCACTCCTTAAGACATCTTTAAACTCTTGGATAAATTTCTCAACAACAACCTCTAACAGAGGATGCCCTGGGGCTACAAATTCCGCTTCAGGATCCTCGAAAAGTTTTTCCTTATCGAATGATATTTTCGGGTAATATCTATCCACCTTTCCAAATCTATTCTTGAAGCTTACAGAGATCCTTCTAAGCTGCGCAGGAACGTAAACGCGGTAAAATCCATCCTTTCTCTTCTCAATTTTCCCTCCAAACATCTGAAAAGCTTTTACAAAGAAGCTCTCAATGTATTCAGGTATTAATCTATTTTCCCTTGCTTTTTCCATCTCATTTTGTAATCTAGCAATATCAATGAATTTCACTGCTAAGCTTTCAGCTAAGGCTTGTTTTGCCCTGCGTATAAGTCTCTCGTCTGGAACATCTACCTCCTTATAGATTTCTTCCCAGGTCTTTTCCCCAGCTAAGGCCTGCTTTATCAATCGATCTAGACTTATTCCCTCATAAATCTCGCCAATAACATCAAAAACCTTATCTCCGATCTGTTTTCTCATAATCTCCAATTTAAATAGGATTTTTTCTAGTACCTTCCCTTCCCTAGTATCAACAGCAACCAGATTGTAGACATGAACCTCGTGGGTTTGCTTATACCTATGTATTCTCCCCATTCTTTGTTCCAATCTATTGGGATTCCAAGGAATATCGTAGTTTATCATCAGCCAACAACACTGGAGATTTATTCCCTCCCCAGCTGCTTCTGTTGCGACCATCACTTGTTTCTCGTGCCAGAATTCTCTCTCCGCATCAATTCTTTGATCCTGATTCATTCCACCATGAATAAAGGTAACGCTATACCCCCAGCTTTTTATCTTCTCCACCAAGTAGTCCAAAGTATCTTTAGCTTCTGTAAAAACTAGGAGCTTAACCTTCGGTTTTTTATGCAACATAAGCTTCTCCATTACTTTTTTCAATTCTACAAGTTTGGTCTCAACCTCTATCCTCTCAACTTCTTTAGCAATTTTTATGAGTTCAGAAAGCTGATCAATTTCCTCCTTTAGTTCATCTAAATTTTCTGCTAAAGTTAACCTTAGTAGCTTTTCTTCATACTTCCACCTCTCTTCTTCAGGAAGATCTTCTAATTCCTCTAACTCTGGAAATCTCTCTTCTTCCCTAAACAATCTCGCTTGTCTATACATTTCCTCGAGGCGCTTCTTTCTTCTCTCCAAAGATCTTCTTATTGCCCTTACACTTGAAGCAAGTCTTCTTTGGAGAATAAGTAATGCTAACTGAACGTTTCTATTCTCTCTTTCAACTGCTTTTTGATAATAGTTAAAAACATAACGTGTGACTGCTTCGTAGAGCTTCTTCTCATGTGGTGATAACGTATACCTTATCGTGTGGATATAGCGCGGAGGAAACAGTGGTCTATTGTTGAAATCTTTTAAGTCTTCTTTCATCCTCCTCAATAAGAGGGGATTTTCTCTTTTTCTAGTAGCCTCCCTTAGAGTTTCAGGAGTGAACATTTGCGGTTCTAGCAAATCCAGTAATAAGAGAAAGTTGTAAGGATCCCCCTTATGAGGAGTAGCTGTGAGAAATAGGAAGTAGGTGGTCGTTTTTGATAGAACTTCGCCAAGCTTATATCTCTGGGTTTTCTTAACTTCCGCACCATATTTGTATGCTGCCATCTTATGGGCTTCATCGACTATCACTAAATCCCACCTAACTTCCTTGAGAGTATCCAGTACGTCATTTTGCTTCGCAAAATCCATGGAGGTTATGCACTGATTCCTTTCTTCCCATATATTTTTGCCCCACGCAGCATTCATTACATTCCTATCTATTATTTCAAAATGCTCCTTGAACTTCTCCTTCATTTCCCTCTGCCATTGATATTTCAAATGACCAGGAACAACAATTAAGCACCTTTCGACCAAACCCCTGAACTTTAGCTCTTTAAAGATAAGGCCAGCCATGATAGTTTTGCCTGCTCCAGGATCGTCTGCAAGCAAGAATCTTATTTTTGGCTTCTTAAGAACAACTTCATAAACTCCTTCTATTTGATGAGGTAGAGGATCTATTTTAGAAACACTTACAGCATGAAAAGGATCAAAATCATACGCGAGCCTTAT
>CBEWZU010000105.1:0-4227 GCA_965561205.1 uncultured Archaeoglobaceae archaeon | reverse complement strand
TCCCCAACGGCTTCACGGTGGAAGCTCCCGACTTTAGTCAGGGAAGGTGGTCACTCAGAAAGTACAGCCTTCATCATCGCCATTGCTCAGATCCTGCCAAATTCATCATCTGTGAAAATGAGAAAAACTAACTATTTAAGCTTTTCCATGACAGATTTGACTTTACCCTCCATTGAGCTTTCTTTTAATCTAAAATCGGACTTTATTACCATGTAAACCCTTCCCACACCCAGTTTTATCAGGATTTCGTTGATTTCCTGAAGGATATTTCCGAGTTTTACGTAGTCCTCTATCTCAAATATCGTTCCCATCGAGGTAATTTGGTGTTTTATCCCCTTTTTTTCAAAGAATTTTATTATCTCTGCAATGTATTTGCTTAAAGATTCACCTACCCCGATGGGAATAACCGACAGTTCAACTATCATAAAACGTCAATTCCGTTGTAGTTCTTTGCAATCATTGGGGAAACCCTCCTTTCAGGGAATATAATCTGCTCTCTTGGTTTTTCCGTTGATGATTTGAAATAGATTTCATCAATATCGCCTATCTTTTTCGGATTTACACCGGTCATTATTGCCGTAACTCTCACAATCCCTTCGAATTCTTTTGTGATTCTTGCACCCCATATCACCATGGCGTTATCCGAAATCTCGAACGTCAGGTTGTTTACGATATCCTCAGCCTCCTTTATAGTCAGATCGGGTCCCCCACATATGTGGATGAGGGCACCCGTAGCTCCCCTGTAATCTACTTCGAGTAAGGGGTGGGATAAACAGTCCCTCACAACTTCCTCAGCTTTATTCTGTGCCTTTGCTTCACCTACGAGCATGACTGCGATGCCGCCGTGATTCATAATTGCCCTAACATCGGCGAAATCGATATTCATAAGGGAGGGTTTTGTTATTGTATCCGTGATGCCCTTTATCGTCTCTGCAATTATCTGATCCATCACGCTGAAAGCCTGCTCTATCGGCAAATTCGGGACGTATTCAAGTAGCTTGTTGTTATCCAAAACGATCACGGTGTCCGCTTTCTCTTTAAGTTCTTTGAGACCCTCCATGGCTTTTCCAATTCTTGCTCTTTCAACTCTGAATGGTGTTTGAACCATTCCGATGACTATTGCACCCTGTTTTTTTGCGATTTCGGCGATGACGGGAACCGATCCAGTCCCGGTGCCGCCTCCCAATCCGGCACATATAAATACCATGTGAGCACCGGAGAGGAGTTCTTCAAGTTTTCCCCTTGCGAGTTCAGCCGCTTTTCTTCCGATATCTGGATCGCCACCAGCTCCCAGTCCTTTTGTTAGGCTTCTCCCTATCAGAACTTTTATATCTGCTTTTACCATCTCTAAGTGCTGTCTGTCGGTGTTTACAGCAATCGTTGTGACCCCATCTACTCCTAAATTTTTCAGGCGATTTATTGTGTTGTTTCCACTACCACCGCAACCAACAACGATTATATTTGGCTTGGTGAATTCCTCTATTTCGAAGTTGTCCTTTCTACTTTCGAGTTCTCTCCTATAATATTCTTGAGCATCTCTAATAAAAGACTTCATACGTTTTCACCCATCCATTTAACTTCTTCACCCATTGTTTCTTTAATTTCCTTCCTCTTAACCTTCATAAAAAGTCTGAGAGCTTCCCTAATAACTTCGCTAATATTAGCGTAATCTCCAGAAGCTACAAGTGATTCAATAAATTCATATTGTTGATCTGTAACTCTTATGGATATTTTCTTCATTTTTATCACCTTTTAATGAAGGAGGACATGCGTCCCCCAGAGTCACACCGCCGCCACTATTTGGAACATAATATCCTACAACGGTATCCATTTGTCCGACAAAGTCAGACAATACTATTTGGTAACAGGTAGTATATATACTTTTCTATAGTGAATGATGATTATAATGAAATCGTAAAAAATTTCTTCTCAATATCCACTGTATCTTGTGCAGATCATCGATATCGCAATGACAGCAAGAAAAGCCCTATTAATTGGGGTAGGTGGAGGAGGGGATATCGTAAGCACCCTATACGTCAGGAGATTTCTTGAAAAATTTGATGTTGAATGTGTTTTAGGGGGTGTTGTCTGGGAGAGGTATCGGCGAGATAGGAAGCCGGGACCCAGATCTTTAGATGAAATAAATTCCGAAAAGATCTACGACACATTGGGATTTGTAAACGGAAATGAAAGAGTTGGAGGAATCCAACCGATAGTGTCTCAGGTGGCGGAATTCTTGAACGAAAAGATTGTCGCCGTCGACATCTCGAAAGGTGTTGTGAAACTTAGAGATGATTTAAAGAATTTCGTTGAAGATGAGGGTTTCGATATAGTATTGGGTGTCGACGCCGGTGGAGACTCCCTCGCGAAAGGATTTGAGGCTACCCTAATCAGTCCCCTTGCAGATTCTATAATGCTCTCAGTCTTAAAAGACTTCAATTCGATATTAGCTGTTGTTGGTTTTGGTAGCGACTGCGAACTAACCAGAGATCAGCTCGAAAGGTATCTCTCAGAACTCAGTGACGAGATATTGGGAGTATCCATGGTGATGAACGATGACGGGCTGTTCGAACTCGTTAAAAACGTCGAAAGTGAAGCTTCAAGGATACCGATACTAGCCGCGAGGGGATATTACGGAGATTACTACTTTTGGGGTGAGATAAAAACAAAGATTTCAATACTGAATTCTTTGATATTTTATCTAAGACTTAAACCCGTTTTTGAAAGAAGTAGAACTGCAAAAGCTGTTGTAAATGCAAAAAGCTTCGAGGAGGCACACAACATCTTAAAAGAAATGGGAGTCAAAACAGAATACGATTTAGAATTGGAATTGGCTAAGAAAGAAAATCCTCAATGAGCTTCTCAGCTGCAATCTTTCCTGATATAAGGCTTCCGTTCATACTTCTTTCGGGGTAATTCGCCTCAGATGTCATCCCGGCGAGATAGAAGCCTCTTCTTATTCGGTAGGGCGTTATCAACTTTCGATACCCCTTCTCATATACGGGTCCGGCGTATTTTGATCTGAAAACTTTATACCACCTGATTTTTCCTTTGAAACCATACTTTTTAAGGGAATTCACCCATTCCTTAAATATGAATTCATCGCTCTTCTCGTAAACCTTTTCTGGGGTTGTGTAAGATGCCACATACATCAGGTGCTCGCCGTAATCCTCAAAGGGCATGAAATTCGTGTGCTCTATTGTTGCCCCAAAAGGCTCGTCTTCGTAATTGATCCAGTAGAGATCCGTGAATCCCTCATCGAATCCCAATAGGAGGCATATACTGCTCTGGTATTTGACATCCCTTATTCCAAGCTTTTGTTTTAATTCACCGAGTTCGGGAATTGGTGCCGTGTAGATCAGAGCGTCGTATTCTTTTCCATTGACATCCCACTTGCCGTTGTATTTTATCTCAGCTTTTTCTTTTTTGATCTCAAGATTCTCCGAAAGTTTTTCTATAAACTGATGAAGTCCCCCTCGAAGATATCCAAGCTCCTCTCCGGTCAGTTTTCTATTGCTCCTTATCGAAACCCTTGCAAGAAGCCATGCGTAACTGACGTTTGGGTAGTTCTCACCGAACTTTGCTTTGAGAAGTGGTATAAAGAATCTTTGAGTAACTTCTTCCCCTACACTTGATTTCAGTCCCGTTATCACGTCTATCTCATCGTAATCTCTGAAGTTCATTCTCTTAGCCTTCAGCGTAAATAGGGCAAGACGTATCTTATCAAAAAAGCTAAGAGCGGGAAATCTTAAAATTTCCGTTGGGGTGTTCAGAGGATAAATCCTTTCTTTGAAGGCTTGACCGATCCTGACAACTCTCCAGACTATTTTCGATTTTAAACCGAGTTCTTTTAAAAGTTCGATCAGATACGAGTCTTCTTTAAAGAAGTGATGATAGAACTTCTCTATGCAGTAATCTTTGCAGAAGGATGAGGCTACACCACCGACATCGTTTTTCTCGTAAACATCCACTTTGCAGTATTCAGACAGAATCCTTGCGGCGTTAAGTCCCGCCAAACCTCCTCCGATGACAGCCACTTTCATGTCGTGTATTTTGAATTTAGCTCAACATAATCGTGGGTGAGGTCGCAACCGATCGCGTAGGCTTTTCCGTTCCCTTTATGAAGGTCTATTTGAATTACAATTTTATCACTATTCATGATCTCTCTGGCTCTCTTAATTTCGAGTATTTCACCCTTATCGATGATTTTTACAGAGCCTTTTTCGC
>CBEWZU010000104.1:0-4577 GCA_965561205.1 uncultured Archaeoglobaceae archaeon | reverse complement strand
TGCGAGACGGAACCCAATGGAGACCGTTCGTCCACGTCAAAGACACCTCAACGGCATTCATCAAAGTTATGGACTCAGAGCCCGAACTCATCAACGGCCAAATATTCAACGTAGGCAGCAACAACCAGAACATCCAGATATTCAACCTAGCAAAAACCATAGCAGAAGCATGCGGCAAAGAATTCAGATACGAATGGTATGGAGATCCAGACAAAAGGAGCTACAAGGTAAGCTTTGACAAGATAAGGAAAGTTCTAGGCTTCGAAACAAAACACAGCATAGCCGACGGAGCAAAAGAAATCTGGCAAAAATTATCCGAAGGAGCACTAGATCCAGTAGACCCAAGAACCATAACAGTAAAATGGTACAAACATCTAATGGAAATGCGTAAACTCATAAAAGACGTAGAAATAAACAACAAAATACTATAACCATTTTTAATTGAAACGCAAACCGTAAATTTAACTTTACCCGCTACAGCTTCTCCCCCTCCTTTTTGTTTCTCAAGCATAGCTAACAATCGACCATAACAAGGAAACTTATCAGAAATATTTTCTATTCACCCAGTAAGTACAGGGAAAGATTTCAATTTTTATGACACAGTTTTCAACGACTTCGCATACGCGCCAAGAACGCCATCCGCGCGGGTATGTAAAAGTTCACACAAATATGCATACAAACCCTAAACCAACTCCTAAAACAAGGGGCAAAATCATCGCATATGACCCGGTAGCCACGCCAAACGCCAAAAAATCTTCAAGCCTACCCTTAGCCTAGCGAAGATAGGACTTAGCAGCTTTGAGTAATTTCAATTCTTTCACCAAATTTATAGTCAGGCTTTAAATCCCAACTTAAGTAAAGTCTTGCTTCTTCAGTTGCATAACCTGACCTAAAAATGCGATTTAGATAGTAATAGCCTACATAGCCCTGCCATTGCCGGGTCAGATATAGCGACATTGCAACTGCCAATAAGTCCTTTTTCCGATTTTAAAACTATTGTAAACGCGAAATTTTTCTAGAGCTTTTCATTTTGACAGCCAATTTCTCGCTGAAAAAATTCTGAGTTTTATCCTCTGTACTTAGACCCAACCCATAAACGGACAATTTCCGTATAGGAAGCATACTCATGCACAGCTTTTCAATCATCTTCACTAAAAACACCTACCAAATAAGCTGACCAATCTCAATCAACATCAATAGAACACAATAACTATACGGCGTCAATAATATATCAGTAAGCGAATTTGTAAAAAGCTGAAATTATTACGAAGCTAAGGGGGTAGTAGATGAGAGTTATATAACTGATGAAATAAAAAAGCAGCGGAAATGGAATTAGGAGTTAAACTTCTTAATATGTATTTAATTAGTTATAGACAGAAATTATTAAAACTTCTAAATCATCACATCACATTATAAAAGGTAAGGTAACATTATTGTCCGGTAGACACAATCACGCAGAAAAATTTAAAGTCACCTTCATAGCCTCCAAAAGTGGTATTGGTCTATCTCGTTATTTCGCAAATTTGGCAATAGCCCTAAAAAAGGCTGGAAATAACATAATACTTGTATCCTCCTACAATCAAGAAGAGCAAAACCTATTCGAAGAAATAAAAGAAGCGAAAATAAGACATTATAAACTGAGCGAATTACATCACATAAGAATTAAACCTCTTATAACAGAAGCGAAAAAACTTGGAAAAATAATTGATCGAGAAAAACCTAGTATAATCCACACAAATGGATTTCGCCACCTTATTTTCGTGCTCTTAGCATTAAAATTCTTTTCTAAAGAAAAAAAAGTTAGAATAGTGGTTACCATACACTCGTTTTTGCATGGTACACCATACGAAAAATTGGCGCTTCTGATTGAAGCACTTCTAATTAACTTGTTTACAGATCTAGCAATACCCGTCGCCAGATCAACGGCTTTAAAACTGATAAAATATGGGGCTCACCCAAGTAAATTGGTACCAATTTACAACGGGGTTGAATTAAAAATTTTCAGCGGTGATAACGATGATACACAGTTATCTTTTCTTCCAATAAACTTATCTCAACCAAGCCTACTAATCGGATATTTCGCTGAATTAATACCAAGAAAAGGCCACAAATACTTAATAAAAGCGTTTCCAAAGGTCCTAAGAGAATTTCCAAACGCTATATTAATATTAACGGGAAAAGGCCCAGAAATAAACAATTTGAAACAACTCGCAAATGCTTTAGATATAAAAAATAGCATAATATTCACTGGAAGGATAAAATATAGAAATCTTTACCGACTCCTAAAGAGAATAGACATCTTTGTATTCCCATCACTCTCAGAAATCTGTCCACTTGCAATTTTAGAGGCTATGGCGGCTGGGAAGCCAATAGTTGCAACAAATGTTGGGGGTATACCCGAAATTGTAAAACATAATGTGAATGGGATTTTAGTGCCGCCAAAGGATCCTGAAAAATTGGCGGACGCCATAAAAGAATTAGCGAGAAATCCTGAAAAAGCTAGAATGATGGGTGAAAAGAGCAGAGAACTAGCAGAAGAAAAATTTAGCTTAGACAAAATAGCTAGCATCATAACAAGGTGTTATAACCTAATCGTTGAAAAATAGAAAGAAATTATTCATAAAAAAGATTATGGATAGTTTTAGGGATCTACTGGTAGCAAAGCGTAGTTTTCGTTTAGGTAACTGGCCATTTCATAGACGAGCAGGTAATTATTATTATATTCGTATATTATTTGAAGTATCCAGTCAGAAATTTTCTGCCAAGTATCCGATCCAGGCATAGTTGCCCATGCATCCTTATAATTTGAACCTTTATAGCAAGCTGTTAGGAGCAAAGCGAGTAGTTGCGCACGTGCCTTAACCTTTGGGTCACGCGCGTTAGGTCGTGTCCAGGTTCCTGTTCCACTTCCCTCTTTTGGTTGATATGCACCATATGAAAGCCAATGCAGTGCATATTCTAGATCATCATCCGTAATCGTCGTAGAATGATTACCTATACCCCACTCCTCCCAGTCATTTATCAGACCACCATATGTGTCGTTAACGCAATTTAAAAGCGCTAGGTATTCATCTTTGTCTACTTGTGCACGGCCTTTTATTAGCTCTAGATCCTTGGCAGCATTAGTCTTCCAGAAGCCAATCGTTAGGCCACAAACCAATTTCACCTTGTCCACGAAAATTCCCGAGACGGTCACATTTATAGAGGCTTCATCTTTAACCACATGAACTATTATTTTGGTAGGTCCGCATACTAAGAAATGCAGATATATTCCTTCATCAAATTCTGTTCCGCTCATTTTACCTGAAGCCAAAATTTTGCCAGCCGCATCAGTTATATAAACTGTCTGTGAAGGACGCCAATCTTTTCCATTTATCTCCCTTTCATAATCATAAGCATAAATGGAAAGTATGAAATATCCGGCTGGAAACTCTAAGGTTATATTCAAATAGCCATTTAACGGAAAACCCCTTTCAGAACCATCATCCCATGATGTTAATCTTGTGCCCGGACCTCCAATCCACGTTCCATTACGCACAGTGGTCGTGTTAAACCAGCAGGCCCTTGGATCGGTGGTATTCCAAACCTGCCCATACGGATCGGTTTTATATGAATCATCATATTTTTCATGCCAAAGCCACTCAAAAGCTGGGTATTGAATACCATTGTAGAACGTTCCAGTCAATGAATAATTGATTAGTGGATACTTAGAAACATACTCATCCCAGTATGGAGGATTAGCCATATGATATGGAAGCCCTCTAACCTGACTTACTGTCCAATTATATGGAGGATTCAGCAAATCGCCTGGCGTATAGGGTCCGGCTGGAGCTGAAAAACTGCCCAGAACAACTTCTATATACTCGCCGACGGGAGCATTTGGAAGTATATGCGCATATGAACCGTACACCCCAATAGGACTACCCTTAGCATTTGTCCAATTTCCCTGCGTCACCGTATCCTTCCCTAAATAGAATACAACTCCAGGTTTAAGACTAAGGCATCCTTCAGAACAATCATCATTAGTTATACAAGTCCACCTCACCATTGCAAATACCGGAAGAACAATTATGGAAAGCAAAAAGGTGACTGCAAAGACTTTACTACTTCCGCGCAACTTAATTCCCCTCTCCTTTTAAATTTTATTTCGTGACGATAATTTATAAGCATATAAGTGAAAATATTCTATATTCCTAATCTAGTAATAACCCAAAAAAGAGCATAAGTTGCAGATTGACCCAACTTTCGACTATAATCAATCTATAAATACGCTTATGTATGCATATAAATTGGGAAAGAAATTATTTTGACATTTCAAGTGTGGAACCCAAAGTATTACGTTGTCACAAAGTCTTGAAACGTCTATGGCTGCTTCTGGCCGCGTTAACGTTAGAAGTATTGTTACTTCTCTGTTCCATCATTAACCAACACATTACAACAAGTCGCTTAGCTAAAAATAAGTAAAGCCTGTTTCACTTTTTATTAATTTGGCAAGTAAGTTATCACATAGGCCTTTTACACAAAATCATAAAAGTCTTCAATAACGTTCGTAATAATTCATCTTGAAGAAGAGACGT
>CBEWZU010000103.1:0-4733 GCA_965561205.1 uncultured Archaeoglobaceae archaeon | reverse complement strand
CCTATGGCGACAAACGGGACGTAGTGATCCGGGGCTAATGAGTGGATTACCGCAATTGATACAGCGGCAAATGCTAAAAGCATTCTTCAACCCCCGTCGAGAATTTCGAAACCTATCGGGAATTTAGAAGCTCCACTCTTCACGGCATCTATCAAATCCCTATCGCAAACGAGCAGGATCGTGTTTCCTTCCAAAGCTTTTAGTATAGACCCGTCCAAAGAGGTTATATCGGCACCGTTTAGTCTGTTCCTTGCTTTCTCGCCAACAGCCGCAAGAAAATCGTAATCGATTCTCGGGATTTTCGAATCGTGGGGGATCACGATCAGATCACCCCTTAAAAAGCTCCTTATTCCCAATCTTTTCGATAGCTGGTAGTCTATCCTCTCGCTTTCGTGCACGATCTCACCGCTTTTCATGTAGATGTATCTGTCCCCGACAACTTCGGCAAAATCCATGTCGTGGGTTGCAATTATCAGAGTTTTTCTTTTCAACTTTTCGATAATCTCGCATATCATTTCAAATCCGATTCCATCTAAACCAGATGTCGGCTCGTCCATTATGATTATTTCGGGATCCATGGCGAGGATTCCGGCGATTGCAACCCTCTTCTTCTGGCCTCCGCTCAAATTATCCGGATTCTTATTCCTCAGATCCTCGAGCCCGAGCATTTTCAGCACTTCGTCAACCCTCTTCGCGATAAATTCCTCGTCGTAGCCGAGATTTCTTAATCCGAAAGCAACGTCATCGTAAACAGTTGGAGCTATAACTTGATCATCCGGATTCTGGAAAACGATTCCGACTCGCTTTCTGACTTCCTTCATGTTCTTTTTATTCACATCTTTTCCCATTATCCTGAGAATCCCGCTTTGGGGTTGAAGTAAACAGCTGAGGATTAAAAGCAAAGTCGTCTTCCCGCTTCCGTTCGGCCCGAGCAGAACGACCGTCTCCCCCCTTTTCACTTTCAAGCTCACGTTCTTTAATGCAACAGTTCCGTCTGGATACGTGTATGACAATCCCACGGCTTCTATCGCAAGCATAATACCACCCTATCGATGATGACTAATAACGCAGAAAGAGACGAAAGGACGGCGATCTGTGCTAAATCTCTTTTCGTCAGACTTCTCAGATGGATTTTGAATTTGAATCCCTTGGAGAGCATTCCGAGATAGACCCTGTCGGCACGATCTACTGATCTTAAGAGTAGGGCTCCTGCGAGCATTCCGAAATTCCTCAATTTTTTTGAGTATGGGAGGTCTTTTGAGAAGGCGTGCCTCGATTTTGCGGAGAAATACATCCTTTCGGCTTCTTTAGATAGCGTTCCAACGTAACGTAGCATTAAAAGCATAAGATCCACAATCGTCTCGGGAACTTTTAGCCAAGATAACGCCGCAACGATTTCGCTCACCCTCGTTGTTGAGATGTAGAGGTAGAACACCGCCAAACACGCCCACACTCTGAGCAGAATCAAGAAAGCGAAGTTTAAGCTCTCCTCCGTAATTTTGAGGAAGCCGTATTGCCATAATGGTTTTGCGCCGCCGTATGTGAACAGAATTATGACGAAGACAGTTGCGACGATCATCGATGGATAGACGAGTTTTTTGACGTTAATCCCAAACCTTTTGAGGATGACTAAAGCGATTAGGAAAACCAATAGGCACAGGTGTAAATCGTGCAGGGAGACGATCGAAAAAATTAGTAGAAGAAAGGAAATCGTCTTGACTCTCGCATCCATTCGGTGGATAAAGTTATCCCTCTCGATATAAAATCTGTCCACGTTTATTCTGTGGATATGGGCCTCCATAATCAGCCCTTTTCGACCATTCTTTTCCTGACGTATCTTCCGATTATGAGGAAGATGAAGAATCCCACCGTTGTTCCGATACCGCTAAGTGGATCTCCAGAAAGCCATTCCAACATTTTAGTCCCTCCTTTCAAACGCGTCATACCAAAGAAAACCGAAGATGAAACCACTCACTATTCCTGCCAAAGTAAATCCAACCGGCTCTAAATCTTCTGGTATACACGGAACTATCTGCACTGGCTCCTTGTTCGATGTTGACACCGCCGTATCCTCGACTATCGCATCTGTCCCCTCCATCTCAACCTTGTTCAAAGCCTGACCGACGTATGTTGCGGCAACGAGTATCCCCGTAATTATCACCATCAAACCCAGTGCGTAAATCGTGAATTTATCCACTCGCCATCACCTCTCCTAATCCGATTAGATGCGGTCTCTTTTCCGCAACGTATTGGATTATTCCAGCGGTGAAAGCGAATTCTGCGATCGCAATCGGTATCTGCGTTGGAGCGAAGCCAGTGGAGTAGATCGCCCAGTGCTGTAAAACGGAGTCTGGATTTAGGGAAAGGGCAAGTTCGAGTGCTGTGGTGGCGTAAGTAAGCAGATCCCCGACGAATCCAGCTAAGCCAGCGGAAAGCCATAGAGGCAGGAATTTTCGCGTGGCTTTGTATGTTGCGTAGCCTGTCAGCGTCCCGACGATCCCCATGGAGAATGTGTTCGCTCCGAGTGTTGTTATCCCTCCGTGTGCGAGGAAAGCGTGGAAGATTAAAGCTATGAAGCTAATAACGACTGTTGCGAACGGGCCTACGATTATCGCCGCCATCGGTGTGCCGATCGGGTGCGAGCAAGATCCAGTTACGGGAACTGGTATATGCCACACTGCTATGACGAAAACCGCAGCACCCATCATTGCGAGGGTTGGCATGTATTTCGGGTCTCTCTCCTTTCTCTGCTTTATCTCACGGATACCCAATGCGATGAAAATCGCCGAAACAATATACCAGATTACGCACCATTCAACGCTTAGCACACCATCTGAAATGTGCATTCAAATCACCCTTCTTTGGTGATGAAAACAATATAAAAATTTTTTGATTTATGCTCAAATACTATTGATTTCATGGGGATAATGTTCATGATAATGATAACAATAATTCAATATATAACAAAAAAATTTATCATCCGTGAGGTTTAGAGATACTTATGGTAAAGATATCGGAGGAAATTCTGAACGAGAAAAAAGTAGTATCGGCACTTATTCTCCTCACAGCTCTAAACGTAGCTGATCTTATCACAACCCTGATCGGTTTTGGGATTTACAGGGAACTTAATGCTATCATAAGGTATCTATACGAAATCTCTCCCGCACTTATGATCTTTTATAAGCTCCTACTTCCCGTAGTTCCCTTCATTTACCTGTTCTATCATCTTAATAGAGAGAAGAAAAGCGTGGTTGAGAATATCGTAGCGAATTCTGTTTATTTGGGAATTCTCCTTGTGACGGGTGTGTATCTCTTCGTGGTTTTGCACAACGTTATACTTCTAATTATCTAAGACAAAGGCGTGCAGAATAAAAATGTATGTGGGAATATCCGGCTAACGTATTGTAGGCTAATGCACCATCGTATCCGTCTTTGATACCTTTCCCATCCACCTTAAACGCAAACTTTACATCATCATCAGCCATGGCGTAGCTGTAATGGAATTCGTGTCCTTTAAATTTACCGGTAAAGAAGGGATTCTTTGAGATTACCTCACCGTTAACGTATCCCAAAGCTTGCAACTTTTTTGTGAAGATTACATCCACATCTATCACACCTGCCATTTTTTTGGTGCCTTCATCCATTTCAATTTTTCTCGCCAAGAGCATCATACCTCCACATTCTGCATAAATTGGTTTTTCATCCAAAGCTTCTTTTCTTATAAACTTTGCAAATCCACTTAAATCGTAAAGCTCTGGATAACCTCCGCCAATGTAATACGCATCGCAGTCAACTTTCTCACCTTTAAGCGGAGAAAAGAATTTTAAATCACCAAAATTGGATAAAATTTCAAGATTATCTCTGTAATAGAAGGCAAAAGCTTCATCAAATGGAATGCCAATTACTTTTTTCTTTGCTTTGCCGAATTTTGGCTTAGATTCCTCTGAAATTTCACGATTGATTTCAGAAACTTCAAGAATACCGTCTATGTTGATGTATTGCTCACCAACTTCAGCAAAAACCTTCCAATCCTTCTTTGATTCTATACCCAAATGCAAGCCGAGATGTCTGCTTTTGATCTTTAGATCTTCAATCTTAGGCAGTATCCCAAAAACTTTGTAGCCTCTGTTCTCAAACACCCTTTTCAACTTTTCGTGAAATGCGGTTCCGCCGTTGAAGATTGCACCGACAACGTTTAGACCCACATCAAATTTTTTGTATCCCTCAAATAAAGCCAAAGTTGATAGAGACATTCCCCTAACATCCATCACCAGAACAACTGGTAGGTTCAATATTTTTGCTACATGGGCTGTTGAGGTAAAATCTGAAAGCTTGTAACCGTCGAATAGCCCCATAACCCCCTCAACTATGCCGACATCCTTCTCTTTCATCCATTTTGAAAACGATTTTTTTATGCCATCTTCTCCCATCATAAATGCATCCAAGTTAACAGCCCATTCACAAAATGAGTAATGAGTGGGATCGATAAAGTCTGGGCCAACCTTAAAAGGTTGCACCTTCAATCCTCTCTTTTTCAAAGCCGCCGCTATACACATGGCAACTGTTGTTTTTCCGACACCGCTGTGCGTCCCTGCCACAACAAACGCGTGCATGGTTTAATTAAGCAAGCAAAAAATAAATATCTTAACCAACTCTATATCTTTGGGACCCGTAGGGTAGCGGATATCCCAGAGGCCTTCGGAGCCTCTAACCCGGGTTCGAATCCCGGCGGG
>CBEWZU010000102.1:0-4823 GCA_965561205.1 uncultured Archaeoglobaceae archaeon | reverse complement strand
AGCCGAGGACTTCGTCGTTGCCGGGGACAAAAGCCCGGCACGTGGCACATCTCTGCTTCGAGCTCGTGATTTTCTTTTGTTTGAAAATAGAAATCATACTTCCACCTCGATGTCCTCCTCCAGAATGTCCCTGATTTGCTCGATGTATTCATCAAGTTCTCTGAGGAATTTTTCGAGCCTCTCTTTCTCGTTCCGGATATACCATGTTATCTTATCTTCAATGGCGGGTTGGATTTTCCAGTTGTTCTCTATGAGGATTTTGTCCAATCTCTTTCTCCACGCCCCCCTCTTTCTAAGGTAATATTCGCCGTCTTCGGGGTCTTTTTCGATGAGCTTCGCTTTTTCAAGGGTTTTTAGAATCTCCTCGTTCGCTTTTACCCTGATGTCGAAGATTCCTTGAGTCTGAACAGGAGCAAAGCCGAGCTTAGGCATTGAAATCGACCTCACAACCAGTATTTTCCATCTTCTTGAACTGTGTAGAGCTTTACTACTGCTTTTTTGTAGAATTTTTTTACAATAACCTCATCCCGACCAGCATTGGTCATTTTTAGAAGTTCTCGAGCTATACTTTCAGCCAATTCTGGTTCAATCTTTGTAGAAACGAATTTAACAACATCATCTTTGAGAACGAAAGTTTTCTGGAATTTGATTCTTCTTTGAGGAGTCCTCACCCAGAATCGATCTCCATCGATTGCCAGATATTGGTATCCGTCTTCTTCCACGATTTTTGCTCCAATGAATTCAATCATCATCCATCAGCCTCCGCTTCTTTTTTGTTTTTACCGCCCACACCAACAACCGAACCAGAATCGGAAGCCATGGTTTTATTGTTTCCAAGTAGACCCTTATTAGTCAGGTCTTTTTTGATTAGTTCTCTAATGTATGCGGCAAGAGTATCCCACCCCTCTATATCCATTGCTTTTTTAAGAAGTGGTTTCCACTTGTTTGGCACTTCACTCCACACTTTCATTGGTGAGTCACCTACAATAGTAGGTAATTAGCCAACATATATTTATAGTTTACGCACAACCTACTATTGTTGGTATTACCCAACAGCAAACTATATCTATATACTTCACCAACTAAAGTTGATGATAAGCTACCAGATGGAACTATTAGACTTGTTAAAGAAACTTTCAAAAACTGGTAACTTCAAAGTCCTCGTTGCATTAATCGATGGCCCAAAAAAATGGAAAGATCTGGAAAAAATAATTGATAAAAAAACGTTATCTCAAAGTATCAAAGAATTATTAAAAATGAAACTTATAGAGCCTGTAATAATTTATGATAGCCCTACCGGATCAAAAGCTTATGAATTAACCCCTCTTGGTAGATATATTGTCAAAAAATTGGAAGAACTTGAAAAAATATCTGAGTTGAAGAAAGAAGATTCCGAGCAATTAAGCCCGAATGAAGAGCCGATTTTTCGGGAGGATGTGAGTTTGTGAGGTGGAGGGTCGTTTATGGCAAGCAAAAGAGAAGGTTATACGAATATATCATTACCAAATGAATTAGCGAACGAAATTAGAAAAGTCGTAGAAACACGTAAATTGGGATACTCCTCAGTTTCAGAATTTGTTAAAGAAGCTGTTCGGTTACATCTCATGCAGATAAAGAAAATAGGTGCTGAGGGATAGTTATCGAAGTATTGACTTTGGGTTTCAATGTAAGGAGGTGGTAGGCTGAAATTTGTCTTAGAGGTTGAAAAAAGAGATATTGAATTTACGAATGAAGTTATTCCAGAAGAGATGTTCGTAATAGCCTATGAAACTCCAAGCAAAACGTATTTAGTTGTTGATTCGAATGATGAGGACGAATTGCTTAAACTTGCAAAGAAGCTCGAAGTTCCAGTTGTGCTCCCAGCACGGGAGATTAAAAAATTGGGTAAAGTCGTATATGAGCAGGGTTACAAAAAAATCATAGATCCTTAAGCTCTATGACTACACGCACACCTAAGTCGTTTACACGGGAAATCTCTTTTGGATCCATTGCGAACTCAAATTCTTTCTCGACACCGAAGAACTTAGCCTTAACTTTGAACTTAATTTCGGTTATGTCCACATCGAGGACTTCAAATTTCTCTTTAAATGGATTTATCTCCGACATGGTTTGGGATTCCTATTTAGACTTTAAAAATGAAAGAGAAGTTCATTCGATAGGTATGTCTACCTCAAATTCTCTCTCCACAACTCGCTTAAATCCTGACTTCCCTATGATTAACTCTGCTTCACAAATGATCTTCTTGATTCTTGCAGATTTGATATACACGGGAACTTCAATCGACCTCACTTCCATGCAGATCGGAAGGCTGATTGACTTTAAAAAAGATTGTCAAATTAAGCCCGAATGAAGAGCCGATCTTTCGGGAGGATGTGAGTTTATGAAATTTTTGACAATAGGAAAGAGTAGGTGGTAGATTATGAAATTCAAAGTAATAATTCAAGAAGCTGAGGAAGGAGGGTATATTGTTAGTTGTCCAGCGTTGCCCGGTTGTCATTCTCAAGGAGAAACCATCGAAGAAGCTTTGGAGAATATTAAGGAAGCTATTATTGGTTGTCTTGAATCTTTGGCTGAAGAAAGACTGAAACAACTTAAAGAGAAGGGAAAAGTCGTTGAAGTCGTGATTTAAATGACTAAGCTCCCAGTGATCTCTGGTGAAAAAGCTGTTAAGGCATTTACTAAAGCAGGTTGGCGAGTCGATAGAATTGTCGGAAGCCATGTTATTATGCGTAAAGAAGGTTCGCCCGTTACTCTCTCTATCCCATTACATAGAGAATTAAAGAAGGGGTTACTGAGAGCTCTAATCAGAGATGCAAATATGACTGTTGAAGAGTTTCTGAAGTATTTGTAACTGTAGCGTTATAGGGGGTGGTAGGCTGGTTAAAATCGTGAAGAAGCTGGTTAAAGTTGGTTTAGAAATTGATAAGGAGGGTAAAGTCCGGATGAAGAGCCGATCTTTCGGGAGGATGTGAGTCTCTGAAGTGGAGGGTCGTTTATGGGAGATAAAAAAGAGGAGTCCACGAACATCGGACGCATGTCGCAGACTGTGAAAAAAATGTTTTCAAGAGAGGATGTGGATGAAGAACGAAGTAGCAAGTAATAGGACAGTTACGACGAATGAATATATTCCATACTGGAGCAATCCGGCGGACTTATTCACTTGTTTAGTGTTGAATACTTCGTTATCTGCGAGTTCCTTAAACAGTTCACGTTTGAAGACCAAACTGTTCTCTTGCTCATCAAAGAATTTTAGTACTCTCTTCGGTTTTAGAGTGCGATATTCTCTAATTTTTAAAGACAGTGCACAAAGCAAGATCGATGCAACCAAGAAGACTACTGCAAGAAGGGCGAGGGGTGTCCATAGCACTGGCGATCCATTGACGATCAATCCGAGTATAACTCCATTAGCGGCAAGGATAAAGCTTGCTTTAGTTTCTACTTCTCGTTTATCTGTCATAGCTTCATCATGTCTTTTCCAAGCTATTTCGAGAAGAATGTCGTCCCATTTCATGAGATTATCTCCGCAACATGACTTTATAAAAGATTGTTCGGGGAGGATGTGAGTTTATGATTAAGGAGGTGAGGTATGAAGTTTGTGTTATTTCTCGATAAAGAAAAAACGATAAAATCTGAGGACTGCCCGGCGAAAATATTGGGAAATTACGTTACGATAAGCATTGATAAACCTAAGCAAATCGTGATTTTTGAAGTTGAAAGTGAGATAGAATTGGCTAAATTCGTAAAGAGTCTCGGAGGGGACTCCTATCAACTTATCCCGATCGTTGATGCTAAAGATTACGAAGAAAAAATTGGAAGTAGTCTAACACGGAGGACTTACGGTGTTGTTAGCTAACGAGGATTACAAAGTTTTCAATTTTTCAAGATCGAGGAGACTTAGTTGCAATGGCTCTTTAAATCGCACGACAACTTCCACGGGTTTGTCGGATGTTCCTTCACGAGCTTCAAAGACCATTTCCTTCACTCTAACATCCCGAAACCTAATACCTTCGTCTCCTAACTCTTTCATAGATTACCTACCGTTGTCGGACTTTATAAAAGATTGTGAGGAGGGGGTGGGAATCTTTGTTTGGTAGGAGTCACATAATAGCATCTGAAAAAACCTATCTTGTAAGAGTAAAATCGAGAGAAAATGATCAAAGATCTTTTGAAGCCAAGCTTACTAAAGTCCTCGCCGAATTTTTTCAAGAAAAAGATGTCTCGGATGTATGGTATAATGTAAACGAAATAGCACTTAAGAGTGGGTTAATTCTGCATAACAGAAGTGCAATATTGGTTTTAGCATCTCTCTATCCTTCTAAAGTGAACGAGCTTGCAGAAAAAATAAGTGAATTCGCTGATGTTGAAGTAGAACTTGCTAAAAAAGACATCACTTCTCGTGAGCAGGTATGAGACCATTTATCTTCTTTAAAGTTTCATCCCATCTCTTCGGGAAGTCTGGGTCCAGAATTCCTCCTCTACTAAGGAACATCAGGTCGAAACCACGAATTTCTTTGGAGTTTTCAAAATCTTCTGGCTTCAAAGTGAACTCAGCTGGAATCTTCATGTCACGGAACTTCAGCCAAGCTCTACATTTCACTTCAACGATTTCAACATCTTCCAGTTCAAATTGCGTTTCCATGTCAATCTTTCAGAATGCAGACTTTAAAAAACTGAGTTAAGGTGATAAGATGGCCGATGAGAAAAAAGAAGAGAGAAAAAGACCGAGTTTTCAAGATTACGGTAGGGAGGACAAAATCTTTATGATACGGTTTTTTACTAAAAAAGAGGAAGAATCAGAGTAAAATGCTTAGGGTTATCACCGC
>CBEWZU010000101.1:0-4824 GCA_965561205.1 uncultured Archaeoglobaceae archaeon | reverse complement strand
TGTAATAAAGCTTTGTAAAGTTTTTTGAAGTATCCTCAAGGTTTTTGTATACTACTCTTGAAAGAATGTATTTATTATCGGACAGTCCAACCTAAGAACATGAGATGGATAATAGCACTGGTGGTATTAGTTTTGCTATTACCGACAGCAATGGCAGCTCATGGTGGTATGCCGGGAGTAGCAGATGAGAAAGGTTTTGAGAAAAGCGTAAGGGATGAGCTTCCAATTCCAAAGAATGAAATTAAAAACCAGATAAGGGAAGAGAGAATAGGAAATGAGAGAGGTTTTGAGCATCAACCTCTGACTCCAATGGGGGAAGAAGTTAGAAAGGAGATTATGGAACAAATTAGAAGCAAAATTGAAATCCAAAAGAAAAATAGAGAGATAGCCAAAGAAAAGAGGGAAAATTTTGAAAAAAGCCTTCAACAAAGATTTAAAAATTATCAGGATTACAGAAAGCTCTACCAAAGAATGGGTCTTCAAAGCGAGGAGGGATTTCAATACGCAAGGAGATACGTATTTCATGGAGCCTATGCAATTGTAGATTTCCTTAACTTAATAAAAGCAGATATTGAAACACTGGATATATCCAATGAAATTAAGGAAGAGGTTTTTCAGAAAATTGACGATATAACACAGACACTTGAAGAGAAAATTGAGAAAATCAATCAATCCAACACAACCGAAGAGTTTAGGGATGCTGTAAAAGACCTAAACAGCTATTGGAATAGTGTTAGAAAGGATGTTAAAATATACGCGGAACTCGTAGTTGTCGCAAAATTGGACGATCTGATTGATAGAGCGTATATGATCGGACTGAATTTGAGCGACGATCCAAAGGTAGATCTTAGCGAATATTTCGAACACCTTGAAAAAGCAAGGGGCTTCCTTGAAAATGCCACTGCAAATATTTCAAATGGTGAGGACGCACTTGACGATATCCAAAGAGCGAGAGAAGAGCTCCAGAGTGCTTTTGAAATACTAAGGGAAATTTACAGAGAAACCAAACCTTTCTTCGGAAATGAGACTGGAGAGCTATGGGTTGAAATCAACGGCACTGCAATGGTAAATGGAAGTGCCATAATCCACATCAAGGGTAGCGCCACCGTAGAGGTTACGCCTTCCCACGCTGTAATAACCGCAGTGGGATTTGAAAAATCGGACGGAGTTTTCATCGGTGATGGAAATCTCGTAATAAAAGGCAACGTCACTGTCAACGCAACCGGTGACTTCTGGATGTTCGTAAAGGGAAGTGCCTATGTATATCTCGAAGGAAAAGGAGAATACAAGGTCAAACCGTTACCCGAAGACGAAATGGGTGAATTCAGTATCAGCGAAACAGAACCAACAGAAATAGTAATAGGAGGTGAGCAACTGTGAAGAAGATGATACTGCTACTTCTCATATTTTCGGCACTCTTGATGGGATGCGTTAGCGAAGAACAGCAACAAAACGTCACAGCACCAACGACCCCAACGGAACCGGCAGAATTACCTATAAACGAGTCGGAGATAAACGAGACTTTAAGCTACTTGCAAGAAATAGAAAGCATTGATTTCAATCTTTAAAGCCCTAAGATAACTATTTGTAATTTAAAGTCCAAGAAAGTCTATGGAGAGCAAAATCGCGAAGGCATTAAAACTGAAGTATGAACCCGTCGCCATTATATGGAGCGACGAAAAACCCGAAGATGCGGTTCAGTTTAAAGAAGGGAAATGGGGCTGTGTGATGTGGATGCTCGCCTTAGCGGCAAAGGGAAAAACCGCAGTCTTTGATAGAAAAACATTCGGCTGCCCCGGTGGAGGAGTCGGATTGGGTTTCGGAAACCAGTATGAAAACTTCATTGGAGGATTGGATGGTTTTTGTTATTTCCTCTCTACCGGATTTGAGAGCTGGGATAAAGGAAAGGAATTCAAAGACCTTCCGGAGGATAAATTCGAAAAGATATGGAAAGGTGAGAGATACAAGAAATCTCCAGAGCTTGTAAGGAAATTCGTTGAAAATCTTCCGATCATTGACGTGCCAACGAAATACGTAATATTCAAGCCGCTAAGCAAAGTCACCGATGAAGAGCCAGTGGTCGTAGTTTTCATTGCAAATCCCCATCAGATTTCGGCTCTGATAATCATGGCGAATTACGCTGCAGAGACCAACGATAATGTCGTTGTGAGAATGGGTGCCGGATGCCACCAGATTGGTATTTTCGCCTATGCAGAACAATCAAGAGCAGTCCTCGGACTAACAGATCTCGACGCAAGACTCAATATTCGAAAACAGCTTGGAGACGATGTATTTACGTTTGCAGTTCCTTATAAGATGTTTAAAGAAATGGAAGAGAATGTAGAAGGAAGCTTCCTTAAGGTTGGAACTTGGACTAAGCTTTTGGACTAAAAAGAAAGTCCACTCAATTTTTCAATTTCTTCCTTTATTTTTTTTGCTCTCTCGATTGATCTTTCTACAAACCATCCCATATCGGGTTTTTCTCTCTTGATCTCCTCAAGTCTTTTAATAAAATCTTCAAAACTTCCGGGTCGATCCCCGAAAACAAGGTTGTCCGCAAAGCTGACGATTTTTTCCTCTAAAGTTTCAGGCATGTAATCCTTCGGAGGTAATCCGAGTTTGCAGGCTTCTTCGGCTGTCAATCCGGTGCTGAAATGTCTTTCAGCGATTTTCACGATCTTCTCATCTAAACCCTCTTTTCTAAGAATCTCAGCCGATTTAATGAAATGCTGGAACGGATCGTGAGTGATCGCTCTTCCGATATCGTGGAGGAGAGCTCCCAGCTTCACGGCTTCAATATCAACTTTGTTTCCCCGCTCTTTTATCTTTGAAGCGATTTTGACTGCGAGCTCCGCCACAGCCCTACAGTGTTTTCTAACATCCTCTGGTAGTTCGTATTTATCCCACAATTTGACGGCGTCAGTCACCCGGCTCACCTCTGCACATCATGTAAAGAGTATCTCCAAGCTCGATTTTCGTGTCAGCTTCCGGAAATATAACTTCACCGTTTCTCACAATTGCAACAACCATACATCCCATTTTCCTTCGTAAATCGAGTTCCTTCAAAGTTTTCCCGGCAAACTCTTCGTCTGCGATAATTTTTTCAAGTTTTAATGAAACGTTTCCACTGAAAATCGTCTCCACAAATTCCACGCTCGGACTATCAGTTACTATTGCAGTAATTTTCTTTGCCGCATCCCTGTAAGGAGAGAGCAATATATCCACTTTCGCCATTTTCATCTTTCTCTCCGCTTCGGGACTTCTAAGTATCGCTATCGTTTTTATATTCGGATTCAGCTCTTTAGCCGCCAAGGAAGCGAAGGCATTGTTCGCATCACTCATACAGCAGATGAGCGCAGCCGCCATCTTTACCCCAGCTTTTTCAAGAGTTGCCGTGTCGGTTGCGTCACCGTGAATTGCTACAAATCCATCTTCCCTCGCGAGATCCACTTTGTTCAAATTTGAATCGATCGCGACAACTCTGCTCTTAGGTAAATCTTTGAGGATCTCTCTACCGATAACACCGAGACCACAAACTATTACGTGATCCCTCATCTTTTTAGCCATTCTTTCCCACCTGCTACCGGTTGTCTCGAAAACAGTTGTTATAAATACGTTTACAGTATATAAGAAGATGCCAACCCCAAAGAACATAAGGAACATCGAGACTATTCTGCCTCCCATATGCATTTTGTTGATTTCACCGTATCCCGTCGTGGTTATTGTTATCACGGTCATATAAAGGCAATCAAACCAGTTCCATCCTTCAACAATTTTGTAGGATGCAGTTCCTCCGATGATTGTCACTATGAGTAATAGGAAAACGTTTACGAATCTCCTAAGCATAATCCATACACGGTTTCTGATAAGCTATAAAACTCTAACGTTTTGCGAGAAAATTATATAAACCGATTAGCCGATTCATATTGCATAGATATCGGGAGGGAATAAAATGGAGCTAGAACTCACTCAGATACAAAAGGACATACTCTACGCGTTAATAACATTATACAAGAATAAAAAGGGAGGCTCAGTAAAAGGAGAGGAGATAGCCGAGCTCATCAACAGAAATCCGGGGACAGTCAGAAACCAAATGCAGGCTCTAAGATCTCTTGGACTTGTAGAAGGTGTCCCAGGCCCAAAAGGAGGATACAGACCAACCTCAAAGGCTTACGAGATCTTATCAATAACAAAATACGAGGAAGCCACAAAAGTTCCCGTAATAATAAACGACGAAGTTCAAGAAGATTTATCTGCCGAGGAGATTACCCTACCGACAATTTCCAATCCCAAGGTCTGTCAGGCAAGAATAAGAATAGTCGGAAATATCAAGAAAATAGAGCCAGATGATAGGGTGATCGTTGGTCCGACACCAGTAAATGAGCTAATGATCTACGGGAAAGTTGTGGGAAGAGACGACACGGAAAACACCATCGTGATTGATATTGAGAAAATCTTCGCTCTGCCAAAGGACAAGGTTGGTGAACATATGTCAACACCTATAATCACAATAGACGCCGAAGAGAGTGTGAAAAAAGCGGCAGAAGAACTATCAAAGAGGGGAATATACTGTACGCCAGTTGTAAAAGACGATAACTTCATCGGAATCGTTACATTAGATCATATAGCAAAAGCTGTAGCGGAGAACAAGCTCGACAAAAAAGTTAAAGACGTAATGAGACCGAAGATTGTGTCCGCAGAAAAGGACATTTCATTAGGAGAAGCCCTGAGGATCATGAACGACGAAGGCGTCAGGATATTGATAATCAAAGACTCTGGAAAACCCGTGGGAGTCATAACAGATCAAAAGATTCTAAAGATTCT
>CBEWZU010000100.1:0-4938 GCA_965561205.1 uncultured Archaeoglobaceae archaeon | reverse complement strand
CCGTATGTTGCAGAGATGAAGGCAGTTATACTGAACATTTGTCCAAAAGCCAGAAGAACGCATACTTATTAATAACTCTCCAATGGTTGTCCATTGTATTAATGTTGGTTGTTGACACATTCATAATGCAGTCATAACTTATATGGAGGAAAGGAAATCCTCATAGTCAGACGGGCAATGACAACTCCTACGATTTTCTCCATTACCATGTCAACGCGATCCTTTTCTTCAAAGCATTAAATAAAACTTAGTAAGAAGTGGTAGCTTTTCAAGCAACAAAAACAAACATTTCGATGCACTTTTCTATCCAAATTCTTCTTGAGGAAACATAGGATAGAAGATTCTTTCATATGTATTTAAATAACGTAAGAAAGCATTATTTATCGGGAGGCACTTGCCCTTTACTGCAAATATGAAACAATTATTGGCACTAATTTGGACCATAATAGCAATAGTAATTTCTCTAATTGTAGTGCTAACTCCAGAGTACTACCCACATTTCAGTCCTCAATGGCAAACCAAGACAATACTTTTTTCGCCGCCTTTTTAGTCATTACCCTGCCAATATACATTTTCATAGCACTTTGGCATATGGTAACGCAGCAATCTGAAGAAGAGTAGCATCGACCTGAATTAATTACCTTCGAAACAGCCAGATCTCAGATAAACTTTCCTTAACTTTCATAAACATTTTTTAAATGTGCGGATAAACAAATACGGCATAGCTCTTTCGCTGTTTCTTTCTCCTTTTTCTACGTCTTAGATAACTATAAAGAACTATGATGAACGACAAAACCAATCCTGCTATTGCCGAAAGCGGAATTAAAAGAGTTATTAAATCATGCGGACGAAAAACAGCTAGAACAGTTATGGTTGCATCTTCAAACCTGTTATTCTCAACATTTATCTCACCTTCCAATATCGTAACGTTTGCCCAAAGCCTGTAAATTCCCGGCTTCAAGCTGGACGTATCCAATGTATAAACGACTGTTACACTCGAGTGCGCAGTTAAGGTTAGAGGCAGAGTCTGTAGAAGAACCTCGTCGTAAAAAATTGTTAGGTCAAAACTTTCCTTTGAGTCTCCGAAGTTAACGACCACTACGTGAACAGTTATGTTTTCTCCTACAGTAACTATCGTAGGGCACGCAAGTAAGTCTATGACAGCAATATCGCGCTTTAGAGGCGCGGGTTTTGATAGCAACATTACAGATCCATCTACAAAACGATTATTATCGGTGTTAACCTCGTCTGGAACGATTTCAGCGAAAGCCCATATGACGTATACACCTTCTTCAACTTCGCTGGTGTTCCATATTAAATTTAATCTCGCAGTTTCATTAGGAGCTAGTGACCAAACCCTGTTAACAGCAATCTCAGAGCTATTGTAATAAACTGTAACATTGAAAGTCTCATTAAAGTTTCCAAGATTCTCCACATTTACAAAAATTTCAATGGCATCACCTATGTAAGCTATCAATTCTGAAACCTCTAAGCTTGTTATCGCCACATCATGCACTTTTATAGGGTAAACCCTTACTGTAACATTTCCATCTATAAACAAGTTATTTTCGATGTTAACCTCATCAGGCAACGGCGGTATATAGGCTTTTATAGTATATTCTCCTTCAGGTACACCCGAAGTGTCCCATAAGAAAAACAGTTTGGTTTCATTTCCAGGAGCAAGATTGATTACTTCCTGATCCGTTATGAGGGAATCATTATAGTATACTAGCACATTGAAACTTTCGGGTAATGTACCGAAATTCTTGGCATGTACTTCTATTTCAACGATTCCTCCCGGTTCAACCTCTCTTCGTTGTACATAAACCCATGTCACAGCAACATCGCGCGTAGGTGGCTGTGCCAAAATATTTACGGTTCCATTGACCATTGTGTTATCTTCTATCTCGATTTCCCCTTCAACAGGATTCGCCTTCGCAGAAATCCAATAGCTACCTGGATGAATGTTAGAAGTGTCCCAGTCAAAGGCTATTTCAGTCTCCATAGATGGATGAAGTGAAAGTATCTGCTTTGTACCAATAACATTATCATCATAGTATGCGGTTATATATGGGGATTCTGTTTTGTTTCCTTTATTCTTAACGCCTACTATTATTTGAACTATTTCACCACTTGTAATAACTCTCTTTAAAGGCATCACCTTTATTATTGCAACATCTTTTGTGATTATTTGAAACGTTGTTGAAACTGGTGGGCAGCATGGAATTCCCCCTATTTCTGGCAAGTTAGTAAATGCTGTTGCTGTCGCTACTGCTCGACCAATTTTGGCTTGAACAGATATGTGACCAGAAGCATATAAGACGTTTTCGCCTGGCTGAAGAGTGCTGTTGATAATTTCTATTTCCATTATTGGATAGTTTGCTGAGTCTTGAACGTTAATAGCTATAGTAGCTACTCTCTCTGTTGCCGCATGGTTTTTCAAAGTGACGTTGAAAATTACAATTTCTTGTCTTAGAAATACGTCTTCTGGAGCTAATTCAGAATTTAGGGTTTCAATGCTAACCAATTCGACTATCCACGCTACTTCAAATTTTAATGTATCCATTACAACCTGTTCTGCAATGTCAACGGTTGCAAAAACTACCCATGTTCCAAGAACAGAGGCTTCTGGGTTTACGTCCGGCCAAGGTATTCTGAACGAAAATTCGGCGATTCCAGAAGAGTTTGTTCGGGAACCACTAATAACAGTAAAGTTGTAAAAGGGGTTTTTGGGACCGTTTACTTGGAACGCAACATCCTTACATGCGACTGGGCCCCTATTGTATGTGACCAGAGCGTAAATGGTAACAAGCTCTTGCGGTTGATAAATTGTTTTTGGCGTATATAACTCAATCGCCGGGCCAGACAATGCAGCATCTAGAAAAGGGATTCCGGTACTAAAGCACCCAAATACAACAATTGTTAAGACTAACGCTACCATTTTTACGTGAAAGCCGAGTACAGTGCTCTTTTCCATAGCTCTTTCCCACCTCACATTCAGTTTTTGAGGGAAGTTCATTGATAGGATTTAATCAAAGTGTTTGCCGATGCCCTCCTTTCCCCCTCCACATCTATTTAAAGATTAAAAGCCGCTATTTAACAAATTATGTAAAATTCTTCTATATTTCAATGAATAAATCGTTATCAATTTTCGAGTTATTTCCATTTGTCATCGCCTAACGCTGAATTTTAAAGCAGCTATTCCGGTCGTGCTTTCAAAGTGCCGTATGTAAGTTTTAGTCGATTTTTGGCGTTTCAAGGTTTGCTAGGCTTCCAGTGATTTCAAGATCTTTAAATAATTCTTTTAGGTTTTCTATTTCTGGTTTTTTCTCATGTCGGATGGGGTTTAACAGCACAATTACTTTCTTTCCAAGGGCTCTAGATAAGCCCGTTTTTATTATTTCGGTTAGACCAAGCTGTGTTGTATGTAGCATCATGGCTGTTCGTACATGTGGAGCATTGGTTTTGTTAAGTTTCATAGTTAACAATGCAAGTTTGTAGACGCTATTGGTGGCTCCATCTGAGATGGCTGTTATCTCACATGGGTTGTACCGTTTTAAAAACTGGAAAGCGATGTTTATTCTTTCAGTTATTAGGTCATCTCCATTTTCTATTGGTATTGTAAAGGATAGTGCTGGGTATGTGTGCCAGTTTGACATCTTCCATCGGTTTTATTTATTCTTGTTTTGATGTGTAAAAGGCGTGTTTCCTGTCGAAGAATATTTCATATTACGATATACGAAAAATAGCTTCATAACGAATAAATATCAAATAGTTCACTTACTCTTTTGAGGCGAAAGCTATGAGTCTAGAAGAGCTTGAAGAATTCATGAAAAATTTTAAGCGTTGCCCCTATTGCAACTCAACCGAAGGCTTTTGGCTGGTTCCGAAAATGTATAAAAAGTTTTTTCAATGCAAACATTGCGGTGCTTTGATAGAGTATTTCCAGATTTTTCAACAAGAAGAGGAGAAAAAGAGCGCTAAACTAAAAGAGTAGACCATGAAAACTTGCGCTATTTAGGTCTGGAAGTTGCAATAATGCTAATTGGGTCTCAAGCACCTTGTTATCGAAAACTTTTTGTTCGCTGAAGTTTTGTTTTAAGCACCTTATCGATTAAGGGTAGAATTCCAGGTAGCGGTACTATCTAATATACCGATTACTGGGAGGAAAAATCAAATAAAGGGGGATGAGGATTTATGGTTTATATTTTATGCTATCTTTCTGTATACTAGGATTGCGCATGCTGCCGCTATGATGGCTGCTATCAGCGAGAATATTACGGCTAAGTAAACGGGTATTGTTAGTCCTTGAGCTGCGTTCTTTGCGCTTTCAGCGCTTGTTTTTGCTTCGTCTATTCCGGTAGCGGCTGACTCAGCCGAACTCTTAGCAGCATCAGCTGAACTCTTGGCTCCTTCTGCCGCTTCCTTGGCTCCTTCTGCCGCTTCCTTGGCTCCTTCTGCCGCATTTGTAGCGTTTACTGCCGCATTTTTGGCTTGTTCAGCCATGTCCTGGGCCTGTTCAGCGGCAGACTTGGCGCCAGCAGCTTCCTCAGCAGCTTCCTCAGCAGCGTTTTTGGCTTGTTCAGCCATGTCCTGGGCCTGTTCAGCGGCATCTATAACATCGCCCGTCCAGTCTTTCACCGTTATTGTGTTTGTGTGTTCAAAGTTTGTTATTGGCTCCCAATGGTCGAGGTTCCAGTATGAGCCTGTGGTGGCAAGGAACAATGTTATATTGTAGGTTCCTGGTTCTAGGGCTGGCCAGTACATTCCGCATTCTGTTAAGCGCCCAGTCGTGTAGGTAATCATGTTTTGTAATGTTCCGTTTCCGTCTATATACCAGTTGAGCATAGCTTGGATGTTGACGCCTTGAAGGGAGTCTTTGTTGTTGGAGAGGATGTAGATTTTGCCTGTTTCAGGCACTATGTCTGGTTTTATGAA
>CBEWZU010000099.1:0-4947 GCA_965561205.1 uncultured Archaeoglobaceae archaeon | reverse complement strand
TCTGGCGGAATTTTTCGGCGGACACCTTTACTGACTTCAATCCAGCAGTATTCGGGGTATTCTTGCGGAATAGCTGTCATGCTGTTCACCGGGGCGTTTCCGCGTTTGAGTAGGGAAATCTATTAAAGTATAGCAAGTCCAACGATTTATTGAGGCGCACCCTTTGGAGGCGCTCTTGCCATGTTGTTGACGCAAAAACAGAAGGACATTCTGAGTGGCAAGTTAGAAGTTTCTTCAAATTATATAAGAAGTGTTCTGTCCAAAAAGAGAAGGCAGATCGCAAAGATAATGGAGGATTTGAAATTTGTAGCGGAATACAAACCTGAACTTTTGAATCTGGAGGTTCTTAAGGAAATTGTTGAATTAATTTTGAGGCATGGAGAGATAACCACAGAGGAACGGAAGGTGCGAAGCATTGTTTTCGAAGGTAAAAGAAAAAGGGGGGAGTTCATTAAAATCGGCGGCGTCCTATACAAAAAGGCAGATTCCCCGTACAGAAAACATAAGGGGCCTCTTAAGAAGCCGGAAATTGCTCGCAAAATTCGTTTCTGTTATAGCTTGGTCGAGATCATGCATCGTGAAATTATGAGAATTGCCCCTGTAAAATGGGAAGTTGTCCATTTGCTGTGTGAAAGAGAGAATAAACAATTTAAGGTAAGAGTAGAGAGACTCGATTCTTGGCTCAAAAAGATTGCTTCTCAGCTTGAAAAGCAAAGGGAAAGCCTCAAAAATGTTAGGATTCTTGTGATAAACTGACTTTCAGCAAGATTCATGCTTACGTGAAATGCTGCGTGAGCAAAAAAGCATATGTCCTTTAAATAACATTAACATGAAATGGTGAAAATTAATTGGAGATGGAAGAAATTAGGAAGATTATCAAAGAAATTACGGGCAAGCTTGGAATTGATATTTTAACGGAAGCTGAACTTTCTAATGAGCTTCTTAATCGAGTATTTTTGCCTTATTTGCGCGAAAAGATGGGATTTTTAGCCGATGCAAAATTGGAGAGAAGGATTAAGAAGGGAAGATATGACGCGAGAATTGGCAGTTTAATTATAGAGTTTGAACGCCCAAAACGGGGCATTAGGGAGGGAATAAGTCAAGCGAAGGGTTACATTAAGGAATTCAAGGAAAAGAATGAGGTCGTTAAGTGTTTTGTTACTGACGGTATTCTCGCGACTTTTGTCGATGAATATGGGCGTGAAGGCCCTATTAAAACTTTAATTGATATTGTCCCGGAACTTATCGAAAATCTTGCCGTTCTTTCGCTAATGCCTTGTGAACCTGAAGATTTGCTCAAAGTTTTGGGGCCCACATCCGACATTTGTAGGTCTCATGTTAAGCGGTTTTTGGAGATGTTTCAGCAATATAGATCTTTGCCTTTTGTAAATGAGTGCTTTGACTTGTGGAGGCGTGTTTATGGGGCTGCTGCAAATTTAACGCCGGATGTAATAAGAGCTGTCCAAAAATACGCTGCAAATATGGATATTGAATTGAAGGACAGGCAGGATGTAGAGGAATTTTTGTTTATCATTGAAACCTATCTCTCAATCCTTATGAAATTATTGGTTGCCAGCGTTGCCGTGACTCGGCGACTTGTTGAGGCGCCTAGGTTATCAGAGCTGCTGCTTCCGCCCCTTGAATCATTCGAGAAATTATCTGACAAGATCCCATTTTTCGGGAAAGCTTTTGAGCACGATGCATTCAGTTGGTTTATTGATATTACGAGACGAGATAAGGCATCAAGCAGAGCTGTAACTGAAATTATTCAAAACCTGAGCTTGGCTTTAGATCGCTTGGATTTATCAAAGGTGCAAATCGACCTTTTAAGAAGGTTGTATCAGCAGTTCTTTGATGCAGAAACAAGGAAAGCGCTCGGCGAGTTCTACACCAATGAAGAAATTGTCAATGAAATACTGGATGGAGTCGGTTACCATGGTGAGTACATCCTTGACAAAAGACTTTTGGACATGTCATGCGGATCAGGAACTTTTCTTATCGTCGCAATAAGGAGATTTATAGAAGCAGGAAAACAGAAAGGATTGAGCAACACAGAAATCTTAGAACGTTTACAAACCGGTATCTTGGGTATCGACATTCATCCTTTTGCTGTTGCGATGGCACGTGTTAATTATCTTTTGGCAATTTCGGAACTTATTGATGCTACCGTGAGAAGAGTTCTGGGAAAATTTATAATCCCGATTTATTGGACCGACTCGTTGGCTGGCTTTAGGAAGAGACCAGAGCCAACAGGTATTCCTATAATTGAAGTGGATGTAAGCCCTCTTGGGACATTTAATTTACCCGATCACAGTGAACTTGATTGGGATTACCTTATTGATATCACCAAAAAAGCGGTTATAGAGAACTGGGAAGAAAACAGATACCTTCAAGAATTTTCAGAAGATGTCGTTTTGAAGTATAAAGACACGTTATTGAGTTTTCTTCGGAAATTTAAGAAGAGAGCGAGCGAAGGTCGTGACAGTCGATGGTTGTCGACTTTGAGAAACGTCATTATAGTGGATAAGTTAATGGGGCAATGTGATTTCGTTGTGGGTAATCCGCCTTGGGTTAGAATTCACAATGTTGATGAACAGTTGCGTAAAAGAATCGCAGAGAAATATGCTTTCTATGGAAAAAAGGCGGGATGGAACCCTCGACTTAAGAAGACAAGGATTCCATTCAGAGAGCAAGTCGATTATTCCATAGCTTTTGTTGAGGCTGCATTAAGGTATTTGAAAGAAGGTGGGTTTTTCGGCTTTGTCATTACGTCAAATGTTGTGAGATCGCTTTATGCCGGAGCGATGAGAAATAAGCTTTTGCAAGATACAAAACTCCTGCAGATAATTGATTATTCATTGACCAAGGTAGAATTATTCGAAGGAGCACAAAACGCACCACTGATAATTATTTTTCAGAAAATAAGACCGGAAAAAGAGCATAAGGTTAAAATGAAACTGATAAACCGGCTTGATCAAAGTATCTATTGGGAAATTGAACAGGCTGCACTGCCTCTTTACAAAGACGACTTATATTCTCCCTGGATTATGGTCCCTCCCGAAGTCTTAAGTGTCATAAGAAAGATGCAGAGCGCAGGACCGAGATTGGGAGACGTTTTTTTGTTGAGTATGGGAATCAAGACAGCTGCAAATGACGTCTTTTTCGTTGAAGATTTTGAACTTGCCGATCGCCCAAATCTGGTCATCGCATTTACAAAAAAAGGAAAAGTAAGAATTGAGCATGAGGTTCTGAGACCCATCCTTAGAGGAAGAGATATTGACGCGTGGCTTTACGCGCCACAAGGTTACATCATATGGACACACGATGACAATAATGGAAAAGTGTTACCAAAATTACCCCCAAACGCAGAAAATTATTTCAACCAGCAACATATAAAGCGAATTCTTGTCAAAAGAAGCGATTACCGAAAGGGATATCCTCCTTGGATTATATTTCGCGTTTCGCAAGATAAGTTGAATGATAAAGTTGCGTGGCAGATGATCGCGAGATATATTGAAGCAGCATATATACCAGCAGAATTTGATGACAAAAGACTTGGAAAACGAAAGTTAATAGTTGATCATTCAGTTTACTTTGTCAATGCAGAGGACTGTGCACTTGAGATTGCTGGATTACTTAATTCAACTCCTGCGAGGGTATATGCCTCAGCATTTGTGAACCGGACCGGAGCTGTTTATCTCCAGTTTTTCGCTTGGATAATAGGCCTAATTCCAATTCCAAAAACAATAATCCTCGGAAAAGCGAAAAACATCGCAGATATAAGCCGGCAACTTCATGAAGTGAAGGGCAACAACCCGTCTTTAGTGGAGAAGTTAGACAAGGAAATCGCAAAACTCTACGGAATATCCAACGCGGAATTGCATAATGTCAAAACATTCTTTAAATTCTTCTCTGCAGGCTGAGAACATAAATTAGTTCTTTAATCTCTTCTTTACAACGATCAAAATAACGGTTATTATTGCAACAGCAATAATGCTTAGCATCCATAACTCCGGTTCGATTATTGTAAACTGTATTTCTCCAAAAATAGGAGAGCTTTCACAGGAAAAACCGCCAAAGTTCAATTTATTCGGTTTTGAAAATATAAGACGTAATGGAGCCGAAACTTGTATCTTCATTTTCTCAGCAAGGTTTATGGAAAACATATAGGCATAACTGACATATCCAATAAAAGGTTCTTGATAAGTAACATTAAGTTGTAATGCACAATACCGGTTACATAAAATAAAATTGTGCTTGTTAACCTCAACTTGCGAAAAGAAGGTTTCGTTGTTTATTTTGAGTTCTCTTGCAAAGAAAATATGTTGCTTACTCAGTGTAAACAAGTCCGTCACAACCGGATAGGTTACATTTTCAATGTAAACCTGATCATTAATCGTATAGGTAGCATTTTTGGGAAATTTATACAGCCACCCTTTTAAAATTGAATAATTCCACCGCATACATTCGTCATATAAAGGGTTCAGTATTTTCATGTGTACGTTACATTTTGACTGGTTCCATGTTGGGTCAAAAGGCACCCATCCAACATTCGGGAAGTATACCTCAGCCCAATCATGCAATATGAATCCCGACCTCCCGTCAAGAATTATTCCCTCAGAGACCCTTGAGGGAATACCTATTGCCCTGAGAAGTGCAACGAAAAGATGTGCAAAATCAAAACAAACACCTTTTCGATTCTGTAAAGTCCATAAAGCTCCTCTCACATGAGAAAACGGATCACGTATGATATCTTGAACGCTTTCATCATACTTGAATAAGGTTCTATTTGCAACAAAATTGAATAAATTTAATACCTTTGATTCTAAATCACCGTTGCCCGATATCAAACTTGCATTTCCAATAATGTTAGGATTATCCGATTCGATATAAGGAGCAGGTTTGGTATATTTTTCAAGAATGTCCGCAGGGATGTTTTCTTCAGAA
>CBEWZU010000098.1:0-5024 GCA_965561205.1 uncultured Archaeoglobaceae archaeon | reverse complement strand
CCCAACGGCTTCACGGTGGAAGCTCCCGACTTTAGTCAGGGAAGGTGGTCACTTACAAGCTTTTACCAATTAGCTTAATTCCAAGTTTTTCATTGTGAGTATAGTGAATCAACTCCTTTAGCTTCACCAGTTTTAACGACTTACAGCTTGAGACGTTTAGAATTTAGCTTTTAACAGAATATTTGAAGAGATAATACCTTAAGAACTCGTTGAAAAACTTACTTGGAAAAGCTGATACACGCTACTACAAAATCAAAACATATTTATTTGATTAAATATCAAATTATTTTTATGAGAACGGCAGTCTGGATCGTGAGTATAGAAGTGCTTAAAAGGGTAGCACCCGATGAATTAAAGGAATTTGAGAACTCGGAGGATTAATATAGTTAAAACAATATTAAAATAATTTTAAAAAATCATTTTTTCGAGAATATCCTTCTCTATTCCAAGCCGAATTTCCCTTGCGATTCTTTTGCCCATATACATGTTTTCCCCAAAAAGGATGTAAGAGTATGGAGAAGCCGGAATCCCCACTGTTGAGCCGGCAACTATCCTCGCGGAGATTTCGAAATAATAAATCTCCCCGTTCTCATCAATTACACTCTCCAAACAGAATGGGCCAACCATTCCCGGCTCTGCAATCTTTTTCGAATACTCGTAAACCCTCAGACCGTCTTTCATAATCCTTGGGAGTAGGCTTTCTCTAACAACGAGGGGGATGTTCCCGACAACCATATAAGTGGGGCTGACATTAATCTCCATCTGATCCAGTGCGGGAATCCTACCTATCCCATCTACGTTCGATTCGTATCTCCTGTCGATGGCGATTAGCTCCACCCTTCTGTAAACGGGAGAGTAAAAGAAAGAGAAATAGAGGGGGACTCCCAAGATGTATTGTTGGATGTGGGCTTTTTTTACATCCTCTTGTGAGATAATTCCCCTTTTAACAAAGTCCTCTGATTTCTTGTAAAAGTCATCTTTACTCGTTGCTATGAAATAGCCCTTGCCGCCCCTTGCTCCGGGATACTTTACGATAACGAGCCCATCTATTTCTTCGGGAGTTGAATATATCCTCGGTATCTTCAACCCGGAATTCATTAGCCACTCTCTCTGCTTTTCTCTGACGATCTCCCACTCCATGAGAACACGATTGCCGAATACAGGAACCTTCAAGTTGTAAAGGCTGCCAATGTATGCGTTATAGCTTCCGTGAGGGATTAGGATCGTGTTCATTTCAATGAGCTTTCTCTGGATTCTCTCGTCGAGAAGATGTTTGAAATCCTTAACCTCTATAAAGTGGTCTGCTACTCCAAATGTATCGTAAACAAATCTATCTTTACCCCGACAGATACAAACAGTTTCAAATCCCTCTTCCTTAGCTCCCTTTAAGATGTTCAGAGCCGAGTGACTCCCAATAGTTCCTATTCTTATTTGATCTCTATCGTAATTTTCGAGTTGTTTTAATATCTCATCTCTCATGTCTCCATCTCCTTTGATGCGTTTTTTTGCCTTTCCATTTCCTCATAAACATCGAGCAGAGCTATTAAAGATGCTGGAATTGCGATTTCGGTCGGAAAAGTGATATAGGGTGTTAAATCGATAACAAAGTCGGAAAGTCTCAGAATTCCCTTAGGTAGACCAACGCGACTCCCAGCGAATATTACAATTTCATTCGCTCTGCTCATAGCATTCTTTAAATCCTCTTTGATATCCACTATCTGATTGCCCGTGGGATCCGTCGAGATAAGGAGGTTTTTCTTCCTTCTTTTATCTCTAAAAGTCTGGAATAAATCTTGAACAAGCACTTTCACCTCTCTGACTTCTCTCGAATAGCTTCTCTTCTGAATTCCAAGTCTTGCAAGCTGACCTCTCCTAAGCCCTTTAAGGAATTCCATCAGTTCTACGGCATCAACATAATCGTAAGGGGCTATTACAAGCTCTTTGATCTCAAAGGACTGGGCGGCTCTTCCAATCCTTTCACCGATTTCTCTTGCGCCTTTTAAATTCTCCAAGTAAGGCATCTGAACAAAAGAGATTTTCTCAAAAAATTTTAGACTGTCCACCTTCTCCGGCGTGTATTTTCTTTTTTCCTCTTTACCGTCGAGAATTCCGATAAATGTCCTTTCGTTAAATATTTCTACGTAAACAGCTTTATCCGGATTATTTAAATCGACATCTGTGTTGGAGATCTCCTGAATTCTTTTTCCGAGTTTTATATTGACGTCTATACTGTTAAAGTTATGCTTTAAACCTCTCCTTGTAGTTCTGACCGCAAACGTTTCAAAATCACCCATTGCTTTGGCTATATCTTCTGCTCTTGATATTATCTCATTTAGATCGCTTTTAACTGTGAACAGAATAGGTATAGCCTTTTCTATTTCCGGAATTTCTTTGACCTTATCGATTTCATCAGAGTGAACGATCAGGACACCCAAATATCCGTTTGGTCTGACTTCGATTTTCACGTCACCCAATTGATCCCTTACATGGCTTGCTGCGATGTATTCTAATCCTCTCTGCGTCTTAGCTAATATCATCGGAGGAATCTATGTGAATTTGTTTATCTTTTTTGCCTTAAAGTAATCAATAAAGAAAGTAAGTTATCGTTAACTTTATATGTCCTAATAAATCATGAAAAAGAGATGCTCATCGAAGATCATCTTAATGTAGCGATTATAGGTGGCGGAGCGGCTGGAATGACAGCAGCATCAAGAATTAAACGTTTGAAACCTGATTGGAGTGTGGATGTCTTTGAAAGAACAGCTTATGTCAGCCACGCACCCTGTGGCGTCCCCTTCTATCTCTCAGGTGTTGTGAACTCTGTGTTTGATTTGTGTGCTTATGATGTGAATTTCTTTAAGGAGCAAAGGGGGATTAACGTTCATTTAAATGCCAATGTTGTCGGAATTGAAGATAATTATTTGGAAGTCATAGAGAGAGGTGAGAAAAAGAGATACGAATGGGATAAGCTTGTTATTGCTACGGGATCGAGGGCAAAGAGATTGAATGTCGGTTGTGCCGAACTCGAAGGTGTCACCTGCGTTCATAATATTGAGAATGCACCGTTAATTAAAGGGATCGTAAATCAATTTGACGATGTGGTTATCGTCGGAAGCGGATACATCGGTGTCGAACTTGCTGATGCCCTATCAAGAAGCAAAAAAGTCACGGTCATCGAGCAGGGAAGCCATCCACTACCGGAATACGATATCGAAATTTCCGATATACTCTTCGCAGAAATGAGAAACAAGGTAGATCTAAGATTGAATGAAAAAGTCGTTGAGATTGTTGGAAAGGAGAGGGTTGAGAAAATTGTAACGGATAAGGGAGAATACCCCGCCGATCTCGTCATTGTTGCGGTCGGAATAGAACCGAATAACGAACTTGCGAAGGAGATTGGAGCGGAGCTCGGAAAGAATGGAGCCATAAAGACAAACGAATTCATGGAGACCTCAGTTGAAAACGTTTATGCGGCTGGGGACTGTGCAGAAACAATAAATCTAATAACCGGAGAGCCTGATTGGATACCTTTGGCAACTCCTGCGAATAAAATGGGATACGTCGCTGGATCGAATATAGCTGGGCAAAGAATTAAGTTTCCGGGAGCCCTGAAGAGTCAGATAACTTCTTTTTATGATCTTGAAATCGGAAAGGTCGGATTAAGTGAAAAAGAAGCAATAAGACACGGTTATGATACAGTTTCCGTTACAATAACTACGAGAACGAGAGCAAGATACATCCGGGACGGAAAAATCACCCTTAAAATGGTCGCCGATGCGGACACCTACAGAGTTTTGGGTGTTCAGGCAATTGGGAAGGGAATCGCTCACAGGATTTACGGTGCCGCCGCCCTCTTATATAAAAGGGCAACTGTAGAGGATTTTTTCTTTGCGGACTTTCCCTACTATCCCCCAGTCTCTCCGGTCTGGGATCCCTTAGTTTTGGCGGCAAGAAATCTTTTCAGAAAACTTGGAATTAACTGATCTTCTTTAGTAAATCTTTAATTTTTTCTATTTCAATCCTTATCTTATTTAGGGCATCTCTGCTGTCTAAGTATTCAAGGGGGGCACCACATTTCGGGCATACGAAAGCGAATTCCATTGCTTCATCGTATTTGACTTTGACGCAACCGTTTACACAGATATAGTATACAGTTTCATCCTCTGTCTTCAGTTTTCTCTCAAGTTTTTCTACCGTTTTTTCCAGCTCCCTTTTTAGAACTTCTTTCTCTTTATCGTAGTTTATTTTCCAGTAATACTCCATCCAACCAGTTTCGTCATCTCTTTTTCTTCTGTAGCTTGCCAGTCCCAGCTCGTAAAGGGCGAAAAGGGCTTTTCTGACCTCATTTATTTCGACACCAAGTTCTTCAGCTAATTGCTCATCTGTAAATTCCCCTTCGATTCCGAGAGAGTATATCACTACTCCCAACTCTCCGGCAACCCTTTCTATCAGTTCCACTATCAGATCGTCAACGGATATTTCGATCGCCACGTAATTAATTTGAATTAAACATTATTTAGTTTTACGCTTTCAGGTTCTGTTAACTTATTGTTGGTGAGATGGAAAAATAGAAACTATTGAGTTATCGTCTTCGCTCCATTAGAAAGAAACCTTATCAACTTGGTTTGATAATAATTTTGACCAAATCCGATTTAGTTTTAAGAGACATAGATATTTTTAAAGAGTTTTTAAACTTAAAGAAGGCAAGTGAGAAAGAGTTTAGAGAACGGCTAAAACAAAATTCTGAAAGCTGTGGTGTAATTTCTGACAAAACCAAAGCTGAAAAGTATGTAAATGAGGTCATAAACATTATAAAAAGTAGTAATGTTCCGACTAGAGGTATTTGTATCCACTATCTGAAACTTGTAATGATAAAATGAAAATGGCAAGAGAAAAAGAGGTCATGGGCTGAAAGAAGAAAGTGACCTCCCCCCTCGCTTACGCAAGGGGCTTCCACCGGAAGCCATTGGGGGGGGGGAGGTTGGGGAGTGTGCCGTGAGGCACTCCCCTTCGGGCTGGGTCAC
>CBEWZU010000097.1:0-5042 GCA_965561205.1 uncultured Archaeoglobaceae archaeon | reverse complement strand
AATGGTTTTGAGATATTATGGGAAAAACGTGCATGTTTGGGACATTGCAAAGGACTTTTGGTGGGGTTTTGGATTGCCTAAAAACTGGGGCACAAATATTCCACAATTGGTCAGATTTGTACAGGATCGCTATCCTGAGTTTGTCGTTGAAGTGGGCAAATATAAGTCATTTACAGATAAGATATGGAATTCTATAAAATCGAACTTAATGTCTGGATATCCAGTTATTCTTTCCATCCGCTGTCTTGACGACGATACCCGCCATTTTTTAGTCATTACGGGTTTCAATTTAAGCGGAGTGTTCATAAATGATCCAAGCGGGGCTCTTTTTGAGTGGTTGCCAAAGCGAATGCCGAGAGTGTATTTGCATGTTTTCGTAACATGGGAGGAATTACAACCTTACATAGAAACTGGAATTGAGGGAGAAGTTCGAGGTACATATTTTGTGATTAAGGGTGTGCCTTCATCGACCGAAGGATCAATTTCCTTAGGTAAGCAACCTAACGTACGTTTTAAAAATAAGTCTAACGAGCTTGCAGAGATGTACATCGACTTAGATCGAGGGCTTGTTTGGAAAGGTATTAACCACGAGTTGTATGTTTCTTCGAATGATTTGCTCGAAATCTCTTGTCTTATCCATAATCATAATAATATTTCAAATGATTATAAGTTGATTATTTCTCTAGTTGACTCCTATGGAAATAAACTCGCCTTGGACCAAACCGATAAACATATCTCACCTTACAATGAAACATATTATTACAATTCTTCTCTTAACTTAACGTCACTTCTGTCTCCGGATAAAACTTACGTAATTCAACTAGAATTATACGACTTTATGTCTAACGAATTGATAGATCAGGTAAGGCTTCCCCCCGTCTTATATGAGCCTTCTGGCACAATCATAACTTTACATGAAGAACAACAATATCTCTTCATGCACGTTTACAATGTAAAGAATCGATTTGTAGGTTTTGATGTTAATACGAATACAAGCAGAGTTGAAATACCACATGCTTTTTACTATAATAATCTTAACGGGACATCGCTCATCATGTTGCCAGCTAATGAAGCTGATTTCACAATAGTAATAGAATCAAATTATTCCCATTATGCTAGCGAAATGTTCACTCTAACAGTAAAAACTTTGAAAAGTGGGAACATTGTGGATGAGACAAGTGTTCATTCAGGGATCGATAAAGGAGCTAGAAAACAGTTCCTCGTTGAGATTACAAGTGACATGAAGGTGAAGATCCAAGAAATAAATGGAAATGAGGATTTGTTGCCGTCAAATCTTTGGTACATGATGCTTTTCATTATCATAATAGTCATGTGTATAGTGGTTTATCTTGTACGTAAAGCTAGAAGGAAAAATTAGGGTAATATACATGTTGTCTCTGAACAGTACCGTCTACAAAATTCCGGACTAATTTGATGAGAAAAAGTCATGTTCTCACATGCTGGATATAATTCTATGAAGGATTTTCCTTTCGGTTTACGATCTTCACTGTAGTTGTAATACCCCCAATTCCAGCAATAGCTTGCTGCATGAGCTTTGCACTCTGCCTCAGTCATGAGGATTTTCCTAGGCGGAGTAGTCATTTGTTTAACGACGAGATAGGGAATTGGAAGAACACATATCGCTATAAGAATTACGAACACTCCTAGCAAAGAAAGAGTTGGGTAACGGCTGAGTATGATGCAAGAAAACATGTAAGATGTAAGGAAAATGATGGAGACTATTCGAATTTCGGTGAAAGAGACAAATCCTGAACTTAAAGATTCAAGAAATTCAAAAGGACCGGAAAGATAAACAATCCACCACCCAATAACAGATATCCTGCCACTGAGTGTAATCATCGAGATGAATCCAAGATACGAACCTGTCATGAAAAACGAAATTACTACTTTTCTCCAATCTGGTTTCAAGAAATCTTTAAGGAGTTGGTAGTTTATCTTCATGAATAAAATTTAGCGAGGGACTTTAAAAAGTATCTAGCAAAAATAGATAGTCGATACTTTCTTAAGAGGAAAAGCAGAGTTAGACAAGTTGTAGAGAAATTTTTATCTTCTGTAGAACCACAACAGATAAGAATCGAATCAGAGATAATCTTGATCTGGAAGAAGAAAATGGGTGCTTCGAACAATGAACAAATTAATGGTTCTAGGCCAAGAAAAAAGGGGATTTATGCTGGTGTAGGGCTCATCGGCGTAATTCTAATTACTTCTATTGTTTGGCTTCTTCTGCAAGGTACGATCGCCGGCCCGAAAGTCGAAATTACTTCATCTATGCTTCGCAGGGGTGTCACCCTTTTAACTAGGAATTGGATATACGTGGATGTAAGCTTATTTAACCATGGTTCTGGTGGAAACGTTACTGTATGGGTTAAAATCACAAGCGAATCAACTTATATTACTGGCTCTGTGATAAAATCGTGTACAGTTTACATAGGGCCTCAAGAATCTAAAGATGTAACTATAGCGTTTGCACCTGATGAAGTACCAGAACTAGGCGAAATGCATTACGAAGTATGGCTTACTTATTAAAGTTAATTCACATACATCAAGCAATTAACAAACATCAACCGATTACATTGAAAGGCTAATTCAAAAACTGGTTAAGGAAAAGTGGAAATAGCTAAACTCCATTTTTAGATTATCTCTAAATCTACGGTCGATTTAACGAGAAGTATTGCATCTTGCTTTAATTCTCGTTTAAGTTTCTTCAATGAACCTGTAAGATCAAGGTCATAATTCAGGAATACATGAAGGAGAATAGAATCTTCGGAAATTCCGTTGTAGTAGCCTTCACCTCTGACAAGAGTATAGCCATTAGGGAAAGTTTCGCTTGCCCATTTCTTTATCTTGCTCAGATAGGTATCAGTTATTTTTCTTGAACTGTTATCGCTGCCTATGTAAATGTCGATTCTATATTCGGAAACATCCTTAGTTTTCTTTTCTTCACTCATGTATCTCGTATGTAAAGGATTAAGAGATAATTAACATAGAATTTACCGACAGGTTTATGTTCCGTATCTGCCGAACATTCATATCATTTTTTCATATATCTAAACTTGCAGAAAGATCAGTGTAGAAAATTCTTTGCATCAAGTTAAACATTATGTTAGCTTCCTCATTTAGGCCAACGCAGATACAATTATTGAATGTATGAATCAAACGTTCTGTGAAAACGTACTTATTATCGATTCGAGCTTTATCGACGGTATTTTTAAATGATTCTGAACATCTTTTCGCCAAATTTTCGATGAATTCGGTAGTGCTTACGGTTAAGTTGTCCAGTTTTCTAAAACCGCATTTTTTTAGCCAGAGGGGTAGAAAGTGAGATAGATACCTAAACTTATCGTTCATGAACTCTTGAAACTCATCGCGATTATTTTTCATTAAATCATAAAATGTAAAGGCGCAAGCCGTTGATGTTTCATGAGCTGTATGATGGGTGGTAGAATATTCTTTAAATGGTTTTACAAGAGGATTTTCCGTACGCCAACATGTTATAATTCTCTCTTCCTTCATATCGCTGAGTAAATCCTCGACTTGATTAGGTATCTCATTTGCTAGGTCTAAACGTACAGTTATATGAGGAACCCTATCTTCGCCTTCAACTCCATATCTATTAAAGTTATAACCCTTTAATTCATCTTTGGGGATAACATCGATTATTTTCTTCACTATTTCGAATCCTTTCATGAAGTCGAAATAATACGCCGTATAAAGAAAGATTTCATGATACGTCATAGAGACCATCTTGCTAATAAATTATGTTTTTAATTTATCTTGAACTTTTCTATGCCTTAAGAAAAATGGCTCAGGATACCAATAAGGGCTGAAGATGAAACTATATGCCCTCGGTAATCTTGTAATTAATTTCGAACTCGGATGCAAAGTTACATCTTTAAACCTTTGAACTTCTCTTTCGCTCATTGCAGCCATGATAAAGTATGTTCCAACATTCCTGATTTCTGACTTAATGCTTGTGCTGTACTGGGTGATCAGAATGAAGCCAATGCCTCTCTTTCCGAGTTCGTTCAAACAGTAAACTAGGTTTTTAGCCTTCAACAGCCTTGTTTCATCGAGAACGACAAGCAACTTCAACTCGTTCGTTTCAGGCCAGGTTGAAGCTTTCCGATAAATTTCTTTCAATTCTCGAGTGATGTCCTTCTTTCCATGAGTGAAAGTTACTTTCAACAATTGGTTTGGCTTAAGCCTTTTTGCCAGGGTACCATGTGGATCGAAGATCTTAACCTTGATTCCATTCTTTAAAGCTTCCCTGATTAAGATTAGGGCAAAGAAACTTTTCCCTGTTCTAGTCTTACCAAAGATAATCGCATGACCAGTTAAAACATCTAAAGGAAAATAAACTCTCCTTTTCTTAACTTTCTTTTTAATTACAGATTCAACAACATAACCCAAAAAGGCTGTTCTAGGTTTTTCAACACTTACTTCTTTGCTTGGAATGTGAATGTGCTCCTCTATCTCTTCTTCTTTTGGCAATTCCAAGGCAGAAATAAACATTTTTCTAAGAACAGATGCAACTTGCTTGTCAGAACTGAAGCCTGCACAATCCTTAGACAAAGCCAAACAGTAATACTTACTCACTTCGTTCCACATAGGAAAGAATTCGGGGTTAAAGACTATCAGAGGATCTTTAACTTCAGAACATTTTACAAAATAGGTTAAGTTTGTCTCTATCTTCGCTGATCTCTTCCTTCCTAAAATTTCATCGAGCGCATCCTTAAAGCTTGAATGTGCATGCGTGTAGATGTAGAAGAATAGAGCCACGGCAAACAAATTTTCCTTTATAAGAAAATACGGCTTCATATGTTCCTTCATGTCTGCCTCTACGCTCCTGCACGCCTGCAGCCATTTCCTCGCGTGATCCTCTTCCTCCTTCAACTGTTTCGGCCGAAATGCGGGACAAGGATAATTCTCTAAGCCATGCCTTAAACCGTTTGCAATCTTCTTATGGAAGTTGTAGTTTCTTTTAGCCCATCTTAACCTTCCTTTAAGCTCTTCTGGAACAT
>CBEWZU010000096.1:0-5044 GCA_965561205.1 uncultured Archaeoglobaceae archaeon | reverse complement strand
ATTTCGGATATACTCAAGTTCGACCTTACTTAACATGCTTATTCACCGCTTATTTATTATAAACAAGTTTATGTGATGGGAATTTAAGGCTTTGAGCCGTTTTAGGGCTTGTTCCATTCTTTGAAGCGGACTTGCCGGAGGTTGAGGCGCAATTTTAGGCTTGTTTTCACGTTTAATTTCAGAGTTCCTCGCGTTTTTGGGCGGTAAAATCGTTAATTCACGTGTTTTCCTATTGTATTTTGCTCTGCAAATTACGGTTAAGCCTTGATGAACCGCGTTCAAAACTTCTCGGCGCGTTTCGGCGCATTCATGCTTGATATTACGGTAAAGGATTGGATACCAGCGGCCGTTTCGGCTGTTTACCGGCTGCCAAAAGATTTCTGCGCCCGTAAGCCATCTTTCACGCGGAGAAGCCTTTCTTATTCGGATTTGCATTTCGCCTCCCTCGTGTCTATATAGACACAGCAATGTATTTAAAGAATTGGCTGGTTGACACACAGAAAAGACACGCTTATATAGTCACATCACCTTAAAACAAAACGGCATGATCAATGCGAAATTACATAATAACCGAACTTGAAAAGCGAATAATCAAAACCTTCCTCGAACGGGGAGAAAAGCTTGAAGGCTTCAGAAAGCTCAAGCAGAGGGCAAAAGCGCTTAATCTTAAAGAACTGAAAGAACAGATAAACCTAATAGAGAAATTTCTTGAGAAGACTCAAAAATAACCTAAATTGAATTCTTTCTTATCTTGTTTTTTCTCTTATATGGTGACGATAAATTTTATATAACAAAACAACTTCTTCAAAAGTCTTTAAAAGAAAACCACGACTGCTTATTGGTTCATGATAAATAAATGGCCCGGTTTCAGTGAATGTTATGAAAAATGAACGGGTATTACCAAATCTATTAAAATAAATGATTTCAAAGGTAATTTTTTCTTTAATGAAGTATTTACGGTCTCTTTCCGTGAATGAAAAAAGTATGCTCTCCTGTTCAGGAGCAAGACATTTTATGTTATTTCTTGTTAAACTTTGCGGCCAAGAATTAGGAGACACAGGTCTATTGCGATTATCCAGTAATCTTGCAACCATCACGTTATATGCAGGCCACTTACCGATGTTCTTAATTTTTATGGTGTGATATTTTTCAGAATGTCTTTCAGTATGCGGGCTTTCGAAACCAAAATGCAAAGAGGTTTCCTTTATGTCAAATGACGGTTCAAATTGAAATGAAAAGGATTCAAGCTGCCTGATGCTTATTTCCGCTTGAGCCCATATCAGAATAAGTTGCAGATAGATTATTAACGGCAAAATTGCGTCATAACCCATTCTGATGACTAGGAAAATCGGAATTGCCAATAACAGAAGAACTTTCCCACAAATTCGTATTGCCGCTTTGTTAACCATGATCGTATTATTTTTTGGTTAGTGCATATTTAAGATATAACATTGCCCCGAAGATGTATGTGTCCATAATTGGCCATCCATAATTACGGAACCCAACCAGCAACATTCAATGCTCTTTACCACATAAAGAGTTGGAAATGCTCAACTTTTAAGCGTTATATAATTTTACAATGAGGACAAATGGGATTGAGTAACCCTACATTAACAATTTCCGGTTCAAGTATTGCGGTTGTTGCACTTGATGAAAAAGAATTTTAGGTTTCTGTCGTATCTTATTTTTGAGCAGGTATGCGAAGCGCCTCTATTCCTGAGCGGAACATTCAGATTGAACTCTATCGGCATTTAAAGAATGTTATTGAGAAGCAGTTTTCCTTTGATGATGTTAAGTTTACGGATGTGAAATTTGAGGCGCCGAATATCGATGGGCGGCCTGATTTGGTTGTTTATGCTGTTGAAAAGGGCAGGGCAAGGCCTTTTCCGCTTTTGGTTATCGAGACGAAGCGGAAAGTTCCTTATCTTCAGAGGCGTTTTGATCCCTTCAGCCGAGACGTGATTGCTCAGGCTGAACGTTACGCGACTTGGCTCGGCGCTCCATTTTTTGCAACTTGTAACGGTGAGCTTTTTGTTGTTTTTGAAACATTCAAGGAAGGAGTCCCGCTTCCTGAGAGGCGATTAAGGCATTATAAGGTTCCTTGGCCTATTGATGAAAATTTTGCCCGTTTTGTTTTGGAGGAAATCGGTAAATTCCGTGTTGGAGTTGGTAAATGGCTTCCTCTTGACGATGTTTTTGTTGAGAGACTTCGCTCTTTCCATCGGTTTATTACGCCTTTTGTTTACCAAGCCTTAATTAATAAGCTTCGTGAGGATTCAAGCTTTAAGGAGCGTTATATTCAGTGGTTAAGGTCGCAGTTATTTGAGTTTTCTGATGAAATGAATGAGCGGATGGCCGAGCAGGCGGCTTATCTGCTTATGAACAAAATCATGTTTTATAAGACGCTTGAAACTCAGATTTCTGGATTGTCTAAACTGGAACCGATTAAGACTGAGAAGCCCGAGGAATTTGCAAGCATTTTGCGGGAATTTTTTGATTACATTTTGAAGAATGTGGATTATGAAGCGATTTTTCAAAAATCAATTTTCGATGAGATTCCGTTTCCAAGGAATTTATGTGAGGCTCTGAACGAGTTTATTGAGGAGCTTGGAACCTATCATTTGGCTCAGATTCAGAGCGATGTTCTCGGAAGAGTTTATGAAGAGCTTATTCCGGCGGATGAACGGCATAGGCTTGGGCAATATTATACTCCGCCGCCAATTGTTGAGTTAATAGTCAACATGTGTGTCCGGTCTCCTAATGATAAGGTTCTTGACCCGGGCTGTGGAAGCGGAAGTTTTCTTGTTAAGGCCTATCATAGGCTTAAGGAGTTAAAGAAGAAAGAAAACCCGCTCAAAAGCGACGAGGAGCTTCACAGAGAAATACTTGACCAGCTTTACGGAATTGACATTAACCCGTTTCCGGCGCAGCTCTCCTCAATCAATCTTGCTGTTCGAAACTTGAGGGTTAGAAGCAGAAACATAAACCTGATTATAAGCGATTTCTTCAAAATACAGCCCGGAACATCTCTACTTCCAAAAGAATTTGATGCAGTTGTTACGAATCCACCATATACACGACAAGAGGAGATGGAATATAAAGACCAGATTAGAGAAGCAGCATTAACATATACTGACGGAACGAAGATTCCGCTGGATGCAAGAGCCGGAATTTACGCCTATTTCTTCATTCACAGCGCAAAATTCCTTAAAAACGGCGGAAGAATGGGATACATTACCTCAAATACATGGTTAGACGTAAAATTCGGAGAAGGGTTAAAAAAGTTTTTCCTTGATCATTTTAAGCTTATATCAATTATAGAATATGACGCCGGAGTTTTCGAAAGGGCGAATGTGGATACATGTATCACTATTCTTGAAAAGACTGATGATAAGTTGCGAAGAGACGAAAACATTGTTAAATTTATCAGGTTAAAAAAACGTATGGACATAAAAGATATAATTGACTTTATCGAGAAAAGCTCAGTTCATTATGAAGATGAAAAAATAAAAGTTGTTTTGGTAAAGCAGAAAAAGTTGTGTCCAGATGAAAAATGGGGCAAATACCTCCGGGCCCCAAGCATATACTTTAAGATAGTCTCAAATCCTAAAGTTGTTTATTTAAAGGAAAGGGCAAAAGTTATTAGAGGGTTCACAACAGGGGCAGATAAATTCTTTTATTTGGATGAACAAAAAATAAAACAATGGAGCATAGAAAATGAATTCTTAAAGCCAGTTGTTGTCGCTCCAAAAGATGTTAAATTTATCGAGCTTGAGCCAGATGATATAAAGTTTAGAGTTATTTTAACCGATAAAAGCAAAAAGGAGCTAAGAGGCTCCAATTTATTGAAGTATATTCAATGGGGAGAAAATCTGGAAGTCCGAATCAGGGGTGGAGTTAAATCAGGGAGCATTGTTAGGGGGATTCACAATCTAAGAACAGTTAAGAATAGAAAATTGTGGTATAGTTTAGGTAAAAGAGAGCCAGCTCCTATTCTTTTCCCACGTTTTATTAGAGAACGAACTTATTTCATATGGAATAAGGCCGCAGCTTATGCGGACGCTGCCTTTTACGAGATTTACCCATTTAAAGATAATTACATAATCCCATTACTCGGGATTCTTAATTCCACCGTCACAAAATTGCTGCTTGAACTTCAAGGCCGACTCTATGGCAGAGGGTTACTTGAATTAAAGGTTTACGAACTTGAGCGCCTTCCGATAATTGATCCAGAAAAACTCCATTCTTCTGAAGAAAAACGTATCAGAGAAGCTTTTCTAAAACTTTGTGCAATGCAAAGAAAAGGAAATAAAAAGCTTATGGAACAAGCACGAGCAGAATTGGATGATGTTATTTTTGATATACTTGGTTTAAGCATTAAAGAAAGGCAGGAGGTTTATCAAGCTTTGAAAGTGCTCCGCGGTATAAGGCTGCAAAGGAAAGAAGTCAAGATGCTTGTCGAAACTGAAGAAAAATGGGCTCCTCGAAGGAAACGTGCAACCAAAGAGAAGCCGCCGGAGCCTATAAAACGTCTTGATTCTTGGCTTGATTAACCGTTATTGTAACCGTTAAAATTCACCAAAATTTTATAAACTGATCCGTTAACGCTCAATTTTTGGTGATTGAATGCGAGGAAAAGTTGAAATTAAGATTCCGGGCTGGGTTTACGAGAAATTGAAGGAATTGGCGCAACAGCAAAATAAAACAGCAAGAAAAATCTTGAATGAAATAATCATTAAAAGAACTCATAGAAACATTGGTTAAAATTTAACAGTTGATTTTTAATAACTGGTTTTCGATATCTCATTTTTAACAGCTTGTTTTTGTCAAAAACACTTTTTAAACGGCTATTCTCAATTTTAATTTGGATTTGGTTAGGATATGTGTAACGGTCCAAATCGTCCGCGAAATCAAGGGATTAACTGGCACCGCTGCAGATGATACCAAAATAAACGATTTAATTGGGGGTGGGGTTTGAGGTGAGGCTGAAGCAGGAAGGAGGGCCTCGGAAAAATGAATGAAGAAAAACCACGAGAGTTCGAGA
>CBEWZU010000095.1:0-5067 GCA_965561205.1 uncultured Archaeoglobaceae archaeon | reverse complement strand
CTTTCTATATCGAACGTTTTCAGGTAGGCTATTTCCATGTCAAGATTTCTGAGAGTGTTGATCAGGTAATCGTAGGATTTTTTCGCTTCCCTTATCTTCTCTTCAGAGTAGTCAAGAGGCTTAGAATAGTGGGCTGTTAAAAGAAAATACCGCAATACAAGGCCACCGAACTTTTCCACAACATCCCTGATCCTGATAATGTTGCCGAGGCTCTTGCTCATTTTTTCTCCCTTAACTGTAACAAAATCATTGTGAATCCAGTATCTGACGGGTTCTACACCGAATAAAGCATAGCTTTGAGCCCTTTCATTCTCGTGATGGGGGAAGATGAGATCCTTGCCACCTCCATGGATGTCGAAGGGGACGCCCAAGATATCCGAAGACATAACACTGCACTCTATATGCCATCCGGGTCTTCCTAAACCCCAAGGCGAGTCAAAATAAGATTTTACCTTTATATCCTCATCTTTTGCCGCTTTCCACAGAGCAAAATCTCTCGGATCTTTCTTTAAAGGATCCGGCTCGATTCTGTGGACGTTCATTTCCTCTGTTGTGAAACCCGAAAGCTTCCCGTAACTTTCGAATTTAGGGACGTGAAAGTAGACGTCATATCCCCTTTCCCTCTTGATTTTGTATGCAAACCCCTTTTCGATTAGCTTTCCAACGGCTTCGATTATTTTCGGGATGTAATCCGAGACTTTTGGTCTTATGCACTCTTTGAGATTTAGATCCTCGGCATCTTTCAGAAATTCCTTTATGAACTTATCTGAAATCTCAAGGGCGATTTTTTCCTCTTCCAAGGCTCTTCTGATAATCTTATCGTCTATATCTGTGAAGTTCTGAACCATTATTACTCGATGACCTTTGAATTCGAGAAATCTCCTTAAAGTGTCGAAAATAACCGAGCTCCTCGCATGTCCGATGTGTGAGTAATCGTATGCTGTTATTCCGCAAACGTAAATCCTGACTTCATCCTTTAAATCGAGATTTACGATAGATTTCCGCATGGTTTCGAAAAGTTTCATAAACCCAGATCACGCATTTGATTTAAATAATCTTACGAGGTGAAAGTAAAAAAATGCAAATAAAAAATTTATTCGAAGAAAAAATAAAAAAATATAAATTATACACTCAGATGACCGATATCTCTTCAATTTCGAGAAGATATTTTGTAATCGGATTTTTCGATGGTGTTCTAACAATAATGGGAATGGTTTTGGGGGCTCATTTGAGTGGTGAGGTGAGCAGAGAGATCATCCTATCGGCAGGGATTGCGACCTCCCTTGCTCTCGGAATCTCAAGCGGATGGGGTGCTTACGAAGCTGAAAGAGTTGAGCAAAGGCTTATGGCTTTAGAAAAGAAAAGAGCCTTACTAAAATTGGATGGAGAAGAGTGTCTGATAGAAGAGGCTCATATGTTTGCAACGAAAGTCTCTTCGCTTGTTCATGCGATCGCACCAATTCCCGCTGGGATAATCCCACTAATTCCCTACATCTTTCTTCCAGAGAACTTGGCGTTCATGTTGGCTTTAGCAATAGGATTTTTGCTTCTTTTCATCGTCGGAGTAGCTCTTGGAAATGTTTCCAAGGAGAATGTGCTAAAATCCGGTGCGAGATTGGTGTTAGCGGGCATAGTAACCCTCGTGGTAGTTACTATTTTAAGTCCAGCTCATTATTGATTATGGAGCTCGAGGAATTACGTAGAAAAATCAAAGAAAAATACTACGAGATTGATAAGAGATCTGGGGAGCTTTTCCTATTAGCGGTCCTCTTTGAAGAGGTGGGTGAGCTTGCTGAAGCCGTTCGGAAGAGAGAGCTTGAAAACATTGAAGAGGAGCTTGCTGACGTCTTATTCATGGTTCTAAGCTTGGCTAATTATTTTGAGGTTGATTTGGAGAGCGTATTGGTGAAGAAATACATCAAAGAGGATCCATCAGGAAGATGGGATCTTCCCTCTTAACATCTTCACAACCTTCTCTCTTTTTTCCAGAGCCTTCTGGAAAGCTTCGTCCACCTTCTCCCGCATTTCCTCAAAATCTTCGGGAGTTTCTTCACCAACCAGCTTTTTTATAGGTGTATATGCGGATTCTCTAAACCTCGGTTTCAGCTTTTTCGGAACTCCATCTTCGATGCCGTAGGCACCCTGACCCTCAGTCACCCATCCGACTACGTCCGCCCGAACTCCCGTCTTCTTAATTGTTCTGATTATCTCATCGGCGAACCTTTCGGGACATATTATCATTAGAGAATCAATAGAAACACCCATGAAGTCTATTTGAAGAGTTTCAAGCATGTTTAGAACTTTTTTGTTTATGAGATTCCTTATCTTTTCCATCTCAAAATACAGAGCGGTATTGGAAGCCTTCGAGATCTCCTCGGCGTCTCCCCTGATCCCCCCGTTTGTTACATCCGACATCGCATGGATGTTTTTCACCGACCCCGAATTGATCACACTCTCCACGGCAAATATGAAATCGAGATTTATGGTCTCCTCGACGACATCATGCATTCCGTAATATATGGCGGTCGTTGCGATAGTCCCGCCGCCGGCACCTTCCGTTAGGATGATAACGTCTCCGGCTTTGGCGTTCTTTCTTGGAGTGATGTGATCGGAAACGCCGACGCATCCGACAGCACCCGTCATCCTTTCCCCGATTACCATATCACCCCCGATTCTAAGGGTGCTCCCCGCTATTAGGGGGACCCCGGTGATCTCACTGATTGTGGTTATTCCGGCAAGGTGATCGAAAATTTTTGAGACATCCCCGTCATCGGCGATGTGAATGTCGGAGAATAAAGCAACCGGCTTGGCACCCATAACGTAAACATCCCGCATAGCCGCTCGTGTGACGTGAAATCCCGCTATAAAGGGGAATTCGCTCAATCTTGAATGGATACCATCTATCGCTACCGAGATGTAAATGCCGTTGTGTTTCACGACACCGGCATCATCAAGATCCTTGGATCCGACAATAGCTTCCCCGCACATCTCAGCAATCTTTGAATGGACGTAGAAGTCACCGATGCCCCTACTTCCAACGCCGAACTTCCCCATCGTAACCCCCGTTTTGTGGTAATCGAGGAGGTAATTCGTTTTCGAATAAGCATTCTTCACTTCTAAGATAACGGCTTCGGCTAATTTTAACGCGAACTCCTTTGAAATATTTTTGATTTCAAGAATTCTCTCGGCAAGTCTCTCCCTTAGATTTTCATCGTTAAGATGTTTTCTTGCAAAGCCTTCCAGATCCATATCCGCTCTAATCTCCTTCTAAGAAAAACCTTTTGATCGTCTTCTCTTAAATTCGAACATAATTACGGCTGCTGCGTTTGATAAATTCAGGCTGTTAACTTTTCCGTGAGGATTTATGGTTGCTATCTCATCACACTGCTTCAAAACGGGTTTCGAAATTCCCCTGTCTTCTCCGCCCATAACGATAACAAGGGGTGGATCGAGATAAACATCCTCTATATCTTTTCCGTTAAGCTCTGCTCCCACTACATAAAAACCTACCTTCTTTAGAGATTTTAGCGTGTTAGCGAGATTTGCAACCCTTGCGATGTCCAAATGAAAAGCGGCGCCAGCAGATACCCTGACAACGGTTTCGTTTACCTGAACGCTCCTTCTTTTTGGGATGATTACACCACCACATCCGAAAAATTCTGCGGCTCTGATAACGGCACCTAAATTCTGAGGATCCTGAACGGAATCAAGAGCTAAAAGGAACGAGCCCTCCCTGATAGTCTTTTCAGCGATGAATTCGAGATCTTTATATTTTATTGGAGAGACGTCAGCCTCGATCTTTTCATCAACCTTTTTGAATATTATCGGAATTCCTAACTTTTTCGCTTGTCTGATAATTGATTCGATTCTTTTGGATTTCGCCCTTTCATCGACGTAGATTTTGTTGACGACTCCCGCCTTTATAGCCTCTGCAACACTGTTTATACCCTTAACTCTCATATAACTCGTTCAAAATCTCGTCACCCGCGATATCAATTATCGTTAGACCTGTCTTTAATTTTGAAGCCTCTTCTTCACTCATTTTTTCCATAAACGCTTTGTCACTTATTACTGTGCTGTTTCCAAAGGGATCTTCGATTATTAGTGTCAGAGTCTCTTTACCCTCTCTCGCAGCTCTCAGTTTCGATAGGATGTATTCGCATCTTTCAACCTTTTCCGAGTCATCGCTGTTCCATTTCTTTGCGACTTCGACGATGTCTTCGAATCTCATCAATATCCCTTCGATGTTTGTGATAAATGCTTGACTTGCAGGTCCGGGCTCAAGAGTCAATCCCAACTCTGGAATTCTCACAGTTCCCGATGTTGAACGGATAACTTTTGAGAATAAAGTGTTCTCGTTTATCTCCACAACAACTCTTAAGGGATCCTTGATCTCAGCGATAAATGAGTCTGCGTGCTTAAATCCGCATTCACAGTTTATTGTTGTAATGAGAATTCTGCCAAAATACGGGGTATCGTATGTAGCCGTTAGGATTTTGATCTCCCTTCCGCAGGCGGGACAGGGGATCATGCTCTTGAACCTCTTATTTTATTTCTGTCTATTTTAATTCCCATAGGTGTTATGATAACGTATTCCTCTCCTAAACCGACAATATCCCCCTTAACATCTTCGGCAAGTTGTTTTAAATCTTTTAGTATCCTATCGAGGGTGAGTTTATCGTGCTTGAGGAAAGCTAAGTCCGCTATGATTATGTTTCCATCGTAAACCTGTCTTCTTATTTCGGGAATATCGTTAAAGCTCGTAATTTCAGCTACCTTAATGTATGTTTCAGTATCTTCTTCGAGTTCCGCCTCAAATTCACTTAGATCAAGCTCCTCGTATTCTTCTACACGCACCTTTTCTTGCTTACCGAACAGTTTTTCCATGATCCCCATAATTCACACCCACTTTATCCTGTGTGTTTGATATTTAAAATAGTTACCACCCAACATCAAAAAATTTTAATAATCTGTTAGCAACATATATCCGAGCCGAGGTGGCCTAGCTGGTTGGGGCGACGGACTCATAATCCGTAGGTCCCGGGTTCGAATCCCGGCCTCGGCATG
>CBEWZU010000094.1:0-5100 GCA_965561205.1 uncultured Archaeoglobaceae archaeon | reverse complement strand
GTCTCGATCCGATCGATATACTCGTAGAACTTAAGAAAGCCCATGAAGAGGGCAACGTTCACGCGGGAATTGACGTCGATAATGGCAAAGTCGTTGACATGAGAGAGCTGGGAGTCCTTGAGCCACTAAGAGTTAAGACGCAGGCTATCGAATCGGCGACTGAGGTTGCAGTAATGCTGCTGAGAATCGATGATGTCATTGCGGCTAAGGAATTGAGCAAAGAGAAGGGCAAAGAAGGAGCTGAAGGGGCTGAAGAATTTGGAGGAATGAACTTCTAACCAAAAATTTTTTAATTTTTACTGATTCATTCTTTTGGGTGAAAGAACTTCTTAGAAAAGCAGTTGAATTATCTGAGATTTTGAAAAGGCAAGATGAAATTCTTGTAGTCACTCATATAGATGCCGATGGGATAACTGCGGGTGCTATAGCCTACAAAGCATTGGAGAGAGCTGGAAAAGAAGTTGAGATAATTTTTGCCAAATCCCTTGACGAAGAAATCGTCAAAAAGATTAAGGATAAGAATAAATTCGTCTGGTTCACGGATTTGGGTAGCGGGCAGATAAATCTCCTCAGTAATATCGACTGCATAATTACGGATCATCATCTTCCTGAAAAGCCTACAAACAATCAGTTGAATCCACACATATTTGGATATGATGGGAGCGTTGAATTGAGCGGTGCCACAACAACTTATCTAATCGCAAAGAGCTTGGGACTAAACTTCGATCTCTCTGCCCTCGCGATAATAGGTGCCGTCGGAGATTTGCAGGACAATACTCACGGAAAGCTAATCGGATTAAATAGATTTATCGTTGAAGAAGCTTCAAAAAACGGATTTATAGAGGTTAAGAGAGATATAAGATTCTTTGGAAAGCAGACAAGACCTGTATACAAGATGCTTGAATACACGTTCGACCCGTATCTACCGGGAATTAGTGGGGATGAAAGGGGTGCGATCGAATTCCTGAAATCTCTGGGGGTATCCTTGAAGGAGGGAGATTTATGGAGAAGATGGATCGATCTCAGCCCCAAAGAGAAGCAGAGAGTGGTCTCGGAAATCGTCAGAATTCTTGTTGAATCAAATTATCCCTACGAGCTTATACTGAAAATTGTCGGTGAGACCTATCTACTCCGAGAAGAGGAGGAGGGAACCGAACTAAAGGATGCTATGGAGTTCTCCACATTGCTTAATGCGACAGCAAGATACGGCGAAGAGGAAATTGGTTTGAAAATCTGCCTCGGAGAGAGGGGGAAAACTTTTTCGAGAGCAAGGAATTTGCTCGCAAATCACAGGAGAAATCTGAGTGATGGGTTGAGATTGGTTGATGAAATCGGGATTGTGGAACTGAATAACATTCAGTATTTCCATGCCGGTAACAGGATTCTCGACACGATTGTTGGAATTGTAGCAGGAATGAGCTACTCCTTTGCAAACAGGAATAAACCGATAATAGCATTTGCCGAAAATGAAGATGGTGTGAAGGTCTCGGCAAGAGCCACTAAGAGACTCGTGGAAATGGGAATTCACTTGGCTAATGCGATAAGGATAGCCGCTGAAAAAGTGGGCGGAAAGGGAGGAGGTCACAACATAGCCGCCGGTGCCACTATCCCAAAAGGTTGTGAAGAGGAGTTTTTGAGAATTCTCGACGAAATTGTTGGGAAACAGATACGTTAACTCTCCATACTGAATGACCTCTTGTTCCAGCAAAGAGATAACCATTTTTCATGCTTTTCAGTACAACACATAGAAAAAGCGACAATTAACAAGAGGATTAACTGAGCATTCATTGCTCCTTTTTCTTCTCAATTATCACAAGTCTTCTGACGCCGGGAATAATTTCGGCGGTTATTCCCATCGCCTTAAATACTCCCCTCAGATAATGGGTAATTAAATTGATCTCATTCCTTGTTGTTAGAACGAGAACTGTCACACCGTTTTCGGTTTTTTCCTTTAAGATGTTCTTGAATTCAAGACTTTTTAAAACATTGCTTAACGTTAATCCCTTAACTTTAAATTCTAACCCACTTTCATATCCAATCTCTTCGATAGTCTTCCACAATTTGTCATCACCGGTTTCGTTTATAAAATCGAGAAGTGCAATCCATATCTCCAAATCAACGATTACGTGATCCCTTCTTGTTAGGAATTCTTCATATTTCTTTATTGTTTCAACTTGTGGCTCTCCATCGGCCATTATCTCTGCGTATGTTAGTATAGCTGTTCGTATAATGTCTGAGATTGTTTTGTTTTCATCTTTTGAGAGTCTTTCAAGTATATTGAGTATTCTATCATCAACGGCTACAGATAATCTTTTAAGTTTAGCCGCCACGATCTTAAATTGATGATGAATTGTATAAATATTTTACCCACTTAATGAAGATTTATGAAGTTATTATAATGATTTAACCAGATATTATATCAAATCATATTGGGAACACCATGCAAAGATTTATAATTAATCTTTTAATGTAATTCATGGATCCGGCGAGTGGATTTTTTGGTTCACTCATCTGGTGGATCTTGCTTTTTTACCTCATAATGGGTCCACAACTGCAATATAGAAGGCTTCAATTTGAGAGAATGAAAATCATAGACAAACTTGCAAAGAAAAATAATTCCACAGTTATAACAATGATCCACAGACAGGAGAGCATAGGATTCTTTAACATACCGTTTTATCGGTTTATAAATATTGAAGATAGCGAAGAAATTCTGAGAGCGATCAGAATGACCCCCAAAGACAGTCCAATAGATCTGATAATACACACACCGGGTGGTCTTGTGCTGGCGGCAACTCAGATTGCAAAGGCATTGCATGATCATCCCGCTGAAACACGCGTCATTATCCCCCATTATGCCATGAGCGGTGGAACTCTGATTGCACTGGCGGCTGATAAAATTATAATGGATCCAAACGCCGTTTTAGGTCCGATAGACCCACAACTTGGACAATATCCGGCCCCAAGCATATTAAATGTTCTAAAAAAGAAAGATATAAATGAGGTTGATGATCAGACGATAATATTAGCCGACGTAGCTGAAAAGGCAATAAAACAGGTCAGAGATTTCGTATATTCAATACTCGTTGATAAATACAGTGAAAATAAGGCAAAAGAACTTGCAGAGATTCTAACAGAAGGTAGATGGACTCACGACTATCCCATCACCTACGAACAGGCAAAGGCTTTAGGGTTGCATGTTGAAACGGGAGTTCCCGAAGAAGTCTACGAGCTTATGGAATTGTATAAACAACCGATGAGACAGAGAGGTACTGTTGAATTCAGACCATATTCGTCAAAGACGGAAAAATAATTAAACTACAAAATCATAATAATTTTTAGCTGTAGTGTAAATTAACTCCAATCTTTTTTCGAGAAAGTGATCATATCTGACTTCAATATCTTCAATTTCCCAGATTTCGTCATCAAGAGGCGGTATAAAATGTTTTTCTATAATATCATTTGAGAATTCAGATAGATAATCCTTAGGATCTGAGGAACTTATGCTTATATCAATACTTCTGTTTATGAAAGTGATATTACTTAAGTTGTTTACTCTTATCTTCTCAAGTTCATCCGTTTCAAAGGTTATATTGTTTTTCAAAAAGTTTCTTGGAAAAATATGATGCTTATCAAGTTCTCTGAAATAACACGCTTTAATTAATCTGCCAGTCCAGTCAGTCGCATCATTTTTTACTAAAAGCAAGTAAAGGAGAAATAAATAATTTCTTCCAGCTTTAAGCAGAACATTTGTATGTAAACCTTTTTCAAAGTCGTTCTGATTTATTTCGGTTTTAAGTCTTCTCTGCTTCATATTTTTTATTAATTCATTTATTGGAAAGTTCGATGAATTCTCTATAATCTCAAGATCTCTCCCCAGTTTTGTATTTGTTTGGGAACTATAATAACCTCTAAAGTTCGTGATTATAAACCATTTTTCAATATTATCAATTTCGGAATTACTTAGGTTAGATAGATCCTCTATATTCGATTTGTAAAAGAATTTTGCAATCGGAACGAGTGTAATCTGCGAAGGAAGAATTTGAAGGTTATTTATTCCTAATTCGCTTAAGAAGTCCGTAAGAACTTTTATGGCTTTCTCAGTTCTATTGAGGGTGTTAAGAATATTGTTTCTGTCAATCTTTTTTAGCCTTTTGATTATTACTTCGAACTTTTCAGGCTTAATTTCTTGGGGTTTGATATCTAAGTTTGAGAAAGTTAACCAGAGGATAGGTTGAAGCTCTAATCCAATTCTATCTTCAAGTTCGTTATAGATTTCTCTAATTTTTGCGGAGATATCTCCACCAATACCACCACCCAAATAAGAAAGCATTAATTCAAGATTTCCAATTCTTACTCCCTCCTTGTTAATTCTCAAAAAGGCTTCGGTCATCTTCATAGAGATATCTTCGGGGTAGAGTTACCCTAATGTGTATGAATTATAGTAATGGATGCACAATTTAATGGAATTTTGGAGCTGATAGTTTTTCTGGCAAATCTAGTATTATCATTTCTCAGGGTTAAGAATAATCGTTCTATATGGTTAGTTCCACCTTTTCTTATGATTCTCTGTTTGTAGGGGATTAGATTGTAAGCGTCCCAGCGATCTGTGAAAAATATTACTTTACGTTTAATTTTACCTAATCCATTCCATAATTTCTTAAAAGTATAAACAGAACGATCTCCTACTGCATAGGATAAAATTTTACGAGAATTCACTTCTAAAGCTAACCAAATCCAGATTTCATTTTCTCTTTTTCTAACAAAACTCCACATCTCATCTAATTCTACGACAGGATTATCATGACAGATTTCATTTCTCAGATCCTTTTTTTGAGAAATCTCTTATCCAAGCAATCACAGTTTTAGGAGAAAGTCTAAAAATTCTACTAGCTTGCCTAATTCCTACCCCCTCCTTTACAACAGCTCTAACTACCATCTCCTTAAATCCTTCTGGGTAATTCCTTGGCTTTATCGGATTTATAACAAACGTCCTACCACATACCTTGCATTTATACCTTTGTCTCTTCTCTCCCGTTTTAGTGAAATAATACCCCCATCTTAACTACTTCCATCGATTTACAATGTGGTCATATCATT
>CBEWZU010000093.1:0-5426 GCA_965561205.1 uncultured Archaeoglobaceae archaeon | reverse complement strand
ACTTATTACCCAATTTTTCGGCATTTATGTATGCTGAGTCGTAGGTTGAAACCGTAATCGGTTTGAGTTCTTTTTTTCTGCCTGAAAACTCACCTATCCATTCCTCACCAAAGATAGAGAGTTTCTCCTTCCACTGATCAAGCAAATCAAGGGTCGGAACAATGACGAGTGTCGGGACTGAAAGATCTTTTATCACCTCGAGAGCAATATACGTCTTACCGCTGCCCGTCGGTAAAACTATGCATCCCCTTTTGTCCAGCATCCACCTCTCAACGGCTTGCTGCTGGTAGTCCCTCAGCTCTATTTCTGCATCGAAAAACGGTGTTGGAATGGGATCAAGGACTTCATCGATATATTCAATCCCCGATTTTTCGAGATAATCCACTATATCTCGGTACTTGTAGGCAAAAGCTCTGTAACATTTGGAGCGGGAATCGTATTTAGCGAAGGGGATATGGACGTTACCTTCAATCCGTATCGTTCCTCTTTCGTAGCTGAGCCTCGCTTTCATTTCCCGACACCATTACAGCCTTAAAAAAACATCTGAAAACATCTAATTTTATATGCATTGTGGTGTTCCATTGACGCTGTTGCATTAACACTGTAGGATCCCGGAATAATTTCACGACCTAACTCTCATGAGCTAACTAACAAGAAAACCGGATGGATAATCAGACAACTCGGCAAAGGGATTCAGCAAGAAATAGCTACTATGATGAGTGTGACACTAAGAAGAATCCTGCTCTCATGGACGATACAACCGTTTGATCACCCGCCACAGCATCTTTGACTCTGCAACCAAAGTTCTGAAAATAAAATTTTAAATACTTAGAATTTGAGTTAACAGGGGGAGCGGGAGGCGGAACCTTATCGGTCACCGTTTTCCCCGTTCATCCCCCTGCTCTCCCACTAATTTTGAAGGGGATTGGGATTAGTCTAAGCCTGTCGCCGGGAACTTTCAAGGCTCAGCCTTATGAGGTTTCGATTAAAATGGTGGGGATGCCCAGAGCTCGGGGTGATTCCATATTACGACATATCGACTTAAGCTGAATTGTCATGATGTGACTCTTCCCCGGGAATCCTTGGGATCGTTGTAGGTCCCACATTAAAATCGGAACCTCTCCCCTCAAAATTTACCTTACGTGGATGTCGAGGACAACAGGCTGAGATGTCGCAACTGCCAAAACGGGAGCTTGGAGATGTTAATTTTCCAGCCAAACGGAGATAAGGCTCTTGAAATCTATCAATGTCGGGAATGCGGGGATATTCAGAAGAATCTTCTTTCCTAATTTTTTTTTCTCATAATTTTCTAATGAGCTCTCCGAGCTTCTTTGTGCTTTAACAGATCTTCTGACGAAAACCAAAGGTTTAAGTATACTTTATAATGAAATGAAATGAAATTGTGAAGATGGTAACCACATCGGTCAGACTACCTAAGGAGGTGGTCGAAGAGATCGAGAAATTGAGTAAAGAAGAAGGAATAGATAAAGGGACACTCATCCGCAAGCTTATAGCGGAATCACTCAGAGAATACAAGATTAAAAAAGCATTGGAACCATACAGAGAAGGAAGAGTTTCGTTATGGAAAGCTGCTGAAATGGCGGGGATAACATACAGAGAAGCATTGGAAGAGCTAAGGAAGAGAAACATACCGTTCAAATACGATTTGGAGGATCTCGAAATTGATATAGATTGAGCAATGAAATGACGGCAACCAGCAATGCCGATCCACTGATTCATCTAGCTAAGATCGGACGACTAAATCTGCTCAAAGAAATCTTTGATGAAATCATAATCCCAGAAACTGTTAAAGTAGAGGTGATTGATAGAGGAAAGGAAAAGGGAAAACCCAACGTTTCCTGATCGACTTGGTCGATTGGTTAAAGATGCCAGCGGGAAGTATCTTCTTCCTTCTCTCCCTCTTCAGATCCTCTGGATGTTCAGAGAATCTGTGGAGCCTGCAAATTTAGCATTAAAAATACAAAATAGAAGGATCCTCACTCGATTGTAGTCCTTTCAAATGAGATCATAGCGATTCCGAGGAACACCGCAGCGAGCAGTGTTAAAACACACAAGTCCAAAACGAGTGGGAAGTCAGCTGCTCCGCCTACGAGGTAATGTCTCGCCCCGTCAACAGCGTAAGTCAGGGGATTTACGTAAGCTAACACTTTCATCCATTTTGGCATTGCATCTATGGGGTATATAGCACCGCTTAGAAATATCAGCGGAAGCATTAAAACCCCTGTTATCATGTGAAATCCCTCCATACTCTCCATATTTGTAGCTATGATAACTCCAAAACTCGTAAAAGTTATTGCAAGCAGAAATCCCATAGTCAGCGCAGGAATTACTCCGCTTACCTTAAGTTTTGTGAGTAAAAAGGTCAAAAGGAGAATTACAAGACCCTGAATTGTTGCGACGATCGAGTCGCCAACAATTCTGCCAGCTATACTCTCTTTTCTCGAAGCTGGAGCTACCAAGACCTCTTTGAGAAAGCCGAACTCCTTATCCCAGATCACGCTTACACCACTGAGAAAGCTCTGGTTGAAGATCGTCATGGCGAATATACCGGGCGTGAGGTATGTTAGGTAATCCACCCCGCCGAAGATTCGTGTATCTCTGAACACTCCGCTCCACCCGACTCCGAAAAAGATTAACCAAACAAGCGGATTTATTATCATTCCCACAACTCTCGATCTCGCACGAATAAAGCGCTTGATCTGGCGATAGACCATGATCGTAAATGCCCCCATATCTACCTCCTCATCCTTGCCCTTAATATAGCTCTCTTAAAGTTTTCTCCGCCTTCATCTCTGATCTCTCTTCCAGTTAAATGCAAAAAGACGTCGTCTAAGGTTGGCCTGTGATACGTAACTTCGACAATCTTAACACCTCTCTCCTTTGCGAGTTCAAAAAGCCTTGGCAACGCTTCTGAAACGTTATCGACATCGAATTTGATCCTACCGTCAGGCAGGACTTTGCACGTCTTTATAAAGTCCGCTTCGAAACAGCTTCCTTTACCATCGAGCTTGAGGTATATGACCTCGTTTCCAACCAGTCTCCTCAGCTCCTCGCAACTACCTTCCGCTATGATCTTACCTCTGTCGATAATGGATACTCTGTCCGCCAGTTTTTCAGCTTCGTCCATATAATGGGTGGTTAGGAATATAGTCATGTCCTTCTCCTCTTTTATCGTCTCTATGTAATCCCATATGTGCGCCCTAGTCTGAGGATCGAGGCCAAGAGTGGGCTCATCCAAAAACAGGACTTCGGGTTCATGCAGAAGCGATCGGGCAATTTCCAATCTTCGTTGCATACCCCCGCTGAAGTATTTCACGGGTTTGTCTTTAAACTCCCAGAGTTCGACGAACTTTAGGAGATACTCTATTTTCTCCCTAAGCTCTCTCCCACCCAATCCGTAAACTCCTCCGTGTATCAACATGTTCTCGTATGCTGTAAGATCCCTGTCCACACTTGGGTCTTGAAAGACGATTCCTATTCTTTTTCTGACCTCTTTCGCCTCCTCCACTACATCGTATCCAGCTACGATCGCTTTGCCGCTTGTAGGTCTCAGCAAAGTAGTTAGAATGTGCACCGTCGTCGTCTTGCCGGCACCATTTGGACCGAGAAATGCAAATATTTGCCCTCTCTTTACTTTGAAAGATACACCTCTAACCGCTTCAAAGTCACCAAATTTCTTAGCGAGATTTTCAACCTCTATCGCATGCAAGTAACATCACCTAAGTCCGCTATCGATGTTTCGATGCTGAAAAGCTTCGGTCCCTGCCTTATTCTGAATTTACCGACAAAATCCCACACCCAGCCGGAATAACCGTAACCACCTACAGGTTTTGTAACGAGGGCATCTCTCCAGCTTTCGGATAATGGCTCGTTCAAGCTAACGGTTCCGAACTTTCCGAATGTGTAATCTTCAACTCCTTCGAGATAATCCGCTCCCTTTAACGCTTCTGCAATTATCTTTCCCTCTCTTTTCTCGTATATCGTTGCCCTAAGTCCATATTTGCTATCTCTTGCAAGATTTATAACCTCTTCAGGAGTTTTGAATTTACACACGTAACAGACTGGCCCAAATACTTCACGCATTCCAAGCATTGAATGATTTGCATCGGTGGTGATCGTTGGATAATTACCTTCGATCTTTCCACCGTAAACGATCCTCGCACCCTTTCTCTCTGCATCGATCAACTGTTTTTTAATGTTCTCAATTGCCTTCTTGCTAACTACTGGTCCTACGTCAGTTTCTGGATTTTTTGGGTCTCCCACAATCAGACTCTTTGTTAAATCCACGAATTCCCTTAGAAAGTCATCGTATATCTCCTCTTGAACGTATATTCTTTCTGGAGCTATACATGCTCGCCCAGAATACATGTATTTTGACGAGACAAGATCATTTACAGCCAATTCCAAATTGGCATCGCTTAAAACGATAAATGGGTCGTTACCAGGACCTTCGAATATAAATTTCCTCTTCACATTCCTAACAGCATCCTCATATCGTAAAAACGTGCGATCCGATCCGAAAGCAACGATGGCTTTAACCTTTGGGCTGTTTATGGCGTAACTCATAAATTCGTCCCCACTCCTATAATCAAATTTTATTGCATCATCGAATATCTCTCTATAAATCTTTTCAAAGAATATCGCTATCGCAAAGTCTTTAGATGAGAATCTGACTCTAACATTGTTTCCAGCGAGAAATACGGATGCTATAGATACGTTAAGCCAAGCACTTCCGTTATAGGGTAAGATAATCGCTACCTCTTTCCCCCATTCGCAGATTGGTTTCCCATTTTCCAAAAACTTTATGGCGTTTTTAAAGTTCTTTAAGCACCGAATGACTATATCAACATCGTGAGAGGTATCCTTGTAGGTAAAACCGATATCTCTAACCGCTATCTCGATCAGCTCATCCCTTTTATCGGAAATTTGATCTACCAAGCTCAGGATTAACTGTAGCCTTTCCTCCATATCCATACTAATGCATTCTACCCTTCAAATAAGAATGTATCGGTAACCGACACACCTTTATACGTCAAGTCAGATTAGCTTGGTATCGGAAGTTGAAAAAGGAGATCTAATAAAAAGAATCCAGAGGGATGATTGGTTTGAATTTCGATTATGACGAAGAATGCTGGTTAAGAGCTGTGAGAAGAAACATGCTCCTTTTGTGTGTTATTTATCTCCTCAACCGGAAGCTGGATGTCGTTACTGAAGAAGAGTCGGGATCGAAAACACTTTCATCCTTGAAGAGTGTTTCATCCCAACGTAAATACTTCATTTGAATTCACCTTTTCTCTCTGCATTCCCATGAAGATCTTGATGAACTGCGGATTCGTCAACTCGTTTAACGCTTCGCTCTTCCTCTTCTCCCATTCTTCTATCTCTTGAATTGCCTCCTCTGTAAG
>CBEWZU010000092.1:0-5473 GCA_965561205.1 uncultured Archaeoglobaceae archaeon | reverse complement strand
TCTTCTAAGTCCTCAGGTTTTAATTCTACCTCAAAATCTTTTAACTGTTGTGATGAACTTATCTTAGCCACTATTATGTCTTTCGAAATCTTATTCAGCTTTTCAGAGCTTAGAACTAATACAGGTCTTAACTTTTTACCGATTAAATCTGTAAATGGTAGCTCTAAGATCACAATATCTCCTTCTCTAAAGTTCAAAAAGGTTTTCTGCATCTTCTCCCTCTCTTAAAAGTTTAAAATATGAATATCGTTTTAGATCATCTACGACTTCTATTTCTTCCAAAATTAAGACTACCTTAGATCTTTCAGGTATGTTCAGCTTCTTTAAGGGAATTAAAACCCCTTTCTCATAAATACATTCTATTTTTTTCATATCTCCTATTCCAATTTCCTACCTATTTTAATTTTTGCTGAGAATTTCAGGGAGTTCATCTATCGGGTTCTCATAACAATCTCATCATCATGAGTGCACAAAAAATGTGCACGAATTCTTGTGTGCATACTATCTGACGAATTTATTTGACCTTAACGTGAATGTTAGATTTTCAGCGAAAAATATATATAGGGTGTCACGACTGTCACAGGTTTTTCAGCATTATTAATCTCACCTTCTTGCTTACGAATGCTTACGAATCCTTCGCACTCCCTTTCGCCTCTTTTTAAATCACTTTGCCAACCTAATTAATAGAAAAAAAGTTGTGACAGTTGTGACACCATATTTATACTTTTCGGTCTAAACGACGACATGATGGGCTTAGGCCTCTTCTGAACATAATCATTAATATACTTAATCAGGCAATTGCGACCCTTTCTCTTTGGAAAATCTGTTCTACTTCTTCGAACTTGGCTATAACTTTCTTACCAAGTGGTGTTAAGCTGTAAAACTTAACAGGTCTTCCTAATTCGTTTATACCACCTTCTTCTTTAATCAATCCTAAATTTTTAAGCTCTTCTAACCTTTTGTATAGAGTTTTTTCGCTAATCGTTTTGATTAGCTCAGCTAACTTAGATGGCTGGATTTTTTCGTGTTTCTTTATTTCCAGCAAAATTTCATAAGTTCCTTTTTGGAAAATATATTGCATAGCTTCAATCATTCTCAAGAGAATCACCCTACCAAGATTTCTTCGATTTTGTCCGCAAGTTTAAGGATTTCCCACCCTTTCTTACTGAGCTTGTATAACTTAACAGCTCTTCCTTCCTCGTTAAATCCTGCCACTTCTTCTATTAAATCCAATTCACGTAGTAATTTTACGACTTTCCAATAAGTAGTCTCTCCAAAACTTACCATTTCAGCCAATCGTGAGGCTTGAACCTCTCCTTTGCTTAATATTCTTAAGACTTCCAAAATTTTAGGATTCAATATTATATCTGTCTGTGCCATTCTGTTTTAAGGTTGTTTTTTAGCTTTTTAGACCTTTCCTTCAATTTTTTGAGGTTTAACTTTCGTTAACGAAAGTTATATATAGTTTAAGTTTCCAAAGTATTACTACAAAAAATTAAAGTGGTGGTTCAAAATGGTAAAGTCAAAGATCATTGGTGCGAAAATACCTTTAGAATTGTATCACAAAATAGAGGAATACAAGCAGTTACGAAAAATAGACACCGATTCTGAAGCGTTACGAGATATCCTAAGATCTTTTTTCTTTGAAAGGGGTGCCACTGATGGGAGCGTATCGAGCACTAATCAAGGCTGATACGATAGCTAAGAGGATGCGATTACTTTTACAAGATTATTTTGAAGAAGCTGACAAAACGCTTGAACTCATCGCTGAAGATAGCGACGATGAATACGTCAAGCGGATTAATTGGCTCATAAACTATGCTTTGATTCCCGAAGACGTCAGGAACCTCATTTACCTTAACTTTGTGTATAACGTCAAATTCGGCTCCTTCCACTATTACATGTTCCCGGAATTACCTGAGAATGTTGTTGAAGAGAACGACAAAGGCATCGCAAAAGTAAACTACGATCTGCTAACGGAATATCTAATACGGGTTTTCATCCCAATAACTATCAAAGATCAGATTTGGATTTGGAATGGCGAAATCTGGAAGGAAGACGAGGGAGAAATCGAAAATGCGATCACCTTCATCCTCAAGGATAAGGGAATCTCTTCAGATCGAAAAATCAAAGACACAGTCGGCGAAATCGTATCAAGAATCAAGTGGCTTACCTTGTGCTATGAGTTCCCCTTCAACAAATTGGGTAGTCGTTTCATTCCTCTCAAGAATGGGGTGCTTTACAGGGGCGACATTCAAGTATTGCTTCCTAACGGTCCCGCCTTTGGTTTCACGTATAGGATCCCAGTAAACTACAACAAGGATGCTCAATGTCCAAAGATTGAAAAGTTCCTTTCCGAGATTGTCGAGCCTCAAGATTTACCTCTGCTATATGAGATTCCCGCCTTGGCACTTCTTCAAAATCCATGGTATCAAACTCACTATCTGCTAATAGGAGAAGGAGCAAACGGAAAAAGCACTTATCTCAAGCTTCTTGAAACGTTTTTGGGTAAAGAGAATGTTGCACATATCAGCCTTCAAGACCTCTGCAACGACAAGTTCATGGCGGCGGAACTCGTCGGCAAGCTTGCGAACATTTACGCAGATTTACCTAAAAATGCGGTTGCAAACTCTGGAAGATTCAAGATTTTAACAGGCGGTGACAGAGTTTATGTTCAAAAGAAGTTCAAAAATCCATTCCCGTTTGAGAATAAAGCGGTAATGGTCTTCTCGGCGAATGAGCCGCCCAAGATCACCGACAAGACCTACGCTTTTTGGCGGAGGTGGGTTATAATTAAGTTCCCCAACGAGTTTCCACCAAATCCGAATCTAATTTTCGAATTGACAACAGAGGAAGAACTCAGCGGTTTTCTCAATAAAGTCCTCGAGGCGATGACGAGAATCGAACTCGTAGGAGTCACAAGAACCGACACAGCCGAACAAATCAAAGAGGAGTGGCTCAAACGAGCTAACAGCGTTTACGCATTTATATCCGAATGCATCGAAAGAGATGCTCAATCCTACGAGCTTAAAGAAACAGTTTACAACACATATCTTCAATTCTGCGAAATTTACGATTTCGAACCTCTTTCCAAGCACAAATTCACTCCCGAATTCCAAAGACTGTCCAAAGCCACCCTCTCTCAAAAAAGATTTGCTGGCAAACGTGAATGGGTCTGGTTCGGCGTTAGACTCAAAGAGATACAGTTTGAAGAACAAGAAGAGGAGTCAGGGACGCTTGAAGAGTTCTTTGACGAGAGATCGATGTTTGAAGAGTTTTTGGAGGGCGATGGGCTATGAAGCAGTGTCCGGGTTGTTTAGCACCCATTACGAGCAGGGACGACGTCTGTAAAGTGGTGGATATTGTTTGCAGAGATGGAACGTTTGAGGTTGTGACGAAATCGGTTGTTTGTAGGGTTTGCGGGTTTGTTTTAGCTAAGAAGGAGCGTGATTGAGATGAAGATTTTCTACTTCAGCCCAGCGAGCGGGACACAATGTAGAGTTTGCCAGATGTTGAACTATCCGTATATCCTCTTAAATTTCATGACTAAGAACAGTAGCTACTATGCAAGGACTGCAAGATCCTTTGCTAAGATACTGCTCATCGACTCTGGAGGATTCCCGTCAAGCTTCATTCACAACGGTTACAATCGCTTGGATCATGAATATCTACACTTTGTAAGAAAAGTAAGAGCAGGCTACTTTGTTCTGAGAGATTATCCTTGCGAGCCTCAGATACTTAAGAAATTCAATGTGACAGCGAAGGATCAAATCCATAGAACCTTGGAGCATCATCTCAAGCTTCTGGAACTTTCCGAGTGCATGGGAATCAAAGCTAAGCCAATTCCAGTAATTCAAGGTTGGGAAATTGACGACTACCTATATTGCATTGAATTATTTAGGGAACACGGTTTAATCCGTGATTACATAGCAATCGGATCGACCTGTCGAAGACATCAAGTCAAAACAACTCAGCAAATAATTCTAACAGTTCGATCAGAGTTACCGGGTAAGGTAAAATTACACGCTTTTGGTGTAAAACTGTCTGTTCTCGACGATAAAGCCGTTTGGGATGCTTTGTATTCTGCCGACACCTCAGCGTGGGACTTCATAGCAAGATGGAAGAATTTAAAGACCTCCGACAACACATTTCAGCTTTCGTATAATTTAGCTTTGGATTATTTAGCTAAAATTGAGATGTTAAGAAGGAAATTTGAGAATCAAGCTGTTTTGGAGGTGTGTTGAAAATGGATTTGGGTTATAGATGTTCTCTTTTGTATAAAGCGTTATTTGAACAAGAAGAGGAGAAAAAGAAAGAGAAGCAAACGAAAGAAGAGTTTGAAGCTGAATTATTCAAAGCACACGGGAAAGCGATTGAGAAATTCACGGAAATGCGTTTGAGGGTAGAGTTTAAGACGGCATATGAGATTTTTCATGCTAAGAGGGGATCACGTTCCGTTTTTATCGATGTAGATGGAGATTGTGAGGTTTGGAGGGATGAGGGATGAGTGAAGAGGAGTTTGTGAAATTGCATTATGTAGGGAAGGGGTTATACGACATAGAAAGATTCAAGAAGGAAGCACACAGATATGGGATTTCGAGAGCTTTACCAATCAACATTGTGAAGAAACTGAAAGACCATGAAAGAATATACTTAGCACAATGGAACAAAGGAAAGGCTTTGATCTTCGGATATTTCACTGTAGATGGTCTTCAATACTTTGGATCGGAGGAATTAAAGAAAAAGATAAGAGAGGATGAACGGCTGAGAGTAAAATCTGAAAGCTATTCAGGGGAAGTTGTGATTAGAGGTTGCGGGTGTTACACGATCTCATCAGTTGTCTATGTTGAAAATTCGGTTTCTGAGCTTGCTCAGATCATCGATGACGCAAGAAAAGAGCTTGGAGAGAATGTTAAGGTCTTCGTTACAGGGAGATTTTATGAAATCGAACCGTTTGAGATCCCAGCCCCATTCTCGAGAGGAATCGTCAAAGTTCCTGCTGAGTTGATCCTTGAAAAAGAACTGAAGCTCGATCCTGCAAGAATTAAAATCCTGAAAAAGGAGCTTGCTAAGCTCGAAGGATATCATCAAGTCAAAAGAATGACTAAGAAGCACAAAGCCGCCCTTAATTCAATACCACTGACGGCTTTTAACTAATTTTTCCGGGTGATAGGATGGGGTTAGATGTTAAGAAACTGCTTACCGAAATGGATGAGATGGTTGAGTTAAAAGGCGACGATTTAATAGTTTTCAGTTATTCCCATTGTCCTGTTTGTGGCAACGACATAATATTTCCAGACAAGGACAACCCAGAGACAACGTGTGAGCGGTGCGGAACAACATTTTTCGCTGAGTTCGACGAACAAGGATTTCTTTTGAGAGCTTATAGGCTGTAAGGAGGTCGATTGAGATGTTAACTAAAGAAATATTTGAAAAAGACAGAGTATTACAGAGAATTCTGAAAAAAGCTTTT
>CBEWZU010000091.1:0-5594 GCA_965561205.1 uncultured Archaeoglobaceae archaeon | reverse complement strand
CTAAAATTTCTGCTCCGAGGAACTCCCTGAATCTGTCCTTGCTGAGCTCCTCAAAGAGATCCATGTCTTGTTTACATCTCAGAGCTATTTAAGTGATGTTGTAAGTAACTCATCTGAACAACTTGAGAAATTTTAAAAATATCTTTAGTTAACATTCAACATGTACAGGCTGAAAATTATCGTAGAAGACGTGAAAGGGAAATGTCACGCTGGCTACGAAAAGGGAGATACAATCGAAGTTGAAGATCCGGTTATAAAGGGTAAGATCTGTATATACGCTCTATCGGCCTTAATTCCATACATTACAGCAACTTACAGAGAGACGCCGCCGGATGACTGGATAAATGCCGTAGAAGTTCTTCAGTGCCCGGATCCAGAAAACACCGTGAGGTTTAGAATTATCAGGGAGAAATGAAGGGTGTTGAGTGGCTTAAGAATTATATTAGAGAGAAAAATATCAATGCAAAGATCATAGAAGTCAGAAGAGCTTCAACTGTTAACGAGGCTGCGGAAGAGGTTGGATGCAGTAAAAGACAGATAATAAAATCCATTGTGCTCGTTGCAGAAGATAAGGCTGTTGTTGCAATCGTCGATGGCACGTCATCCGTTGATTTAAAGAGAGTTGAAAAGTTACTCGGAAAGAGTGTAAGAATTGCAGGAAGAGAAGAAGTTCTACATCTCACTGATTTTCCGGCTGGTGGTGTTCCACCGATAGGACATGACTGCAAGGTATTTGTTGATGAGAGAGTTCTCAAGAATGAGAGGGTTTACGGCGGTGGAGGAGATGAAAAGCATCTGCTTCTGATTTCTCCCTCCGAGATCGTGAGAGATGGGGCAGTCGTGGCTAGGATAAGGAAGTGAATTGTTAGGCTTTAGATAGTCGTCAGCGTATCTTAAGATTTTATCCTGAACTCCCACGTGCAGAAGCAGTCTTCGGGATGTTCGTCTGGAGGGGCAAAGATGCATTTGACTTCTATCCTCTCATCTATTTCTGCTGCAAATGCTCTGAACTCTCTTAGATGCATTTCCTTGCACGGAAATTCACCTCTGCCACTTTTAATTCTCGCTACCTGCGGAGGACAGCTTGGAACTTTTATTGTAACCTTATCGCCATTCTCTTCTATCTCATAACCAACAATGACAGTCCATGGGAAATATTTGATAGCTTTCACAAACCCCTTCAAACCTTTATCTTCAATCTTGAACCTCTTTTTAATCTCTCTTGCCGATCTCCTGCCCATGTCTTCCCAAACTTTCTCGTTTAATTCTACGGCAGCATCCAAGCCAAACCTGTCCTCAACCGCCAGAAACCACAGAGTGTCGACGAGCCTGTATTGTCTTAGCAGAAAGCGTATGTACTCGTCTTTTTCTTCCGACTTTAAATCCGGCTTCATGGTAGATTTTGTGCATTCACGTAAATAAGCTTTTTTGCAAATCTTCATAACAACTTCTCTGAGTAACATTTAGCTTACTTTGACATTCTCCTCGCTCTAAACAGTAGTTCCGAAAGTTCAGGTTTTTGGTGTAACTAAGTGTTTAAAACACCTTTATAAAGCTTATAAATCTAATTGCCAACTTTGTCATCTACTATGCCATGTCCAAAAATTCATGAAGTCCCGTATTTCCACCTTAAAGCTATTTTTATACAATAGACTATATTTCTCGCCAAAATCCTCGCTTCATCGCTTTTACCTCTTGATTTCAGCCTGTCGCCAAATTCAACGCTCAAAGCTCCAAAATAACCATCACCAACGCTCTTATACCTGTAAATCGATTCGTCGAAAAGGAGATCCCTTACCTTCGAACCAAAGCCGTCAGGCTTCCTCTTCGTCGGCTTTACAATTGGAACGTAACCCTTCTTAACGAGTTCATTTAGAACCTTCTTAGCGTCGAAAGCTCCGTCAGTCAAAGCGGATCTGCTTCCTTCCAGAATCTCTGCAACGAATTCCACTTCGGATCCTGTTAAGTCAACGTAAACCGGAATTAAGGTTTCTTCAACCCTAACGCATACGAATAGCTCGCTTAAGTATTTATGCCAGTTAGAAAACTAAGCTGATGGTGATATCTTGTGATAATCCAAGAAGGTTATTCTTGGACACGGTCAGTGCATTTTTTGAGTCAGAAATTTTAACTTGTTTCTGAGCACAGAGATAATTTTGCAACTGCATTGGAAAAAAGCAGTTTTATAACGCATTCACCACAATGTTAAATGTTGGTGGTAGAAGAGAGAGCATAAGCACAATTATAGCTGTTCTCTTAGCCCATACTGGGTTTAGGAATCTTATGGCTATAAGTAAAGCTAATAACAAAAGAGCTCCAATAAACTTAACTGCTATATAGGCTGCAGGACTTATCGATAGGACTGCGTTCATAATAGGATTCAATTCACAACTGTGGGATATGAAGAGAAGAGTAGTGTAACAGTCTGTAATCTGGCCAATGAAAATCAACATTAGTATACAAGAGAAACTTCGGAAAGTTTCCATAAATATCTTTAGTTAAATTCATATAAATTTTCTTCCTTTTTTAAGTCTTGTACACTTTCTAAAGATAACAATTGTAATTGTAATAATTATAATCACATTTGAGTTCCTTAACCACATCTTGCAAAGTTACTTGATTTATCGGTATTTTCTTCTTCCACAACCTCTTGCTTTATCCTGAATCTCTCTAACAGAAGTGTAAACTCAATGGGATCTATTTGCTCACCTTCAAGTTGCACAGTTTCAGCTGGTTAGTTGTAAAGATAACTCATCCTTCTTACCTCTGCTGCCAACTCTTAATCTGGATCTTAATGAAGTTTAATACCGTAAACCACTCAGCGTATAGCCCTCAGGGAGTTTCATGTTGTTGTATACAACAACTTTAAGTGATAATGCATAAATTACACCAAATGTGTTTATTAGTACAGCTATAAGGGGATTGACTTCGTTGCCCAAACCACTCTTTATTAGTACATGAGCTGTAACAACATCAAATGCGACTATAAGAAGATAAAAAGCCGAGAATGGAAACAGAGTTGCAAGAGTTTTTGGACATATTCTTTTGAGTACAGGTATCGATGCAGCAACGACAAACATAACTAATCCACAGGTTTAGTGAAGTTAAATCCAGAAATGCGCCTAAAAGAAGGGTTTGGAGTCTGATCGGTGAGAAAGACGGCATGTATAAGATTTTCTTAGAAGATTATCTGTATTGGATAAACTTAAGCTTTTGTGGATTAAGAACGGTAAGAGGTTCTGTAAGAACTACAATTTGCTTTCTGTTCTACTCCCTCTGCGCTTTTCTTCCGAGTCAGAGCTACTGTAGAGCTTTCTTTCAGAATAGAGGAATATCCAGAAACCATAGTTGCCTACAGCAAAAATTCGTCACTTTTTTAGTTCATCTATAATATCCTTCAACGTGATCTGATCTGGTGGTAAACCTTTCTTTCTGCTAATTTCCTCGCTTATTTTAAGTAGAGATTCTATAACTTCCTGTTTAATTCTGAACCTCTCAAGAAGTAATGTAAATTCAACTGGATCTATTATCTGATCTATTTCAGTTTCAGGAGATAAATGTATGAATTCCTCTTCCACGTCTTCGCTCTTTTTTCTTACAATGTTTTTCAATTTCAGAGGGTTAAATTCCCTCAGTCCCTTTAGAGATAGCGGAGCATACTCGCCTTCTGTCTCTGGAAAAGCCAGTGCGACAGTAGTGCCCATAACAACTGAAAGACTAAAAAGTATTATCATCGGTATATTTTCAACGGTCATGTTTTCTAAAATTAAAAACCAAACGTTCAGAGTATAATTTTCTATTAGTTTCATGTTATTATATACAACAAAGCCTCTTATAACTGAGAGAGGCAAAACTACAGCTGAAAACAAATAAAATTTTTCTGTGAAATAAATTAATCCAACTATTATAAAAATTGAAACTATAAAGTTTAAAGAGAGAGCATAGCTTACTCCGAAAGTATTTATGAGCATGGTCATTATCGGATTTACTTCATCTCCCATTCCACTTTTTATAAGCACATGAGTTGTTGCTATATCAAATGCTGCTATTAAGAGGTAAAATGCTGAAAGAGGTAGTAATGTGACAAGAGTCTTAATTTTAATTCTTTTTAAAACTGGGATGGCTGCAGAGACTATGAACATTCCAAGACCACAAGTCAGAAAGAGGTTGGAGAGCCAGACCCAGTTTATGGATATCATATATGTGCCAGATGTCCAAGTTAGTTCCTCACCTTTGGCAACTCTAGAGAAAGTAAAAGCTATGATGATGCTACATGATGCGAGTCCTAAGCCTAATCCGAAGAGTCCGGTGACTATGCTCTCCCTGTTCATTGTAGGGGATTTTTTTTTAGTTTTATAAAACTTTAACTTATTTTAATTTATCGCCAATGGAATTAGGTGTATTAAATTGCAACTGAACGTTGAGTTTAGGAAGGAGTCAGCTTGAAAAAAGATTGAGGTGGCAATTAAAGATAGGAAAAACTTCCCTAGCAACTCTTAAGAGCCTATTAGCTCGATTGATGCCTGCAAGGCTATCTTAATCTGGCATGGTTTTAAGGCAAGGTAAAAAATTTTGACTGTATAAGTTTTTGTTTCACTGTCTTCGATTATTAAGGATGGAGTTAGGGGGGTTATTATTCCCTTGAGAATATTTCCGTCATATATTTGAACTGCAATAACCTCACAACCACAGTGGGTTTTGAGGCTTGCAAGCTGTATTATCAGTCTGTAATTTGCTGAACCATTGTAAACATTGGCAGTTATGTAGCCTATTTTTTTCGTTCCCATTCCGGGGGCGTAAACAACAACACTTTTATCTATATTAACGCTGACATCAAGTTTCTTCTCAACGGTTATTGTTGCCACGCTGAATGAGGAATAGTAAACCATAGCTGTAGCGGCTATTGCGAGAAGAACGAGGAGACCGACTAAGAGAGGTTTTACTCTAATTTTCTCACTCTCAACAACGAAAGATTCGACGACGTCTATTCCGTTAAGTGCTGCTTTAACCTTCAGCCCGGGAATCTCGTCTCTGGAGACTATAATAGGTTTCTTGAAATTCCTTACATAATTCACTATCTCCTCAGCTACTTTTTTGCTGAGTTTAAAGCTAACTTCGTCAACAACTTTTTTACCTCTGAATACAACAGCAACGATAGTTTTTCCCCTTTTGCTCAGCTTGATAACTGTCTTTGGTTTGTCCTCAACCTCCACCTCTCTCTTAAGATGAACCCTTATCAGCACCTTTCTCCTACACTTTACTACATCAACACCGTCAACCGACCATAAACCTCTTAAAGCTTCATCAATAATTTTTTCATCATCGAAAAAAACTCTGAAAGATCTGCTACCAATTCTTATCCAGTATTTTCCTTTTTTCTTAATTAAAATTGGATCGCTACTAAAACTAACTCGGTAGAACCTTCTAAACCTCCGACAGATCCTAAGCCTGCCGGTTGTGGCTGTTCGAATTGTCTTTTTCACTTCAGAAATTTTTTGATTCAGCTGATATATAAATTTTTTTACTTAGTTTTCGCCACGTGACCACCTTCCCTGACTAAAGTCGGGAGCTTCCACCGTGAAGCCGTTGGGGAG
>CBEWZU010000090.1:0-5745 GCA_965561205.1 uncultured Archaeoglobaceae archaeon | reverse complement strand
AAAAAAGCCTATACATGGCCTTCTTCGATTCCATCATCGACTACAGTTTCGTAATCATGCCTGCTATAGCGACTTACGCCTACACCTACACACCACAAGCACCCTTCTTGCTTTGCGCATTTCTACTGGTTATTGCCACAATGATTTTCGCAAAAGCTTAAGGAAAAGAGTAAACTTGAGCTTAATAACAACTGTAAAAAGATATAGATACCTTAGCCGAATATCTGTTCGGTAAAACTTGTAAAAGCAAAAGAAAGGTTTAGCATCAGTCGGGAAGCGTCCCTACTCAAACCCTAGACATTGATACCGCGGTTTACGTTTAAATGTCGGTTTGAAATATCGAGTTTAAAGCTGTCTCTGATAACATAGGTGAGACCATAATATAATTAATTATGAAAAAGATTTTCATTCATTTTGAGTAGGGAGTGCTATTGATATGGGAATATACGAATATCCTTTGTACTATGAGATAGCTTTTAGCTTCTTTAATGCCAAGAAGCAAATAGATTGTTTTGAAGAGATTATTTTAAGATTCAGTAAAATAAGAGTTAACAGATTTCTTGACATAGCTTGCGGACCGAGTCTACAGTTGAGGGAGATTGCAAGAAGAGGTTATGAGGCTGTTGGATTGGACCTAAGCAGTGAGATGCTTGAATATTTACGAAAGAAGGCGGAGGAAGAAGGCATCAAAATAGAGACTATTCAAGCAGATTATACCAACTTCAGATTAAGCAGGAAGGCGGATTTTGCTTTCATAATGATGGGTTCATTCGAGTTTAAGTCCAATGAAGACCTGCTGAAGCATTTAGATTCGGTAGCAGCTTCCCTGAATAAGGGCGGTCTTTATTTCATTCAGAACATGTACCTAAATTGGAGAATAGACTGGACCAAAGGTCAGAAACAAGAATGGGTTATGGAAAGAGACGGAATAGTAGTGAAGGCAACCTTTGAAATCCACGTGAAAGACGTAATCAATCAAATCGTTACGGAAAAGACCGTACTTGAAGTTAATGATAATGGAAAAAAGAGAACGTTTGTAGAAAAAGAGGATTTAAAGCTAATTTTTCCACAAGAATTCAAATTGCTAGTCAATTTGAACGGGAAGTTTGAGTTTCTAGGATGGTGGAAAGGAATCGTTGATACATGGTATCTGGATCAACCCCTTGAAAAAGCCGAAAAAGCCGAAGACTTAAATATTAATATGGTATTGCTAAGGAAAAAATAGAGCTCTACAGTATCAGCAGTAAAGGCTGCTCACAGCACATAGTCGAGCATAACATCATCAATCGTACTCGTTATGAAAGTCTCTGGAGTCTCTTTTGTTACCCACTCTACTTCAACAGGACACTTTAAACGAGTTTAAATTCCCTCGATTGAAAGCTTCACAGCTACAATAGGGTGATTATGGATGTTACATGGTACTCAGCTTACATATGGGATCTTTTTGTCGTCAAAGAATACAGAAATATGGGAAAAGGCACAGCTATTATCAATAATGCAACGGTTTACCTGAAATCTATGGGCGTTGACAAAGTGGTACTTCTCGTGAACTATTAGACCAAAAACTCGAAAAAAGCCGTTTGAAAAATTAGGGGTTTGAGCTCTGGGAGTTATTTCCTTTTGAAAGGAAACAGAGATATCAGATGAAATCCTTTATAGAAAACACTGTAAACTTTCGTTGTAGTGGTTAATGTAGTGACTGTAACCCTTTGACAAACTTTAATGAGTTTTCAACTAACTTTTTTGTCTCTTTATCAGTGAGTGGGCTAGATTTCCATTTTTCCCATAACAACAATGTAGAAAAGATTATGTCACAAAGTTCCTTCTTTTGAATTTGTTGCCTAAAGGCAGATGTTATATCTTCTTTCCTGCTTACGTTGATGCCTCTACTCCCAAGAAATAACGCCGCAGTTCTGAAGATTAAACTGAAAGCCTCACGTGTCCAACGTAATTTTCTCTTCTTTGGCACAAGTTTAAAGGGAACCCACTTAAACCTGGGAGTCCCGGTTTAAGTATCGGTTCAAATTTCGCGTTTTCTTAAGATTTTCATAATATTCACTTGCAAAGACTGTTTTCGGTTAACCTGATAAAAGTATAGTTTACTGTTAATTTAATTCAATTCTCCGATTAGATGAGTAGAACCGTTAAACTGTTCAACAAAAATACATTGTAATATTTCCGTTAATTATCATTAACAGAAAAATAAGGCTAAAAATACGTTTTTTTCTTGTTAAATTTTTCAAAAATAAATTTAATGAAAGTTAAACTTTAAACCCCAAACCCAAACCAAAAATTTAATTCCTACAATTATGAATAAAAGAATTCATTATGGAATAGTGGTCTGAGGGCATAAATTATGGCCAATGTCCAAATTTTGATACATGAGTTCGGAAGCTTCTATGGTTTCAAAAAGGGTTTTCCCGTGGGTATCCGCGGACACCCACTGATTATGGCAAGTGAAGAATTTGACCGTCTGCTTAAGAACTCCTTTGATTCGTGGATGATTTTTGGCTCTTGCAACACGGTGTTAATTGAAAGCAGCAAAAGAATAGTTGTTGACCCAGGAGCAAGAGAAGTAGGTTCGTGGGGAGTTTTAGAGTCGAGACTTAAACAGTTAGGGTTAACGCCATCCAAAATTGACATTGTAATTAACACCCACCTTCACGGAGACCACGCTGGAAGCAATTTCATCTTCCGAGGAAAAAAGCTGGTGGTACACGAAAAAGAAATCCTTTTAACACGGTCTAAATGGCCCGAGTTCACGGAAGCATGCATCAAGCCCTTAGAAGTTAAGAAAATTTCGAATGACATATCAATAACTAAGGATGTTAAGGTTGTAACGACTCCGGGGCACACTCCTGGAAGCATAAGCGTCATCGCTGACACGCCGGAAGGGCTCGTGGCCATTGTCGGCGACGCCGTCACGTCAAAGGATGAGTATCTCAAACGTATAGTTCCAGAGTGGGTTCAGGATAAAGAAACCTACTTAAAGAGCATCGATAAACTAAGAGGATTAAATCCTAAAATTATAATTCCTGGACACAACTCACCATTCTCTACGTAAATAAACAGCTGCGTAGCTAACCTTTCTCCGGCTTTTAGAGGGTTAGCCACGCGTTAACTGTGCATAACGTCTTTCATGCCATTCTTTAAGCCTAGCCCTTATAATATCCAAGATCTAGGTTGCTGGCTGAGTTGAAAGTTTCGGCGTAGGAGAGGCTGGAATTGCTATTCTAAAATGCTGTCTGCAAAGTCTCCAGATGTCATAATCTGTCAAGTTCTTAACTTTTCTTGGAACCTCTCCAAATCTACAAATGCTAGCTTCTGAAACAACCATGGTGGGCGGAATTTCCTCTTCGCCAACAACCGTCAAAGTATAGGATTCAGCTGGAAGATTCACTGTGAAGTGAATCTTGTAGATATGAATCTTGTAGATAAGATATTGTCCGATATCTACGAAAATAAGATCTCCATCGACGTCATCAAAAAGAACCTTATGAAGGTAAAAGATATAGAAGATGCAGCGTTCAATTATGCTCTCGGCTCTCTTCAAGGAGCAATAAAACAGTACTTTTACTGGCTACAAAGAGGGGATCCAGATGATCTGGCAATTACAAAAGCAGTAAATTACGCATGTGGAATGATTTCATCATCGGGGGTCTTAAAAAACGGGGAGCAATATGAGAAGTTTAAATACTCGCTAAAAGCGATACGGAACTTGAGTCAAGGCCTCCTAAAGATAATTGAAGAGGTTGAAAGAAGCGGATTAATCTAAAAGCATCACCCAGAACCAGAGGAGAGAGACAGTGGGCGCTTTTCCACTTGACCCAGCTTTAATAAAAAATACGAAAATCATCTAGCAAAAATGAAGACAAGAATAGAAACCGTTCCGGAACCTAAGTTTTGGAGAGTTTTCTGGGGCTTATAATCTTTCCGAACAGAACCATTCCTTTATTATCTCAACTTAAAGGGTTTCATATATGCCCATATAAAATACCACGAAAAGACATTACAAGAGCATGGCATTAACTTTAAATTTAGAGCGCCACACTAATTGTAACACGAGATGAACGGTGTCGAAAAAAAGGAAGCTCTAAAGAAAGTTGTGAACGGCGTCTTCATCATAACAACAAGATGCGACGATAAGGTTAATGGGATGACTGCTGTGTGGTTAACCACTGTTTCTTTTGACCCCCCTTTAGTTTGCGTTTCCATAGGAAAGGATCATTTCACCCATAATCTGATAAAGAAAAGCGGCGTATTCGCAGTCAACATTCTTAGGGAAGGCCAAGTCGATATAGGAAAACATTTCGGCTTTACATCTGGAAAGGAGACAGACAAATTTGCCAATATTCCATACACAACAAAAACAACTGGTTCACCAGTTCTAAATGATGTCGCTGCATACCTCGACTGTAAAGTAACATCCTTCGTCGACCTTGGAAACTTAACCCTCTTCATAGGAAAGGTTCTAGATGCATGGGTGGACCCAGACGCTAAGCCCTTAGTCTTCAATGAAAAAGACTTCTTCGGATAGGCATTGTGCCAAGTTCTTAAAAAAAATGACCTACGTTTAACTCTTTTTATGTTGAATTCAAATACATATGAAGCGTATCCTAGTATACGGAATATTCTCAAATGAAAGATATAAAAATATTAAAAACTTAAACACGGTTCACTATTCCTTTGAAGTTGATTTATAAAGGAAGGCCCTTTGATTTTTAACTTATAAACCAAACTATATTTATAGAATGTTAAGGTTTTCGTATGCCTATTTAATTGTCTAAGCATATTTTTAGCTTAAAACCTTAAGATTGGCTTTATCATAGATTTTCTTTAATCTTTTTAAGCTATAATCAGAATAGTACCTTGCCAGTATCGACCTTGGCATTCTACCGCAAAAGGCATCAACATATCTATCTGGAACTCCCAATTCTGCCATTTGAGCGCAAAACCAATCTCTCAAATCCTTTGGTTTCAAATTCAAGCCGGTCACTTCCTTAGCTATTCTCCAATCCCTTTTCAGATCCCTTGATGAAATAGGTAAAAGCTTTTTACTTTTCCTTTGCCTTTTCGAAAGATTGGCTCTAAATTCCTCAATAACATTTTCAGCCTCTTGATTGTAAAAGCTGATCCAGCTACGCTTTGTAACTCCGCTATGACATGAAGGCCTTAACATCCGCTGTTTGAAGTCAACGTCTTCTAAAGTAAGGCTTTTCACCTCACCAGGCCTTAATCCAGAAGTGGCTAGAATCATGAAAAAGGCTTTAGAACCCAAAGTTGGCAATGCGTTAAAGAAAGCTTGAAGCTCTTCTTTAGTAGGTATCCTCTTTGGAACAAAACCTTTATGCACAAATTTGAAATCATCTAAAAAGCCATCATAGCCCTTAAACCTCAAATAATTTTTGAATGCTGAAAGATTTAAAGAAAAATGATCTGGAGAATGAGTTTCTCTAATTTTCCTCAAATAATTCTTAATCTTTTTTAAAGTTAAAGGCTTCCCGATCCTTCTGAAAGCCCTTTTCAAAATACCCAGATAAGTCTCTTGAGTAACCTTTGATTTATTCTGATCTTGAAGCCATATCCTAAAATTCTGCAAGTCATTCTCATTATTCTCTATTCTCAAATCGCATTCCTTGAATGCGGATTCTCCAAAAGAAGCTAATTTTAAAGCCCATTTCAAAAATTGGCTTAACCCGCAGGTCCGGGGTTCAATTCCCCGCGGGCCCGCCAATCTTGGCTTTT
>CBEWZU010000089.1:0-5812 GCA_965561205.1 uncultured Archaeoglobaceae archaeon | reverse complement strand
TTATTATAACTCCACGACTGGACAGCTAACGAAGACAAAATTGCAAATAGGGTTACAAAAAGTAGCGAGCGCTTTAGGAGCCTCCATTACAGGCGCAAAATACTATTACTTTACTTATCCGGAAGCTAATAAATTTACAATTATTATTGATGAAAAAAATGGACGAAACTACGATCATTTTAATCTGAAACTGCCAAGCGAATATGTTTACTATGAATTCTCTTGGGCAAATTGGTTCGGTTCAGGAGACTGGCCATTGGGTTGGGACCCATATATTGCAATCAATGGTACCACAGCAGTCTATTTTATTTCTAGAAATTGGAGGACGACAACTTATGGAAAACTTAGTGATTCACAATTTGAACCTGATGTTTGGTATAGAATAGATATTTATTCTCTTTGCGATCAGCGCTTTGCTATTATCTTGGTTTACAAAGAACCATGATCTGAGCGGAGATGAGTAAGATATGATCATACGAAAGCTAATAGGCTTAATCCTTATACTTCTATGCCTAAACATAACTTGGCTAGGGCTTTATCCTTGTTTTACTTTTTCATTAAATGAAAATAGTATAACCGTAGAGGATGCAGATTTTATTTTCTCACAAAACATATTCTATCCAGCGGATCTTGTTGGTATAGCAGGTAATGTAAATTCGAGAGCAGTAGTTGAGTACGCTGACTCAATTTTGAAGTATAATCTAGAAAGCGTTAATGTTCCAGACATCAAACCAAGGATAATAGTCGAATATGCAGATTCTGTCCTTAACTATAAGCTAGAGCACCCTTCATTTCTTAACCAACCACCAACTTGTGTCATTAAGCTTCAAAAAGATGGAGTCGAAATAAAGGAGATTGATGTTGGAGAGTTTTTTGACATTTATGTTGGAGATTCAACCGATGATATAGGGATTGTGCAAGTTCGTTTTTCAAGCGATGATTTTCAAGATGGTAATCCTGCCGGGGAATGGACAGAATGGTACGATTGGGAAGTCTCCTCGGGAGATTGGGATGCCGAAACAAAAATTAAACGTTGGTCATTTGCAACAAGCGGAGCAAAAGAAGTCTGGGCAGAGGTAAAGGATACTATTGGACAGACTAACCGAGCCTACGCCAATATTTATGCAATAGAGCTTCCGCCACCAGAGAATCAGCCTCCTGATGTTGTTATGGCCTCTCAGTTTAGGTTTGACGGTATAACTGTCATTCCTGAAGGAGGAATTATTTCAGAAGGGATAGTGATTTTTAAGGGAATAGTGAGTGATCCAGACGGGGATGAGGTCCGGCTTGAAATTGAATTGCGTAAAATGGATGAACCCTTTACGGGAGAACCTACTTTAGAAACCATTAGTGATTTTGTGCCAAGTGGTACAGAGGTAACTATTACTCGTTATGGTCTTATTAATGCCGATTACCATTGGAGATACAGAGCAAAAGATATTCATGGAGCTACAAGTGATTGGAAGGAGTTTGGAGCAGTAGGAAACGTAGATTTCACAGTTCACATCGTAGGAGACCAACCTCCAACTTGCATCATTAAACTTCAACAAGAAGGCACCGAAATAAGTGAAATTGACGTTTGGGAATTTTTCGACATTTACGTTGGAGATTCTACTGATGATACCGGCATTACGCATGTTCGTTTTTCAAGTGACGATGACCAAGATGGAGTTGCAACAGGCGAATGGACAGAATGGTACGATTGGGAAGTCCCCTCGGGAGACTGGAATGCTTCCACTAAGATCAAACGCTGGGCATTTGCTACATGCGGATACAAAGAAGTCTGGGCTGAAGTAAAAGATGATGCGGGCCAAACTGCTAGATGTTCGGCAAATGTATCCGCTAATCTGCCAGCTGCCGTAATTTCTTCTCCTTTAGAGGTAACCCCGAAAGGTCCCTACTACGTTGGTGATTCTCTAACTGCCACATTTACTATCAAGAACGTTGGAGACGTACCAATTAAGTTTGATGTGTTGACAGTTGGTGGTCGAGATCCAGATGGCTTAGTTATAGATTTTGAATGGGAAAGGAACATTATTCTTAAACCAAATCATGAACATACTTACACGGGAGAACTTATTTTACCCAAGAAATCAGGACCATACCACTTCTTCATTGCGTATCGAACTGAATACGGGTATTGGAATCCTAGCGTTGATTTGGCAGAAGGATTAACTGATGAAGATAGGATAGAGGACTTCATTGTACTCGAAACTCATGAAAAATATCCTTTGGGTGGAATAATAATACCTGAAGAAAATTTTCCAAAGGGAAAGGGGCACGTTATTCCAATATATGTCCCCCAAGTTATTGATAATTCTAACCAGATTAGAGAAGAGAACGGTTGGAAAACGATAAAAGAAATAGAAAAAAGCAAGCTGAATTTTGAATGGGAAAAAATGGTTATTAGTTTCACGCCAACAAGAACCAATACGCCTCAAGGATCTGCTTTTTCTTTTATATCGAATTTTATCACTGCCGTTAATAGTGGCATTTCAAGAATCAATTTAAAAATAACGATACAAGAAAATTCCGAAGGAAAATTTAGAGCGATAGTTCAAATGGGCGATCCAGATATTAATACATTCATGAGAAACCATGCTGGAGAACTATGGCTACTGCAATTTCCGGAACCAAGATGGTACTTTCAATCCATATTCTCTAAATACGTTGCAGAAGCTTTTCATTTAGAGCCAGCCAAATGGAATACATATTATGCAATGCGGATGCAAGTTGATTCCGCACATAAAAAGGATCAATTCATCTACTATCTTTCATTGTCTAAGGAGGGAAAAATCATCCTCACGCCAAAAGTATATCCGCAAGATAAGTTAGAAATTGTTTGCGTTCATGAGATTCTATTTCCATACAAAATGGAGCCGGTTGTAGAGTTAACCGGAAGCAATTATGTAAGCTTTGCAGAATATTTCATTAACGAGGAGGAATCCAGATCAATAATAAAGATAATAGCTCCTATATCCTTAGTTCCCGAATCAGCAATTATAGCCCGCGGGCGAAGCCCTATTGAACTTCGAGTTTATGATTCATACGGAAATGTTACAGGCTTAGTGAACGGGGTAATAAGGGAAGAAATTCCAAATTCGCTGTACGATAGCAAAAGTAAAAGTGTTATAATCTTTTTCCCAGATGATACTTATCTTTATGATGCTGAAGGTATCGACGAAGGAACTTATGAACTTGAGATAACTTTAGTTAGAAATGGAAACATTACCACTTTTAAAGCTATAGATATTCCAATCTCGATAAATATAAAACATCGATATTCCATCAATTGGAATGCACTTGCTATGGGAGAAGAGGGAGTTACTATACTGATTGATTCGGATGGTGATGGCAAGTTTGAGAAGACTTTTACCGCAGACAGTGAGCTTACACGAGATGAGTTCATGTTGCAAGTTTCTCGCGCAGAAGCTTTTCCAATGTGGGTAGTGGGTGTGGCAATCGTAACAATAATAATAGTTAGTATGGTAACTGTAGTGCTCTGGAAAAAGAAAAGGACAACTTTCACGAAAGAATAGGTAAATTCATTTAATCCCGAAGGGAAACTCCGAAAGATCTCTATTTTTCTATGCCGCTCCCAATTAGACCCATTATATTATCTATATAAACCTAAAAGAAGAAAGCATTTGATTAAAAATCTTACATTCCTCAAATCTACACCTTTCTGGAAATATTGTTGCTATAACATATGTGGTTTCTCCTCTATATAATACGTAAGAGAAAGCTCTATCACCTTTCTTTGTGATTACACCTATTTTATAACCCTCATTCTGTCCTATTGTAATTTTTTCTATGAAGAAATCAGTTTCTAGTAAATTAGACCATTGCTCTTGTAGTTTTTTCTGCTCGTTCAGCCAATCATTTATTGATTTGTTTACTATTCTGATTTCCAGAATATAAACTGTAGTTTCTAATTCATTTGTCTCTTGAATTGTTTCTATTTTTTGTCTTGAAATGTTGGAAAAAACTATTTTGTTTTCCCCAAGATAACTAACAGAATAAACATACCAACCTATAGGATACTTTATCTCAAATCCATACTCCTCATTCCTATAAGTCTTCCAATCAGTAATGTCTATTTCTTTAAATTCTTCAGCTGATTTATTTTCTTCTACAACTGGAATTGGTTTTTGTTTCATGTAAAAAATAACCACCCAGACTATTCCTATTGTAAAGATAATAAAAACTCCAATTAAAAGCCATCTTGATCGTTTAAGCATGTTTAAAGGCGAATTTGTTTAAATTTATTCAACCTTTCTAAGTCAATTATATCAGAATTTGCTAGTTTTCCACAGTCTAGGGTCTTGACAATCGTTTTTGTACGATTAAAATGAAATTAAGAATATCGTAGTTTTACGGTTAAATATGTCAAAGGTCGAATTCAAAAATAGAATCGAGGAGTTTAGAAAAAAGAAGGGATTAAGGCAGACTGATTTGGCTAGGCTGGTTGGCATTTTTCAATCTGAACTATCTGAGATTGAAAGAGGCATAAGAAAGCCTAGCGTGTATTTAGCAAAGAAGATTGCAAAGGCTTTAGGAGTAGGCCTTGACGATTTATTTTCAGCTTAAACCATTTCTTCCCTAATTATGGCTTATACAAAAATTGAAAACAGAATATTGGACAAGATTTTAACTTCAAATTTTACGAAAAGACAATTGAAGATTCTGCTTTTCATAATTAGATTTTCTTATGGCTTGAATAGAAAGTTTGCTGTTTTGAAGAAGAAGGACTTCTATTTTGCTGGAGTTTCGCCTTATCATGTTGAAGCTGAGTTGAAGAAGCTTGTTCTTAGAGGAGTTATTAAGTGGAATCCTCAGCTTGGAATTTTCAGAATTAACAGAAACTTGAAAGAATGGGTTGATAAAAGGCAAAAAGTTGATTTGTTCAAGAACTAAAGCATGAAGAAGATCGCTTCTCCAACTGAGTTTAGAAGCATTGAAGACGGAGAATGGTATTGGATTCCTAGAAGAGTCTTTGAGGATTACGCCTCAAAAATCGGGGTTGTAGGCTTAGCCTTGTATAACGCTTATTCTTCTTATGCGAGAAATAAGGGAGTTGCGTTTCCTTCTTTGAGGACTTTGGCTGAAAAGCTTGGAATAAGCACTAAAACGATCATTAAGTATAACAAGATTCTTGAGGCTAATGGCTTAATCAGAATTGAGAGGGGGAAAGGGAAGAGAGGTAGTAACCTAGTTGCACTACTTAAAGTTGGAGATGTGAACGAGGGTAAATTAGGTGGTGAATCTAGTTCAGTTAGGGATGTGAAAGAGGTTCAAACGAAAGAAAATAAATTTAAAAAAATAAAGAAAGAAAAAATAAAAGAGAAGCTGTTAACTTGGTTCTAAACTATTTTAGAGAAATAGTGGGAGAAAATTTTGGATTCGAGCCTGAAATTGATTCTAAAAAGGATGCGAGGCTTATTAAGTTAAGGCTTAGGAAGTACTCTCTGGAAGAGCTTAAGAGCTTGATTAAATGGTATTTGAAATCTCAAGTTTCTGATAAGCTTGGAATTTCAGTTTCAGCTTGCCTTTCAGCCCACGTAATCAATCTCTGGAAAGCAGGTAAAAGTCAATCTGCAATCCTTGAAAGAATATATCCTAAATGGACAGAATTAAAGCCATTTAAAAATCGGAGAAAATAGAAACAAGATAGAAAATAAAACGGTAAAATGGAACCTTAAAACTTAAAATGGAAAAGGAATTCGCTCACTAACGCTCGCTGTTCCTATTTATGTGGAAAAAGTAGTTTGGCTCTCGCCCTTATGTTTTCATCATTTGTTCTTTGGGGCCA
>CBEWZU010000088.1:0-6108 GCA_965561205.1 uncultured Archaeoglobaceae archaeon | reverse complement strand
CTACCAGCCCCCTTCGCCCCGTCGGACGGAGCCTTCTTAGCGACTGAAGGTAAACATTAAATACGCTTCTCAAGAAAACTAATCCTGTGAAATTAGAAGGTCTGTTAAAATTACTAATACTCAAGGAGCTAGCCAATAAAGACGCTTGCGGATACGAATTAATTAACAGAATCGAGGAAATTACATCAAAAAAACCTTCTTCAGGGTCGATCTATCCCTTACTCAACGATTTAAATGAAAAAGGATTTCTTGAAGTTAAAAGCATTGGTGGAAAAAAGGTATATTCACTATCCGAAAAGGGAAAGGAATATCTAAAAGAGCTAAAAGAAAAGGAAAAAGAGCTAATAGCAGAGAAGGTTAGATTTTTGATCCGTTCGGGAATTTTAAGCGAAGAAGATGCTGAAGAAATGCTCGCATTTATCAGAGATTTCAGGGATATGCATCGAAAACTTTATCGAATAAAGAACTGGATAAAACTTGAGAATGCGGTTATAAGCGCGGCAGAAAAAGATAAAGTGGCTGTTGAAAAGCTAATCGAAGAATTTTTGGAAAAGATAAAACTTATTTAATATATCCCCAAGCAAATCCCATGTATTCAATAGTAATCAAGAGTGGTCTTTGCTATATTGAAGGGGAATTCGTTCAAGCGAATATCGGGATTGAAGGTAACAGAATTACGAAGATTTCAAAGGAAGACCTAAAAGGCGAGATAGAGTTCAAAGCAGATGTTGTGATCCCCGCATTTTTCAACGGACATACACACGCCGCGATGGTCTTATTCAGGGGTATTGCCGAAGATTTGGAGCTAAATAGCTGGCTGAAAAACGTTTGGAGATTGGAGAAAAAGCTGAACGGAAATGACGTTTACTGGGGGACGATGTTGGCGGCTGTAGAGATGATTAAAAGCGGAATCGCCTGCTTCAGCGACCTTTACATATTCATGGACGATGTCGCCAAGGCTGTTGGTGAGACGGGTATGAGGGCTGTCCTTTGCTACGGAATGGCTGACAGGGGAGATGAAGAAAGAGCGAGGAAAGAGCTGAAGACCGGTGAGGAGTTTATAAGAAACTGGAACAACACTTTCAATGGGAGGATTAAAGCGGTGTTCGGGCCACACGCACCCTACACGTGCTCACCGGAATTTTTGAAAATGGTTAAAAAGAAGGCGGACGAAATGAAGACGAAAATCCACATCCACGTTTCTGAGACAAAATGGGAAGTGGAAGAAATCCTAAAAAGATACGGCAAAACCCCCGTTAGGCTTCTTGATGAAATCGGATTTCTCGACGAAAACGTTGTTATAGCCCATGCCGTTTGGCTCGATGATGAGGAGATTGAGATTTTAAAGAAAAGGGGTATCAGCGTGGTTCACAATCCCATTAGCAACCTGAAACTCGTGTCGGGAATAGCGAGGATCAGGGAGATGATCGAAAGGGGGATAAATGTCTGCTTGGGAACGGACGGAGCCGCAAGCAACAACACATACAACATGTTTCAGGAGATGAAATTCGCATCCCTCTGTCAGAAGATAAAATACATGAGAGCAGATGCCGTCAAGGCTGAAGACGTTTTCAAAATGGCAACTGTGAACGGATACAGAGCCTACGGTTTGGATGGGGGTGAGATAAGGGAAGGAGCCTTGGCGGATATAGCTATCCTTGAGAAATCTGAGAAATTCTATCCGGCATTCAGTCCGCTTTACAGCATCGTATATTCGGCGAGCGGTGAGGAGGTTCGCCACCTGATAATCGACGGTGAGGTAGTGATGGAAGATCGCGTTATTCTTTCGGCTGATGAAGAAAAGGTGAAGGATAAGGTGGAGAAATTAGCGGAAAAATTAAAGTAATTTCATTAAAGCATCTTTTCCGCTGTCTCCTATTTTAATTCCCAGTTCTTCGGCTTTCTTTGAAACTGCAACTACCTTTGAAGTTAGCATCTCATCGAAATTCTTCACATTGGTCACTACGGCTATCGCATCCCCAATCCTGTCGGCAACATCGACGTTGAAGTATCCGCAGGTGAGAAGACCCTTCTCACCCCTGAGGATAAGTATCGGTGCGTTAGAGACTTCAAGCTTTATTCCAAGAGCAGTTTGCTCTCCGATTTTGATTAGATCTACGAAGATCATCAAAATTAAGAATGGCGAAAATTATATAATCTTTTTGCACTCGTTGTAACCCTCCCTTAAAGCTTTCACATTCAGATCGACCAGTTTCGGAGGCAGATAGTCCTCGATGACCTTTTCAACGGATTCCAGCCTTAGGGGGAGTCCCAAAGCGATTAAGGCTCCTGCGATAACAACGTTTGTTGCCTGAATGTTTCCACACTTTTCGGCTATGTCTGAGGCATTTATCAGGTAAACGTTATCGGAGAACTCTCTAAGAGTTTTCACGATCTCCTTAAGATCCGGATACCTTGCCAAACCAATCGAGACTGAGGGGGGCGAGATCCTCCTTGTGTTTATGATAACCTTGGATTTTGTGTTTAAATAGTGGCAGTATCTTAGGGATTCTACGGGCTCTAATGAAGCTAAGTAATCGGCGGAGCCGTAGGGACAGAGTGGAGCCTTTACATCCCCTATCCTCAGATGGACTTCAACACTTCCCCCCCTCTGAGCCATCCCATGAGTTTCCGCCGATACGACATTGAAACCATCGAGCATGGCGGCTCTTGCAAGAATGTGGGATGTCGTCAGGACTCCTTGACCTCCGACTCCTACTATGACAACGTTTACCTTCATTCAATCACCCCTTTTTGGCTTTATCGCATTTATCGGGCAGATTACGGCACAGACAGCACATCCAACGCAGAGAGCTTCATCAATCTTCGGCTTGGAATCCTCGATGTAAAGTGCGGGGCAGATGAATTCCCTCACGCATATCATACAGCCGTCACACTTCTCCGTAACCTCGAAGGGGATTATCCTCATCCCCTTCCTCTTCCGCTCCCTGTTCCACAAAATCGCACAGGGCTGTCTTGAGATTACAACGGCGACGCCTTCGTGATCTATCGCCCTTCTCAGCGTATCCTGAAGCTTTTTGACGTTGTAGGATTTAACCACCTCGACGAAATCGACGCCGAGACCTTTACAGACCTCCTCGATCTTCACAGCCTTTCCCATCTCGCCGCAACCCTTCAAACCGACACCGGGATGGGGCTGATGTCCCGTCATTCCCGTAGTCGAGTTGTCGAGGACGACGAGAACGAACTTGTTTTTATTGTAAACCGCATCGATAAGAGCTGGAATTCCAGCGTGGAAGAATGTGGAATCACCTATCGTGGCGATAATCGGGTTCTTTATTACATAACTCAATCCATTGCTCGTTCCGGCACTTGCACCCATACAAATTGTAATATCAACGGCTTCAAATGGCTTGTTTATCCCGAGGGTGTAACAACCGATATCACTCGGAAGGGCTGAGGGAATTTCGTTGACGACCTTTCTTATCGCGTAGAAGGTAGCCGTATGGGGGCATCCGGGACAAAGGACGGGTGGTCTCGGCGGAGCGATCTCAGCCGCTTTCGAAGCTCTGTCTAAGATGTCTTGATAATCGTAGCTAATTCCCAAGAACTTTGCAATCCCCTTCTGGACGACGGATATGTTTAGCTCGTAGTTCATGGGTATGTAGCCGTCAATTTTCCCGTGAACATTATCGATAAAGGATCTCACCTGCATCTCGACTACGGGATCGACCTCCTCGACAACGAAAATCTCATCGAAATTTGAAGCAAAATCCTCTATCAGCTTTTTTGGTAGAGGATTTATCGATGAAAGCTTTAAAACGGGAAGATCCACTCCTAAATACTCCATAGCCTCCACAACGTAATTGTAGACGTGACCGCACGCAATTATTCCTTTCCTCCCGTCCCCCTCTTTGATGGAGTTGATTTCAGATCTGTTGAAGAAATCTTCAAGCTTTTTCAGTTTTTCCTGTAATCTTATTTTGAGCTTTCTTGCGTGAGCAGGCAAAACGACATCCGTTTCGGGATGTCTCTCCCATTCAACCCTTTCAATCTTCTTTTTAGGAATCTTTCCAAGCTTCACCACACCGCTTGAATGGCTTAACCTCGTGCAAGTTCTGAACAGGAATGGAAGCCCGAACTTTTCTGAGAGATCGAAAGAAATCTTGACAAAATCCTTTGCTTCCTGAACGTTTGACGGCTCTATAACGGGGATTTTCGCCGACAATCCGAACCATCTGTTATCCTGTTCGTTCTGACTGCTGTGCATGGATGGGTCATCGGCAGTAACGCAAACAAATCCTCCGCGGGCTCCAACGTATGCGAAGCTGAAAAGGGTGTCGGCTGCCACGTTCAGTCCTACGTGCTTCATCGCTGTCATTCCCCTTTTTCCCGCAAGGGAGGCACCGACGGCTACCTCGAAAGCTACCTTCTCGTTAGTAGAGTATTCCATGAAAAACTCCATCTTATCCTTCAGATGCTTGCATGCTTCGCTTAAAGTGTCAGTTATCTCCGATGAAGGCGTTCCGGGATAAGCGGCGAAGACATCGATCGCGGACTCGATGGCACCCCTCGCAATCGCCTCGTTTCCTAAGAGAAAGACCTGCTCACCTTCAGCGTCCCTTATGACATCTTTTAGCATGGAAATTAGGAAAAAAATTATGCTTTAAAAATTTTGTCAATTGATCGATTCGGCGATCTTTATCAGCTCTTCCTTGTCGATTTTTCCGCTAACCCTTATGAGAAGGTCTCCCTTTTTAAATGCCACTGATCCTATACCAAACATTTCAGTGTATTTGCCCTCGGCGTCCCCCCTATCTTCACATCCTCCCCCGTTTTAGGTAGGCTTTGATTAAGCGTCTCTTCCACGCTTATGTATGTCCCCTTGTCGTCCGAATAGCTTAGAGAGACGGTTACGTTGTTTATTATCGAAACGGATTTAAGCTCGCAACCTGCGGTGTAATTCGGTGTCAGGATTTTGAAGGGTGCGTGTTTTTGAGCCTCCTCCACACTACTAAACGATTTGAAGCTGAACTCCTTTCTGATGATCTTTGCTCCCTCGGACGGATTGAACTCGAATACATCATCGCTTACTCCCGTATTGATCTCGATGTTCAGGTATTCGGTTGTGACGTTTATTCCATCCGACATTTCAGTCTTTAGCGGCATCCAATACTCTTTTTCAACCCACATCTTTATAGTTGAGTAGATCGTCTTATTTTTCGGTTTTAGTAAAAGGACGTAGCAGTCCTTTCCCGCCACCTTTTCGCTTCCCAAAAGTTTGACCTCAAATCTCTCAAGGATGTCTTTTACAATCGCCCCGTAATCTATCATTTCGGTAGACATTTCAGTGGAAGCTATGGAAGACGTGATCCTCATTACCGTGACGGTGTTGCTTTTGTTGTCGTATATCCAAAGCGTGCTACCGTTTGATACCGTTAAGATATCATTGGTCTTGTCATACACCCACATCTTGCTCGGTTTTTTGAATATAAACTCGTATTCCGTGATTGTCTGCCTTCCGTTTACCGTGATTGTCACCTTCTGCAATCCTCTGTAATCTGTTACGGAATCCCATTTCTCCTGCATTTTTTTGCTATCTCATCCGCCGACATCTGTGCACATCCCAACAACACTGCCGCTGTAAATACGACCATCAATATCAACGATCTGTTCATGATGTTAGTTGAAATTGAATAATATAAGTTTTTCGATATGTGAAAATTATTTCTTTAAAGAATAAAATCTTTCCAAATTTAGCAGCTTCGCAACTCCACAGTAGTTGTGTTATATAAGTATAAGTTTCGTTTTTGTTTTGCGGGACATCGGAGAAAATCGTCTTGAAAGCCTTCAGGATTGAAATAGGAAACTTTTTAAGAAAAATGCCGTTATATGAAATGATGAAAAATGAATTAAAAACCCTTCTGTGCCACTCAAGAATCCGGATACTCAAATCGTTAGGGGAAAGGAGAAAAACGGTATCCGAATTGAGCAAAGAATTAAAACTATCCAAATCAACTATACACGAACATCTAACTAAGTTAAGAGAAATCGGCCTTGTTGAAAAGAGAACAAATCCCAACCGCAAGTGGGGGTAATGTCACTATAATGTTGATAGATTATAGTAATGGATGCACAATTTAAGTG
>CBEWZU010000087.1:0-6118 GCA_965561205.1 uncultured Archaeoglobaceae archaeon | reverse complement strand
CTTCGCCCCGTCGGACGGAGCCTTCTTAGCGACTGAAGGTAAATTCAGGGAAAAAATACGAAATGAGCTTTGAAGAATTTGAGATCTCCAGAGAGACTATAAAGGAGCTAAAAATCTTCGAAAACTACCAGTGCTTAAATGAGGCTAAATTCAGAGTGAATTGAAACCAAGACAAAATTTTTCCAAAAGACTTTGCTGTCATGTAAAATTTTTCGTTAATGTAACTCTCGTGAGAGTGAACTCACTACATTTCTGCCGAGCGCTTTAACAATTGTCTTGTCATTAAGAATTAGTATATCGCTTTCTATATCGCTATGTTAAAAACAGGAGAGGCTCGGAAAGAATTACGGCTTGGCTTCAAAAACTTTCCAAACTGATGTTAGAGAACCCCGAGATAAGACAGGATTAGCTACAAAACTATTATATATTCCCGGATAATTTCTATTAGAGGTGGTTAAAATGGGAACAGTCAAGCCGGCATACATAAAAAATATCGCGATGGAGTTGTTAAAAAAGTATTACGACATGTTCACAAACGACTTTGACCAAAACAAGATGCTCGTTCAAGAACTTACAAATATAAAGAGCAAGAGAGTCAGAAATAGGGTAGCCGGCTATATCACGAGAAAGATAAATAGAGGGTGGAAGAATGTTTGAGGGGGTTATCCCAGCCCTTGTTACACCCTTCAAGGAAAACTTCGAAGTGGATTATGAGGGAATCTCAAAAAACCTTGATTATCTTGAGAAATACGTGGATGCCGTTGTTCCCGCTGGGACTACAGGAGAAGCCGCCACCTTAAGCTACGAAGAACACATCGATGTTGTGAGATACGTCTGCGATGTGTCAAAAAAGCCGGTAATAGCGGGAGCAGGATCAAATTCGACAAGAGAAGCTCTTTATCTCGCAAAGGAAGTTGAAAAGGCGGGAGCAAATGCCGCAATGTTCGTAACACCCTACTACAACAAGCCGAATGCCGAAGGATTATATCTCCATTACAAAACGATTGCCGAATCAATCTCCATCCCCGTCATAATCTACAATGTCCCGAGTAGAACTGGTGTGAACATAACCCCCGATACCGTTCTGAGACTTGCGGAAATCGATAACATTGTGGGAATAAAGGAGGCAAGTGGAAATCTAAAGCAGATTTCTGAGATAATCCGAAAAAGCCCCGAAGGCTTCGTTTTGCTGTCAGGAGATGATTTCATGACCTTGCCTATCCTCGCCCTCGGTGGCAAAGGCGTGATAAGTGTTGCGGCTAACGTCGCACCGCATCTCATGAAGGAGATGTTCAATGCATTCAAATCGGGTGATTTAGAAAAGGCGAGGGAACTCCATTTTAAGCTGACACCGCTCTTCGAAGCACTCTTCATTGACACAAACCCGATACCCGTTAAGAAAGCTCTCGAATTGATGGGTCTTGCGGCTGGAAAGCCAAGAATGCCTCTTGTCGAACTAAGCCCAGAGAAGACGGAGAAGCTCAAAGCTGTTCTAAAAGATTTAGGGCTGATTTCGTGATATTATGAGAGTCGCAGTTCACGGAGCCGCAGGAAGAATGGGAAGACTCGTTGTAAAAAACGCTTACGAAGAAAAACTTGAGATCGTTCAGGCATTCGATATTAGGCATGTCGGTGAAGATGTGGGAGAGCTTGCGGGAATCGGGAAGATAGGGGTGAAAATAAGCGATAACTTATCGGATATCGACTGCGATGTGGTCATAGATTTCTCAGTTCCTCAAGCAACTGTGAAAATGCTCGAAGAGGCGGCAAAGAAGAATATCAAAGCGGTTATCGGAACTACCGGATTTACCGAAGAACAGAAAAAAAAGATCGAAGAATTATCAAAGCGGATCCCCATCGTTTTATCACCGAACTTCAGTGTTGGAGTTAACATATTCTGGAAAGCCTTAGAATTTTTGGTGGAGAAGCTCTCAGATTACGATGTCGAGATCGTCGAAATCCATCACAAGTTCAAGAGGGACGCCCCGAGCGGAACCGCATTAAAAGCCGCTGAAATAATCGGTGAGATTACAGGAAAGAAAAATTTCGTTTTCGGAAGGGAAGGCTTAAGGAAGGATGACGAGATCGGCATATTTGGTGTTCGGGGAGGAGACGTTGTTGGGGAGCATACCGTCTTCTTCATCGGCATCGGAGAGAGAATCGAGCTAACCCACAAAGCTTGGAATAGGGAAGCTTTTTCAAAAGGAGCAATCAGAGCGGCGAAATGGATTTACAATATTGATAATGTTGGATTATTTAGCATGAAAGACGTTTTGAGCCTTTAACGAAAAATTCTTTTTCAACACACTTCTTTATCAAACGGGTGATTGAATGGTAAGCTATGGTGAGGTAGTTGACACAATTGTGGAATTGTTCAGAAAGGCCGAAACGGAGCTCGGGGAAGATGTCGTCAAGGCATTAAAGGAGGCTTATGAGAAGGAGGAGAGCGAACTCGCAAAGAGCACGTTGAAGGCGATTTTGCAGAACATCGAAGCCGCAAAGAATATGGGCGTTCCGTTATGTCAGGATACCGGACTGCCCGTTGTCTTTGTTGAGATCGGAAGAGATCTCTGTTTGGATTTTGATATAAAACAGGCTATCAGAGAAGGAGTTGAGAGAGCGACCAAAGAAATCCCTCTTAGACCGAACGCAGTCCATCCCCTTACGAGGAAGAATCCCGGAAACAACATCGGAGATCACGTTCCACTCATCAACATCGACATCGTAGAGGGGGACGCTCTAAAGCTCACAGTGATGCCAAAAGGTGCCGGAAGCGAGAACTGTTCGGCTTTAAAGATGATGCTTCCGAGTCAGGTTAAAGAGATCCCAAAATTTGTCGTGGAGACTGTTAAAAATGCCGGCGGGAAGCCCTGCCCTCCCATCGTTGTCGGTGTCGGGATCGGATCAACCTTTGACGGAGCGGCAAAGCTCGCCAAGAAAGCACTTCTGAGGGATATAACGAAGATGAACGACTTTGAGATGTCGCTTCTTGAAAAAATTAACGCTCTCGGAATAGGTCCGGGCGGCTTAGGAGGGAAGACGACTGCTCTCGCCGTTTTAGTCGAAACCGGATACTGCCATACGGCTTCCCTTCCAGTCGCCGTAAATATCCAATGCTGGGCGAACAGGAGGGCATCCACAATTTTGAGGTGATAGAAATGGAGTGGCATTTAAAAACCCCGGTTAGTAAAGATGATATCTTAAAGCTCAATGTGGGTGATATCGTTTACATAACGGGAACCCTGATCACATCGAGAGACGAGGCACACCTAAGAATCCTCGAGTATTTTGAAGAGGGTAAAGAACTGCCCTTCAAGATAGAGGATGTTGTGATCTATCACTGCGGTCCCATAGTCATGGAGAAAGATGGAGAACGGATTGTGATAGCCGCTGGACCGACAACCTCCGCAAGAATGAACAACCTGACCCCCAAAGTCCTTGAGAAAGTTGAGCAGATGATTATAATCGGAAAAGGCGGTATGAGCGATGAAGTCGTGAAAGTTCTCAAAGGCAAGGGGGTTTACTTAGCATACACCGGAGGTGCAGGAGCCTTAGCCGCCCAAAAAATCAAAGAGGTGAAGGGAGTTTACTGGGAGGACTTGGGAATGCCCGAAGCCGCATGGGTTTTCGAAGTTGAAGATTTCGGACCGTGCGTGGTGGGAATCGACGCCAAAGGCAATAGCCTTTACAGGAGGGTGGAGGAGGAAGTCGAAAATAACTTTAAGCGAATCCTTTCTGAACTTTGATTTCTTCAATCATCTTTTTTAGATCAAAGGGTTCGCTCCTCTGCCAGAGAAACCAGAAAATGTATTCACACCATCTGATAAAGTCCTTGTCGTGGGATACGTAAATCCTGTCTATCCGATCGTTTAACTGGAGGATGCCAATCTTCCCGTCTATAACACCGAGTTGAATTGGGGTATCGTAAATTCTTATTTGAACCTTGTCCGCGACAATATCGAGATCCTTTTCGGATAGATTCATATTCATTAGAACTCTCCTGACGGTTGAAGTTCTGTTGAGGATCGTGCCTCTCGTGGAGATTACCCTCTCGCTGACACCCTCCAAGTTTTTTAGCACCATTATCTTGTATATATCGTAATCGATTATCTTATCAACGTAAAGTCCGTATTGTTTCGAATTGATTAGATGAGATAATCCAACATTTAAAGCCTCTTCAACGTTCATAACCTTGCACTTTCTCAGGAGGTGCATTCCCGCTACGATCTCTGGCGGAAGTAAATCAATAAAACCGGGGAGATCCTGTATATCCTCTTTAAATTCTTCGATATCCTTTAACACTCGAAGTAGTTTTTCTATCGTAACGCCAAAACCCGTGAGTTTACATTTATTTTTGTGTCGGTAGATAATACCCCAATCGCACAACCATCTAATATTTCTTGAGACTGTTGAAACCGATAGACCATTGTAATTTGCCAATTCTTTTAGACTCATGCTACGTTCTCTCAATTTTTCGATTATCTGAAGTTTTTTCGATTTTCCAAGCTCTGTAAGTAAATCCATACAATATATTGGGTTATTTAAGTTTTAATTTTTACGTAGTTGCAAACGTCCCTAAGCTTGCATTCGTCGCATCTCGGTTTTATCGGTTTGCAGACGGTTTGACCGTATCCGACGAAGGCTTTGTTTATTCTTCTCCAATACTTTTTTGGAACTGTTTTCTTCAGTTCTTTTTCAGTCTCTTCCGGATTTTTCGTGCTGACAATCCCCAATCTGTTCGCAATTCTGTGAACGTGTGTGTCAACGGCGATCGTATCTACACCGAAGGCTTCGGAAAGGACTATGTTTGCGACCTTTCTTCCAACCCCCGGGATCTTCAAAAGTTCTTCAAAGGTTTTGGGGACTTCTTCGATCGATTCTGCCATTTTCTTCAGGATTTTGGCTTTGTTCCTGTAAAATCCCACATCTTTTATCAGTTCTGCGATCTCCTCCTCCCTCATCTTTCTCAGGTCTTCAATGCCTTTCACTCTGCTGAAAAGTCTCTCAACAGCTTTAGCTGTGTTTTCGTCCCTCGTTCTCGTTGAAAGGATGGCGGAAACGAGAATCTTGAAGGGATCTCTATCTTTTTTCAAAACGAATACGGGAGCATTCCTTTTTTTCGCTTCCTCTTCCATTGTGTTAAAGATGTATTTCCAGTCCATTCAGCATTCTCCTCGTTTTTTCAAGAAGCTTAAAATAGCAATTGAATGTCAGATCGGAGGGAATACCGTTTCTTCGATTCTTCTCGTTCACAAAAAGCCAGAACTTTATTCCAGCGTTTCTTGCCGTTTGGTAATCGAAAAAGTAGTCCCCTATCATAACGCATCTTTCTTTTTTGAAGTCATTTTCGTGGATTACCTGAAGGATTGGATCTGGAGACGGTTTTATCGCATCCTCCCTTGTGAAGATGTAATCGAAATTCAGTTTGTGTCTTCTGAGATTTATTTTAACACTTTTTTTAGAATTTCTTGTATAAACAGCTGTCACAACACCATTATCTCTGAGAAAGTTTATAAACTCCCTTACGCCTACGTAAAGCCTTGACCTTTTGGCGGCTTCAATCTCATAAGATTCGAGAATCCTTAAAAGTTCGTCTCTATTTTCTCTTTCGAGAATTTCTTCCAGAATATATCTTCGAATGTTAAATCTCTTCCGAATCTCATCTACCGGAATGTTGAATTCCACTATCGTTCCGTCCATATCGAACACAATGAATTCCACACTATTTTTAGTGGGTTGATTTTTAATATTTTTACCATCTTACAAACCATCTACAACCATTCTTTTGATCTTTTGGCAGATCTTTCCTTTGCTTGTTTAAACTAATAACTTTCTCTGGTGAGTATCAAACAAAAATTCAGTATCAGGATCGATCATATTTTATCGTGGTCTCATTAGCTTGGAATTTTCCGCTTAGTTCAACTTTCATCAACGAATTCTTTAACAAGCTTAGTAATTATTTCATTATCCATTTCCAGATTGTTACTTGGTTGACTTTAACTCCAAATTTCTTCGCTATTTGTCTTTGAACCTTTCTAACAGAAAAACCTTCAAAATACAAAGCAGTTGACTATGACTTTATCCTTTATTCTCATCTTAACAAAAGTTCCATTATCAA
>CBEWZU010000086.1:0-6216 GCA_965561205.1 uncultured Archaeoglobaceae archaeon | reverse complement strand
ATTGGAAGAAACTGGGGCGGACACATCGTGGCGGAGAACTGTGAGGATGCCGATGTTGCCGTCGTAGCAATGGGATCTACAGTAGCGCTGATTAGGGAGGTCGTAAAGCAGATGAGGAAGGACGGTAAAAAGGTGGGAATGGTCAAAGTGAGGACTTACAGACCGTTCCCGTCCGAGGAGATCAGGGATGCCCTAAAAGATGTTGAGAAGGTAATAGTGATCGACAGGGCTCTGTCCATCGGAGCGGAGCCACCATTAGCTGCTGACGTTAAGACGGCGTTGTTCGGTCTATCTCCAGAGTTCCATTCCATTGTCACGGGTCTCGGCGGAAGAGACATCCCGAGGGAGCTTATCATGAAGATCATCGATGATGTCCTTGAAGGAAGGGTAAAGCCCGGAAAGAGATTCGAGGGTGTTAAGGAATTTGAAGAGGTTATCCCCTATACAGAGGAGGTGATCTCATGAGCATATTTGGTCCGGGTCACGGTGCATGTCCCGGTTGCGGAATGCCCATAGTTGTTCGAACTGTCTTGGAAGCCTTGGATGGAAGGGTAATCGCCGTCAATCCAACTGGCTGCCTTGAGATAATAAGCTCCCAGTATGGAAGGAATGTTTGGGGTGTTTCCTACATCCACTCCCTCTTCGAGAATGCCGCCGCCGTAGCCGCAGGTATCGAAGCCGCTCTAAGAGCAATGAAAAGAGAAAAGGATGGACACGTCGTCGTTTTCGCTGGAGACGGAGCCACATACGACATCGGAGTCGGAGTTATTTCGGGGGTTATGGACAGAAATCACAATATAATTTACATCTGCTACAACAACGAAGCCTATCAGAATACGGGAAATCAGCAGAGCATGGCAACACCACCGGGTGCTGCCACCACCACGACTCCGGTCGGAAAGCTTCAACCGGGTAAGATTGGAAGGAGAAAGGATATGATCGGCATTGCGGTAGCTCACGGATGCCCTTATGTTGCTTCAGCGAGCATAGCGTATCCGGCTGATTTAAAGAGGAAGGTAAAGAGGGCGGCAGAATTCGAGGGAACAAAATACATCGACGTCTTCAGTCCATGTGTTACCGGATGGGGAATTGACGGGAGATTGACAGTAGAAGTGGCAAAGCTCGCTGTAGAAACGGGACTTTACCCCCTCGTGGAATATGAGAACGGGCAGCTTGTCAGGGTTAGAAAGATCAAAAAGAGAAAGCCAGTTGAGGAATACTTGAAATTGCAGAGGAGATTCAGACATCTGTTCAAGCATCCAAAGGGTAAGGAGATCATAGAACTCCTCCAGAAAATTGCCGACGAAAACGCAAGGAAATACGGGCTTGATGCCTAATTTTTTTTCTTTAGTTAATTTTAAATAGCTTTTCGTCTCTGAGTTTTTTGATAAAAATGACACCTAAAGAAGCTCTTGAAATTTCAAGAAAAGTTGCTGAGAATGTAGAGCAAAGAATAAAAGATGTAGTCGGTCGCCCCGATGCCGGGATCACCGTAGGGATTGGAAAGGACGGAACTCCCACGAAAAAGATTGACAAACTTGCAGAAGATGCAGCAATCGAGATCCTAAAAGAAGAAGATGTTGTCATCGTAAGTGAAGAGGCAGGTGTCATCGGAGAAGGAGACGTTTTCGTAGCATTAGATCCGATAGATGGGACATTCAATGCAACAGTGGGTGTGCCAATTTATTCGATCTCTCTTTGTTTTTCCCGCTCTCAGAATCTTGGCGGAACCTTTTTAGGCTACGTTCGAAATCTTGCAACGGGGGATGAATATTATGCGGATAGCAACTCGTATAAGAACGGGAAAAAGATCAGAGTCAGGGATGTAGATAGATTAGAAGACTGTAACGTGGTGTTTTACTATCCACTCAGGAGGTATCCCTTTAAAAGGTTAAGGGTTCTCGGAAGCGCGAGTCTCGAAATTTGCATGGTTGCCGACGGCTCCTTCGATTGTTTTATCGATTTAAGAAAAAAAGATGGAAAAGGATATCTTAGGGTTTATGATGTTGCCGCTTCGCTCTTTATAGCCAAGAAAGCTGGTGCCGCAATCTCGGATCTCGACGGTAATTTGGAGGACAAAAAAATTTCAATGGATGAAAGATTCAGATTGCTCGTCTCGAACGAAAAAATCCATGAAAAGGTAAAAAGTATCCTATGAGAGTGGGTATAGTATACAAATACGATGCATTAAACTTCGCAAAAGAAGTCGGGGAATTTGTTAAAGAAATGGGATACGATTTTGAGTTACACCACATACCTTCATGTAGTTTGGAAGACTGCAATCTTATTATCACGGTGGGCGGAGACGGAACAATCTTAAGAACTCTTCAGGAATTGAGAAATCCGCCGCCCATATTTGGAATAAACATGGGCAGAATCGGAATTCTATCGAGTGCTGACCCGAAGGATTACAGAATGCCGCTTATCAAAGCTTTAAATAATGAACTTGAAATAGAGGAGTTCATGAGAATAGAATGCCTCCACAAAGATTCCCGATTGGTTGCTTTGAACGAGATCGCTGTGCTATCGGCAACTCAGGCAAGATTGATCGAATTTAAAGTTCTTGTCAACGATATTTTAATAGAAACAATGAGAGCTGATGGCGCGATATTCTCAACACCCATCGGATCGACAGCCTATTCCCTATCGGCTGGAGGACCCATAGTAGATCCGTCCCTTGAGGTTATCTGTTTCGTTCCCGTATCCCCATTCAAATTAGGATGGAGACCTTGGATCTTCGATGCTGATAAGGAGATACGAGTGCGTTTAATCCCAATAAGAGATGGAATAGCAATTGCAGATGGGAACAAAGCGATAGAGGTGGAGGCTGGAAGCGAAATAAAGATAAGAAAAGCGGAACATCCCGCAAGATTTTTTAAAACACATTCAAGGCTCAAAAAAATTTCGGAAAAAATCAGGAGATTAGTATGACGGAGATATACGGTGTCATAGGCTATCCAATAAAGCATTCCCTTTCTCCTCCCATGCACAACGCCGCTTTCAGGCATCTGAATTATGACGGAGTGTATTTGGCGTTTGAAGTTAAGAAAGAGGAGCTCGAAAACGCTTTGATCGGTGCAAAAGCTCTCGGAATTAAGGGATTCAACGTAACGATACCTCACAAGGAGAGAGTTATCGAGTTCTTCAGACCATCAAAGGAGGTTGAAGAAATTGGTGCCGCAAATACAATCGATTTAGCTAAGGAAAGATGTTACAACACCGATGTTTTTGGAATAAAAGAAGCCCTAAAAAATGCCGGTGTTTTTCCGAAAGGCTTCAAGATATTGATTTTAGGTGCCGGCGGTGCCGCAAGAGCCGCCGTTTACGCTTTGAAAGATGATAACGAAATCTACATAGCAAATAGAACAAAGGAAAGGGGAATTAAATTGGCAAGAGAATTCGGATGCGAGTTTATCGAATTCGAAAGGATAAGGGGCGAATTCGATTTAATTGTAAATGCGACTCCCGTCGGAATGAAGGGTTTCTCCAATGAGTCTCCTATATCTGCAGAGATTTTGAAAAACAAGCCCGTTGTGTTCGATATGGTTTACAATCCTCTGGAGACAAAACTTCTGAGAATCGCTAAAAAAATGGGATGCAAAACCGTGAGCGGTGTAGATATGCTTGTGTTTCAGGGGGCAAAATCCTTTGAAATCTGGACGGGATTAAAGGCACCCGTTGATGTAATGAAAAAAGCGGTCTTAGAACTCCTCTAATTTTTTCTGCTTTAGGATCCTGACTTTGAAGTAATCCGAAGCGGCCTTTCTGACCCGTTCAACGTTTTCTTGAGTTGTGTAAACGCCAAGTGTTACGCTTTTCAGATGGGCTTCTTTTAAAGATTCCACGAGGGGGGAAACGTCTCCGATATTGATTTTTTCACCTTCAACCTCTACGGGGATTTCGAAGTCTTCAACTTCAATCGGAGGGATATCCACTATAACCTCCTGAGGATTGACTCCAGCAGTCTCTGCGATCTCCCTCTCAGCTTTTTCAATCTTTACCCTCTCGATGTTGACACCAATATGATCGATCGGAACGTATAGGGCTCTTTTGTATAAATCTCTGTTGTCGAGCCTCGTGATAATTTCTTTGGGAAATCCTTCAGACCCTCTCATTAGGCACGTTATATCGTAATCATCCATATTTCTAAGATCCTTTACGAGAAGCCGTCCATCTTGTATCATGTGGTCGAGAGCCTTTTCGAACATCTTTTTTGAGATTCTGCAAACGTGGTGGTAATAGACGGTAGAATACATGAGATATCTTGAGATTAGAAGGGACTCCGCCGCCTTTATTCCACCGTATTCTATGTAGATTTCCCTTCCGTCAAACACGATCTTATCAAGAAGCCTGTCAGCATCGATTATTCCGTAAGCCACACCGGTGTAATGGGAATCTCTCAGAAGATAATCTACCCTGTCAACATCGATCACACTACTTACGGGTGGTTTCGTTACGTTTTCCACAACACGCTTCCAATTCATTCCGTATTTTTCGAGAACGTCTTTTATCTCACTGTTTTTAATGATGTCTTTGATGTCCTCGTGTCTGCTCCTCAGGTATTTTTTTAATGTGTTTTCGGCTGAATGACTGAAAGGAGTGTGACCTATATCGTGTATAAGAGCGGCGGCTACAATCTCTTCATCATTTGTTATTTTCGATGCAACATGCATAGCACCCAAACTGTGTTCGAATCTTGTGTGATTTGCACCGGGATAAACAAGATGAGCAAAACCGAGCTGTTTTATTCTTCTAAGCCTCTGAAAGGTGGGTGTATCGATTATCTCCAACTGCCATTCATTAAGTTTGATACTGCCATGTATTGCATCGTGAATAGTTTTCATCCTTTAAAGTTTAAGCAAATTTTTTAAATCTTTTTAATTTTGTCTCACTGAAGGGGCCGTAGGGTAGCCTGGTTATCCTCCCGGCTTTGGGAGCCGGTGACCCGAGTTCAAATCTCGGCGGCCCCATATACCTACTCTGTCTAAAAGTCTTGTAAAGTGTAATAAACTCTTCTAAAAGATCGTTTATCAATTTGGAACCTGCCTTATTACAATATGGACGTCGACCCAGATATTACCGTTTTCGTCCTTTCTTACTCTTTTACGAACCTCTTTCTCCATAACTCGTCTTGCAACCTCATTATATATAACCTCAAACATTTTTATCATTCACCGACGATCTCCCTCAACCAGCCTGTGAACTATCCCTCGCTTAGGGGACTTAGCAACAAGTTATATGCTTAGACGCTGTTCGTATGAGGCTTATTAAAATGAACCAACACGATTAATGAAGTGCTTTCAGGATAAACATTACGCCCCCGCCGGGCGTAGTGACCTCGGGTTTAACACCCAATCGACTTTCAGAAAGGGGTCTAAGTTAAAATACGGCAAGGAAAACGATGTACAGATGTTTCATAGGGCAAACAAATATTACAGAAGACAGCTTGAATTAAAAAAGACTCTAAAGAAGTTCTTTAAATAGCTGAAGAGAGAAGACGCTGTAAACTGGTTCAGCGTTGGCAAGTATGAAACCAAAGTCACTCCTCAGGACCTAATCAGTGAAGAGGAATTTCAGAAAATGATGAATGCATGCATGAATTCAAGAGACAGAGCAATGATATCTCTTCTTTATGAATCAGGGGCAAGAATAGGAGAAATTGGTAGTATGAGAGTTAAAGATGTTTCATTTGACGAATATGGAGCTATAGTATGGCTGCCAAAGAGCAAAACGGTAAGAATAAAGATAAGAGTCGTCTATTCTGCGAGATATCTTGCCGAATGGCTGTCTGACCATCCTTTAAGAGTTGCCCTTAACGCTCCGCTGTGGATTAAGCTTTCCGGCAGGAACGCATTCAGTGGAATGGAGTATGCTGATATAAGAATGCAAATAAAGAAGATTGCAAAGAGGGCTGGAATAAAGAAAAGGATATATCCCCACCTTTTCAGGCACACAAGAGCAACAAGACTTCTGTCAAAATTATCCGAATCAATTGGGGCAAAGTATCTTGGCTGGGTTCCTGGAAGTGACATGGTCAGAATTTACGTCCATTTAGCAAACGAAGATGTCGATGAGGCCATCTTAAAGATGCATGGCAGTGTCCCCGCTGTCTGATTGTCAATCCAGCAACATCAAGATTCTGCTCAAGGTGTGGTTTACCACTTACAGAGGAGGCAATTCAAGAGATAGAAGAATGGGAGAAGAGGAAGAGCGAAG
>CBEWZU010000085.1:0-6282 GCA_965561205.1 uncultured Archaeoglobaceae archaeon | reverse complement strand
TCAACCCTAGCTTTAAACTTGCTCAAGAGTCTGGCTTTGAAAGCTGAGAATGAAGAGAAAGAATCGATGGATGAAGTTGAGTTCGAGTACGAAGCTGATTGCCCTGAAGACAGAAACCTAAGCGTTGACCAGAAAGTGATAATGAAGATTCTGAGGGAATGGAAATCTTTGCCAGCAGGGAGGCTTTATGACTTCTACTGTGAAGAAGCAAGATATCCAAAAAGTAAAAGAGCATTCAGGAATTACATGCAAGACCTTTGCTTGAAAGGCTTGGTTAAGAATATCGGAGAGAAGAAGGGAAGAGTTTACGAATTGATTAAGGCGATAGAATGATCGAAGCTTTAATCGAATGTAAAAACGTGAAATGCGAGAAAATGGCAAGCTTGCTCTCAAAGTTCAGGGGGGCCTTCAACAAAGGGTTTAAAGTCTGGCTTCACGATAAAAGTGTATTCGCTCATTTCAAAGTTGCAAGCGTTCCAGAATTGAACGAGTTCACGAAGAAGTTAAAGAGAATGGAAAAACTGGAATTCAGGTACCGAAGCATAAAGAAAGTTTTTCCTGAAAAGTGTAATTAAATCGTAGGCCAAGTTTTCTTGAAAGTCGTTGGAGAAGTGTAGATTATAGCCAGATGTTCAGCAAGAAACCTAAGCTTAACTCCTGGCTCTTCAACCTCCTTGGCTCTAGCTAAGTCTAAAACAAGAGTCTCTGGAATCTTGTCTCCATAAACCTTCGAGAGGTCATCGATTATCTGAAGCAAAACAGCCATCTTTCCTTTCTTGTATTCTTCCAGACCTTCCACTGCCGCCATTGTTTAATCTTTGCTCTTTCAAAGTTAAATCTATTTGTCCGTTTCCCTTAAGCCTCTCAATTCCTTCAGCCAGAGTGTTCAAAACTCTAGGATTCTTAACAAGCTCTGTAACAAGCTTCTCAGCCTTTAGCTTTAATTCATCCACCTGAACAGCCATGCTTTCATCCAAGCACATTCCGCACTTTGAGCAAAATTTTGCATCCGGAGAATTCCTAGCTTTACATCTAGGACAAACTTTGGGCTTGAACTCTGGTTCTTTCTCATCCTCTTCAACTTTTATTCCGTTCAGTTTCAGCAAAGCTTTGTCAACATCCCTTCCACTCAAATGCACGTAGATTGAAGCCATCTTAGAGCCTTGAACCCATCCGAAATACTGCTTCATCTGTGCTTCTGTCAAGTGATTCGCTAGATGCGTAGCTCTCGTATGCCTGAACAAGTGAGGATAAACCCTCTTCTTTATTCCAGCTTTCTTAACAAGCTTCTTCAAAACTTCCTTTGCTGTTCCGTAATTCCAAACCTTATTCCTGCTATTCGTTCCTACCGTAACCCACAAAGGAGCGTTGGGATCGCTTTTGAAGATGTACTGAAAGACGTTGAACGTATGATACAATCTTTAATGAAGAAAGAAGAAAGTGAACTTATAAAAGAAGCAAATGAAAAATGGGTTGAAGAAGAAAAATCCAGAAGAAAAATCGTAGAAAAATTTTTTGCTCCTCACAAAACCACAGTCTGAGGACATATCATTGCTTTTTTACTATTCACTTTTGCCTTCTGTGTTAACGCTAGATGTTAGTTCAATCTTGTCTCAATTTCAACAGGATTATGCCGATAGATATACCCTATCGAATCATAAAGCAATTCCTGGGGGAATTGAATGTGATTTGTCTTTCACCATAAAATACATCCAAGATTGGTCAAATCAATGGAAAGAGAACACCAGAGGATTGCAAGAGATCATTAAACAGCTCCAAAAACCCTATAAGTTAAGACTACATCGGTCAGGCCTTCTTTCAATAACTTGTGAAGAATACAATAAGGAATACTTGATATATATATATGGAAAGAGAACTTCGTTTCCATTTTGAAGATCTATGTAATAACCTTATCGGCGTTCTCCGCAAGTTGAATTACGGGCCGTGTTCCTTCCTTATGCGAGGCGTCGATTATCTGGGGGAGGATATCACTATTGATAAATTAGCTGAAAGAACGTGTAAATACCTTAGGGATGCCTTTCAGGATGGAATATATAAGATGAAGACATGTGTGAAAAATTTGGACATTGAACTTTCTTCATTTAAAGGAAAGGCATTCCCTTTTATATGGCAAGTTGGTGTTGAAGATCTTTCGCAACTTTACGAGTTATGTAACGCATACAGAAGAAGTGTAAAAGAACTTAGTCCATCAATTCAAAGAATTCATAGAGAAGTAAAAGGAAAAAGAAAACTGTCGTGGGAAAACACTTCAGTAGAGATGCATGCTATATCTGATTTCTTTTCTGATCTTGCTGATTATGTTGGATTTATGTTTGATGTGTATTCTAATCAAGTTAACGTGGCGGGCGTATATATAGGTATAATAGGACTTGCTGCGTCTTTGTTAGGAATAGGAGTTTTCATGGAGAATCTGCCTCTAAAGAGTTTTATCATTTTTTACTCCTTAGTTGTCATATTACTTTTTGCTTAGCGATGGTACAAGAGTAAAGCACTTCAGATTATTAAAAAAGGTCTAAATTTCATAAAACAGCGAATTGGTTTAGTTTAAGAAAAATATTTACAAGAAAAACTTGCAACCAAAAAGTTTGAAATTTATTTATTCTTTTCATCGCGTAAAATTCTATTGGATGTTTGAAGGAATAATCGTTGATCCAGAAGTTTTGGAAGAAGATTTCATTCCTCAGAGCATTCCTTGCAGGGAAGTTCAGAAAGAAGAGTTAGCTTTCTGTCTCTCGCCAGTAGAAGAGAGGATGAAGCCGTTAGATTGTTTATGTCATGGAAAGCCTGGAACAGGAAAAACAGTTTTGATTAAATATGTTATACAGCAATTAAGCAATCAAACCAGTGCATTAACTTTTTACGTTAACTGTTGGGAGAATAAAACTCTAAACTTAATACTTGATCGATTAATTGAGCAAACTGAAATCTTCGTTCCAGAAAATAAGTATTCAGTCAAGGTATCAAGGCTTAGAAAGAAAATCGGCAATAGACCTTGTGTTATCGCTCTGGATGAAATTGATAAGCTTGAATCTAAAGAATTAAACGACATTCTTTACATGCTTAAGAATTTAGGAAAAGTTGGATTAATCTGCATTTCCAACACGAGAAAGTATGTTCTCAACTTGGACCCAAGGATAACTTCAAGGATTCGTTTCAGATCAATAATTTTTCCTCCATACTCAGATGAAGAATTGCTAACGATACTGAAGCATAGAGTAATCGATTGCAAAGCATTGTTTCCGGATACTTACTCTTTAAAGATTCTTGAACGAATAGCTGACTTGGCAGCTGGAGACGCAAGAATTGCAATTCAAACTTTAAAGTATGCAGCTTTCAACGCTGAAAGAGAGGGAAAAGCGAAAATAGGAAATGAAGATGTTGAGAAGGGATTCGAAGAAGTTAAAGAGATAAAGAGAAAGTACATGCCAGAAAAGCTTGGAGAACATCATAGATTAATTTATGAAATTATCAGGGAAAATCCTGGAATAACATCTTGTAAGTTAACCTCAACCTACAGAAATGAATGCGAGAGAATAGGATTAGAACCAAAATCTCCCAGAACTTTAAGTAACTACGTGAATAAGCTGATTATTCTCAAACACATCAAATCTACAAGAGCAAGCATGAGAGGTAATGTCAGGAAATTCCTTGTAAATGATTGACTGAAACTCATTAGAACTAACGTTTAAAGTCAGATACATATCTTTCTAATCTTTTAATCATTTTCTCTTTTTGTGATTCATCCAAGAAAGATGCAATGAACGAATTTTTCGCGATTTGATAAACGTCTTCTTCGTCTAATTTAAGTGCTTTTTGGAGTGCAATGTAGTTCTCGTTAATGTAGCCTCCGAAGTAAGCGGGATCATCTGAATTAATCGTTACAATGAGCCCTATTAACTGTATCAAAGCCATAGTATTGTTAAAGTATAACGTCAATATTTTCCCAATTGTTTTATCCGAAACCTGGACATTGGGTAAGTCTGTTGTGCCGGGTTTTATTTGAAGAAAAGAATGATAACCAATAGAGTTCAGGTGAGGATAATTGTACTTTTCTTACTAATAGCAAGTTACCAGCTAAATCATTAAAAGCTTCTTTGATGTCGAGTGCAGCAGTTACGGTCTTCTTAATTAGAACTAAAGCACTTTTTTCAAGAACTTATAAAAAAAGGGATGATGAATGACTTAGGTTGTGGCCTACTCTTTTGATCTTTTTCGTAACACGGTTGCAAAGATTATAGCTGCTCCTATCCCTGGAAGCATGCAGTATCTTGCAAGGTTTGTTTGGTTCTGAGTGTGCGCGTAATATGCTGTGGCCGAGAAGTTTAGCGTTAGGGTTGTTGTTAGAGATCTTCCGTTTGCGAATATTATGTACACGTTTTCTAGGAATGGATAATGATATATGCCCCCGCTTTGAGCTTCTCTTTGTATTACGTAAGCTTTGAAGTCGTAACCAGCTAAGTAGGCCTTATAGTTATCTTCGTTTACCACGTAAAAGTCGATGTTAACCCCTTTAGATAGATTGTAGCAATATTTGTATCCAAAGATTGCGTATAGAATATGTATCCAGTCTGGAGGTTCCTGCATTCCTGATTTTACAGTGAAGTTTACATCTAAAAGATATCCATGGAATTTATTGCCTAACTTTGGAAGCCACATTTTCTCTGCCTTTGCTATTGGCGGAAGGGTTTTTCCAATTGTTACATCGAAATAATAATCCTTTGGCTCTGTTATGTGTGCACCAATAAGAGTACTTCCTATTTTTGTTGTGATTATAAATGTAAAGTTGTTTGTTCTTCCAAGACCGAGCCTTTCAATACCAGCTTTTCCCGTCAGGTCAGTGAAGTTGAACCCTGCTATATAAGGCGCGGTGTCATAGCCGGACTCTATTGTCCAGTGACTCCAAGCCTCAACCCTTGCTCCGTCGATTGGTCTGCCCTCTTTATCATGAACGTAGAAGTAAATGTTTGCAAGCTGTTTACTATATGCAAGTTTTGAGCGCCATGGAACATCATATCTACCGTTTTCCTCCCATTCTATAGGATACGAAAATCCTATTTCTTTGTACCAGCCTCCAAGCCCGTCTGGACTGTCAAAGTACTCAACCCATGTTCCATTAATGCCTGAACTGCCCGAGGAGGCATCTACATGATGCCAACCTTCATACCAGAAGTTGTTGAACTGGTGATCCTCAGCTATATCAACTATATTTATTGTTGGGATAAGCATTGACCTTGCTGCAACTTCATAAAGAATTGAAAATTCTCCGCATAATATAGCCCACTCCGGATCTGCCGCATGCAAGTATATATTATACCAGCCTGGAGGTTTCCAATATTTAGTTCCGAAGTGCCACCAAGCTCCAATGTCAACTCTTATCCAGTAATCAACGAGATAGGCTGCCTCGTACAAAGTTTTAGCATTCCCAACTCTTTCATACAAAGACACATTGTAAGTGGTATCGTATGGTAGGAATGTTCTGTAGAATTGCCCGTTATACCGAGCTGGCCATGCCCAAGGTGCTAACAAGTACCTATTGAACATAACGAGGTACTTATAGTAAACTTCTTTCGGTAACTCGCACCAACCGCTTTCAGTTTTGTAGCGTAAGGTTGTGTAGTCCTCCTTTTCTAGTATCTTGGCATATTTGACCTTATCTGCAATCTCGTAAATCGACGCTGCATTTATCACAGTTAGGTTCCCAGCATTCCTGTCAGCAAGCATCCTAAGATTTGATGGTCTATCGTTTGCGATCACATAGGCAACTTCATCCCGGTATTTAGGTTCAGTATTTAATATGATATCAGCGTAATAGTCTTGGTAGAATGTTGCTACGTTGACCATTGTTAATCTATCAATTTCTGGGTAGTAGGCTGGCCCCCAGAACCATGTTGCTAATAGCATTTTTTCGGCTCCAGATTTCCAAATTGGATATTTCGGTAATGATGCTGAGCCATGGTTCTTGATATAATAAACATAACCATCTTCACTTCCAATGAAAAGGTCTGTTCTACCATCGTTGTTGATATCAACAAAGGATGGAGCGGCAAATCCAGCCACACAGTCCTCGTCTAACTTGTCAATTCCAGTCGTTATCTTTTGAGGTATTCCATTCATTTCGGCTTTTGGATCCATAGACTTTTCAAAAGTGTCTATTTTTTGCCAGTATGGTTGATCTATTGTTCCCACATTCTTAAACACGTATATCTCACCACTTCCGACACCTATGAACATATATAACTTGCCGTTCCCTTCGAGATCCGC
>CBEWZU010000084.1:0-6826 GCA_965561205.1 uncultured Archaeoglobaceae archaeon | reverse complement strand
GTCTCGATCCGATCGATATACTCGTAGAACTTAAGAAAGCCCATGAAGAGGGCAATGTTTACGCTGGAGTTGATGTCTTCAGCGGTAAAGTCGTTGACATGAGAGAGCTGGGTGTCCTTGAGCCGCTAAGGATCAAGAAGCAAGCAATAAGCTCCGCTACAGAGGTTGCGATAATGATTCTGAGAATCGATGACGTCATCGCAGCTAAGGGACTTGAGAAAGAGAAGGGCGGAGAGACCGAAACTGAGACCGAATCGTCCTCAGATGAGGAATAATTTAATCTTTTTTAACAATTTATCAAAATTTTCCTCCCTGAAAAAGGGATCTGAAAGCACCACGTGATCGCACAGATTAATTACGTTTTTCAGCTTCTCAACGAAGACTTCAAAGTTGCCGGATAGGGTGAAATTCTCTAAAAGAGTTTTCCTGTGTTTTAACAGGATTTTGTAATCTTTTTCGTGAGTAATGTCACCTTTGTGCCTCAAATCTACCAATCGGAACAAATCTACCTTGGATATCTCTTGATAAACATCCCAGTATCCCATCTCCTTTAAAAAGGTTTCACTGCTTCCCATTACAATTGCTGCCGCCAAAACCAAATCCTGTTCAAATTCGCTTGGCAAAATCAATGCAGGTCCGTAAGCGGCGTTAAAATCGGATTTACTAAACTTTAGAGCCCAAGAGACGTGCTTTGGTGAAATGTGGTTTAAAAGCATTCCATCCGCCACTTGAGACAGAATGCTTATGTTTTTCCTGCCGGTCGCCCCACAAAAGATTGGAAATCTGTATTTCTCTTTTATTCTTTTAATGCAATCTAAAACCAGTTTTGTCCTCGGATGAGCTAGTCCCACGAAAATTCTGTCAGAATTAAGCCTACCGAGTTCTTTGATAATTCTCCCGCAATTACTCGCTCTAAGTATTCCGAATCCCACATTTATCTCGGAGTTTTCGAGAAATAGCTTTGCAACCTGAAAGGGATCCCTTAGAAAATCGGCTTCGCCTATCCATACGATGTTTACAAGATTCTCGATCCTTTTAAGTTTATCTAACAGAATTTCGTCATCGAAGTCTCCGTTAATGTTTACGCTGATCTTACCAATTTTCGAGAAGTTTTTTGAGATCATCTTTTTTTATCTCTTTCTGCTTTTGCTCTAATTTCATCTTAGGTCTGTAACCTAATTGGTCTCCGTAAATTTCCACTACAAGTTTTGCGGCAAGTTTCGCAATGTTATAAGCTTTTTCTGCATCATCAAAGCTAAGTTTTCTTTTTTTCTCTTCCATATCTTTCCTGACAAAATACGTGCAGAAAAGACAGTTAAAGGGGTTAATCATTTGCGGTTCAGCATCTATATCGAGCCTTGTGAAAGTCTCCAAAGCACAAAACTTTCCATCGCTGTATTTACAGTTCTTAGCCTTTTCAATCCCCTTTCTTTTCGCGAATTTAACGAAATCAGCCACTTCCGAAGGAATATCGGTCTTCCTTTTAAAGAAATACCATTCTAAAAGGGATATAATGAACTCGCTTGGAGATAGATTTGTCTCTTCACATTTTTTCAGTAAGCTCTTTTCGATATCTTTTGGAATATCTATCGTTATCTTCATTTCTTCCTACTCTTTTTTTCTTTTTCTTTCCCCTCTATCTTTTTTTCTCTCTCCGTCTTTTCCTCTACTTTCTCCTCCGAAAACAGCTTTGCAAGCTTGTAAAACCCCTTGGCATTTGCAGTTACTGGATCATCAGGGATTTTTATTTCCCCGAGATCTTTGAAATGTTCTGAAAATTCTTCGAAAACTCCTGGGAGTTTTGCACCGCCTCCCGTTAGGACTATGTTGTCTATTAAAGAGATAGACAGACCTTCGAGGAGTAGATTCGCCCTGTTTACTATTCTTTCAACCCACGATTTCATGTTTTCTTTGTATTCTTCGAATATATCTTCTCTTCTAACCGAGATTCTTTTTCCGCCTCTAACTCTACCGACTTCGTAGTTTTCATCACTTAGGAGCATTGCCATCTCTTCGGGAGTGATGGAGATACCGAATTTGTTTCTTATAATCATCTCCATGTTTTCATAGATCTTATCTACTCCAACGAGAAGTGTGTCACCCTTTAGATATTCCATATCCGCTAAAACGATTGCATCAGTCGTTCCAAACCCTATATCAATGCAGACTCCAGTGCTTAAATTCATAAAAGCCATCGTTCCAACGGGCTGTGGCAGCAATAAGACTTCACAGTTTAGGGCATTTCTAAGTTCCGCTGTCAGTTCGGTTCGTTCCTTTTTTGAACTCTTTACGGGTAATCCCGTAGCTATTATCTTCTCGTTATCTATATTTAGTAATTTCAAAGCGTGTCTCGCAAGTTCGATATAAGACTCGTGCATCAATCTCCCCTCATGGAGGGGTCTTAGAACTTCTACGTTTTCCATACTCTGAGCCATGTATGCGGCATCCTCTCCAACGTAAACGTCTCTTTCTTCACCTTTGAGACTCCATTCTTTCTCTTCACCGTAAACAACCAAACTCGGGAAGATAATGACACTTTCACCATTAGCAGTAGCCTTTGTGTAGTTGGTTCCTATGTCCAATCCAACGTAGTGCATGACATAATTTGGCATCTTATTAATAAAATTTTGCTACTGCTCTTTGTCTCGGTAGTATTTTTCTGCGTATTCCATTATTTTTCTCAACATTTCGTTCTCGTTTTTTATCTCTTTAATTCTGAGTTCATATATATGTGACTTACATAAAACGTAATGCTCGAAAGCAATGCATAGAAATTCGTCAATTATTTTATTTATCTTAGCAATATCGTATTTTCTTTTTACGAAAATTTCTTTAAGAGCAAAGAGCTTTTGCATCGCTTCACGGGGACTTTCCTGCCCGCTCGCGATATACCTCATGAGATCGTCAACAGCATTTTCGAATTCGTCAGCATCCACTTTCCTTCCGTCGTATCTATCTAAAATCGCTTTGATGATCTTTCCGGCACATTCTCTGATGTATTCGTCAACTTCTATAACTCTAATCGGATAGTTCGAGAGAAGATGATCAACCCATTCCTCAGTTATTTCTCTCATAGTATCACCCTGCTCAGGAATATCGCCATGTATAGTGCGAACAAAGTGATATTGGCAAGTTTGAACATGTGCATCGCGTTATCTTTGGAGGGATTTATTGCGAATTTGAATGATTTCACGATGAAATAGAGAGTAATCATCGAGATCAGTATCGTCAGGTATGCATTGAATGATAGAAAGAAGGCTGTAGATGCTGTAACAACGAGCATGGCTGAAGCGCTTAGCACAATCATCCAAGATGTTTTTTGCATACCAGCAACGATTGGCATTGCCGGGATCTTTGCTTTTCTGAAGTCTTCGTAGTAATACATCGCAAGATACCAGATGTGGGATGGAATCCATAAGAAAACAATCGATGCAAGAAGAATTCCCTCGATGCTTATGTTGCCGCTTGCGGCAACCCATCCAGCTAAGGAGGGAATCGCTCCCGCGATCCCTCCGATAATAATCGAAAGGGGTGTTTTTCTTTTTAATAGGATCGTGTATATCAGAATATCGATAAAGAATCCTAAGAAGAGAAGATACGCGAAAAGAGGATTGATGGTGTAACCGATAATAATACCGATAACTAAGAGGGTGAAACCGTAGAGGAGACATGTTTTCTTGTCAAGCCTGCCTGAGGGGAGGGGTCTTACCGAAGTCCTCTTCATGATTTTGTCTATATCGTAATCAAACACCATGTTTATTGCGGTGGTTCCTGAGACTGCAAGTGCTACAGCTGAAAAAGAAATCATAAAATGTATTAAATTAATGCCATCTGATGCGACTATATATGCAACAATGAATGTAACAAGGAGTAGCATTGTCTGCTTTGGTTTAGTTACCTCAATAAATGGTCTCATATAGTTATGACTTTAAGGGGAAGTAATAAATTTTTCTGAGTTTTGTCTTAATCTACTCTAATGATGAGATTTCTCTCACCTATTTCCTTTACCTTTACTTTTATATTAAGGGCTTCAGACAGACCCTTTATGAAGTGCTTGAGATATTTTTGCAATTCCGGTGCGGGTAATATCAACAAGTAGCAATTTTCGGTCTCCATTCTAAATTTAAACCAGTTTTTCAGTTCCATCTGCCTTAGGATCTCAACAAAATCGTTGATACCTATGCTTTTGTAGTATGTTCCCTGTTTAAAACCATCTCTTTCAGCAATCTCCCATAGTCTATCTAATTTTTTATTGTTTGGTTCATTAAGCAGTGCTATTAGCGTTTCGAGATCTATAACCAAGTGTGAACCATCAGTCAGTTGTTGAGCTATTTTTTCAAGTTCATCCAAGTTCGACTTTTCTCCAACTTCATGCTGAAAATAATGCATAATAGATAATCTTACTACATCTGATATCTTTAGGTGTTTTCTCTGCATAAGTTTATTTAGTGCTTCAAATGTCTTCTTATCTAAAAGAACAGAAATCCTTTTGAATGTGTTTCTCTCGGACATATTTTCATAAGACTCTATCATTATTCATCCCCTCTCAACATAAATTCTTATAAAGTAATCTTTACCTACAAAACTACTTAAAATTTTCGATAATTTATTAAATGATAAATCATAATAATATTTCGTAATATGATTTTATACCATATATGTTAATTTTTTCGCATACCTTTTATTAAGTAAGAATTGTGCTCAACAATCCACACTTCTGTGAAAAAATTTGAATAGATAATAAAAATATTATACCATAATAATGCAATTTAATCGTGATATAGGAAAATATATATATGAAGACGGTATATAGATTATATATCCAGTAGGTGGTGGTGTGTATGATTGAGGTAGAAAAAAGAGCAAGTGTTGAAACTGAGAATCCAAGAATACCTAGGATATCAAGGATACTACTTATTCTGAGAAATGACGTCGATTATCTTAAAACTGTAGACTACGTAATCAATCTTGCGAATTCAATAACAAACTCCAAAGTGTTCATTCTCTACACCGTAGATTTGGATCCCATCCCTATGGACGAAAAGGTGGAAAAAGAATTTTACAGAAAACTCAGAGAAGAAGGTAAGAAAATAGTTGAAAATGCTATAAACAGGCTTAAGAATGCCGGAGTTGATGTAGAGTTCTACGACATGCATTTTGGTATAGCCGCTGAAAGAATATTAAAAGCTGAAAAAGAGTTGGCTCCCGATCTAATCATTATGGGTGCTCGTGGCCTTTCGACTTTTAAAAAGATGCTGTTGGGAAGCGTCTCTGAAGAAGTTACAAAACACGCTAAGACTCCAGTTTTGATAGTGAAATAAGATTATCACATAAAATTTTTTTGTAGGAGGTGAAAGATATGGGTGGCGCGTTCGCACAGGGCGGAGCGGCAATGACTCCAGACATGTTCATAAATATCGGACTGTATGAAGCACTCTTTCTACTCGCACTTGGTTTCTTCGGAGGAACTCTGAGCGGTTTCATAGGTAGCGGTGGAGCCTTCGTCCTCACACCGGGCATGATGTCCATCGGAACGCCCGGCCCCATCGCCGTTGCATCGAATATGTGCCATAAATTCCCAAAAGCTATGATTGGTGCATGGAGAAGATGGAAGTTAAAGCAATTAGATCCAAAACTCGCACTTCTAATGGCAGTTTCCGCAATAGCCGGTGTTCAGGTAGGTATTCAGGTTCAGAAATATATTCTTGAGCTGCTGGGACCAACGGGGACAAACCTCTACGTTAGCATAGCATTCCTTATAGTCTTGCCAACGGTAGCCGCCATTTGTCTCAGAGATGTTATCAAAGCAAAGAGAGAGGGTATTGAGGATACGGAACCTAAATTTGCCAAGAAACTCGAAGAGAAATTCAATATTCCACCGATGATTGAGTTCAAGATTGCAAAGAGGAGACAGTCGGCATGGCTAACAATTCCCTTAGGATTCGGCACAGGATTCTTGGCGGCAACGATAGCCGTAGGAGGATTTATAGGAGTTCCATCGATGATCTACGTAATAGGGGCACCAAGCACCGTTGCAAGCGGAACCGAACTCGGTATAGCCTTTGTCATGGGATCGACAGGAACTTTTACATGGGCATATCTCCTTGGAGCCGTTGACTTCAGACTGACGACGCTCATTCTCGCCACATCCCTCATAGGTGTTCAGATCGGTGCTGTTGGAACGACATACACGAGACCTTATGTGATCAAGCTCGCAATGGCTATTGTCATGATTCTGGTTACGATAAGCAGAGCTTGTGCAATCCCCGGTTACTTGGCAGATTTGGGATGGATTTCCCTCGATCCAGCTATAATAAAAACTCTGGACTCTCTTGTCTTTCCGATTATGGTCATAGCGCTGTTATCCGTTGCACCAATAGTCATGTATCCGATGTTCAGAGTAAGGAGAACTCTCGCAAAAATGGGTCTTCTTAAGCGAGCAACAGAAGCCGCCGAACACGAGAAGAGCGGCCTCATAAAAAGACTTATAATCTTCGGAACTCTCACGGGGATTAACTACTACCTCCTCTTCAGAGATCCAACCGCATGGCCTAAATTCATTACATCAATTCCCCACGCAGATCCCTTAACCGCAATACTGCTTTCCTTGGGAGTCGTGTTCTTGGCAATATACTGGTCTTTCATCCACGGAAGCTTTGCCCACGCATTCTTGGATCTTATTAAGATTACTGCTCTTAAAGCAGAAGTCTACGAAATAATAAAAACTGAAGGATACGAGGGATTGAAGAAACTTGGAAGAATCCCGACGGTTTCGGGAGCATCAAGATAAATTTTAAATTTTTAAAAAATTTTGATTAATATTTTT
>CBEWZU010000083.1:0-6988 GCA_965561205.1 uncultured Archaeoglobaceae archaeon | reverse complement strand
GGAAACCTATTAGACAAGAGTGTAAGCTTAAGTTTTTTAGATAAATTAAATAAAGTAATTTTGAACTCTTCGAACGAATATATACCTTCCAACAAGCACTCTTGCTCAATCATTATTAGGAAGAAAACAATGCTTTAGGAATTTCGTTGGATGCTGCTACGAGCCGGCCAGCATTAGTTGAGGAAGATAGGAAATTGGTATCCGCTGTTTTTCTTCCAACATCAGAGGAGTATGTAGAGAAGGGCGATTTAATTGGTATTTTGAATATCTACAATGTGGCGTAATGGCACTATCTCAATTAATATCCTTAGAAGTCTTCTGATTTTTTATTTTAAGTATTTTTAATGCTTCAGGTAATAAACAGAAGTTTCTCTTTGGTTTATTCTTCTCTAAATCTGAAATTTCCAAGTATTTTCTTAAGGGGAGAGATTTTATCAAATTTTGTTTCAATAAATTTTTTGATAGTGTTGTTTTAGAGTTCCACAAGAAATAAAGGGGGGAGGGTCTGTGATGAATCATGATAAATGGTAAAGGTTATATTTTATTCAACCTGTTGACTTTTGTGGATGTTGATCGTGGGGATGTTAAGATAAAAGTTTATGTTATCCCCAATTCAAAAGAAAATAAAATCGATGGCTATAATGAATGGAAAAAGGCAATTGTAGTTAGGGTGAAGGCGCCAGCTTCGGAAGGGAAGGCAAATAGGGAACTCGAAAAGTTCTTGTCTAAGTTTTTCGAAAGCAATGTGACAATCATATCTGGGAAAAAATCAAGAGACAAGGTCGTCTTAATTAAAAGTAGTGAAAGGGAAGTCTATGATAAGCTTAGAAGATTATAAGATCTTATTAAAAGCTATTGAAGATCTCAAGGTTAAATGCGAAAGGGGCTCTGTTGTGATAGTAGAAGGAAAAAGGGATAAAATCGCATTGAAAAATCTCGGTATTAAAGGGGAAATTATCGAAATATCTAAAATACCAAACAGCGTCTTAGTTGATAAATTGGGTTGTAGAGAAGCTGTGATATTAACCGACTGGGATTATCGAGGTGAAAGAATTTTAAAGCAATTGGAAAGAATTATTGAATTCAAAGACGTGACGATTAGAACGAGAATAATGTCAGTTGTAAAAAGATACATCCGATCCGTCGAGGAGCTTCCCGAATTTATAGAGAAAATTGAAAACGTTTATGGAGATAGGTTACTGTGAGAAGTGCGGTTTTTTCGAAGGAAAATGTAAATGCGGTAATGGTAGGATTCTCTTAGACGGTAAAACAAGAATTAAAGTTAGCAAGTTTTTGAGTGGATTGCTTAGGCATTACCCCGAAAAGTTTGGGCTAAACTTGGATAAAAGTGGATTTACCGACTTCAAAAAAGTTTTGAATATCTTGAGAGAAAGGTATGGAATAGATGAAATTTCCTTAAAAGCTTTGATCCATCTCGATAAAAAAGGTAGATTTGAGATAGTTGGTGATAAGATAAGAGCTAAATACGGGCATACCGTTCCCGTTAATCACAGATGGAGTGATTCTGGAGAAATCCCACCGTTGTTGTATCATGGAACATCTCCGAAGAATTTGGAAAGCATACTGCGGAATGGTTTATTACCGATGAAACGTAGAGAAGTTCACCTCTCCGAAACTGTGGAAGATGCGATCGAGGTTGGAAAAAGATATTCAGAAAAACCCGTTATCTTAACTATTAACGCAAAAAATATGATAAACGATGGATATGAAATAAGAAAGAAGGGTAAAGTCTACACAACGGATTTTGTTCCGCCGAAATATATTTCAATTCTCAAAAAGCTATAATAATCCAATGGAAGATGAAATTATAAAAATTGGAATGAGTATTTTCAAATCAAAAGAACTTGGAGATGATGGCGGATTTTTTCCGATGGATGACGGGTGGCTCGTCCTGACTAATGATATGTTTGTCGAATCAACAGATTACGTTCCGATAATGAGTCTAAGAGATGCTGGATTCAAGACTGTAACTATGAATGTTAGCGATCTGGCGGCAATGGGTGCTAAACCGAAGTTTTTCGCCTTTTCCGTAGGTACTAGGAGAGATACTGATTCCATCAAAGATTTATTTAAAGGGATTTCTGAAGCCCTCGATTATTACGGGATGAAATTACTGTCAGCGGATACTAATGAAGCTAAGGAACTTATAGTGGATGGAATCGCATTGGGATTTGCCGAGAATCTACTTCTGAGGAAGAATGCCAAGACAAACCAACTCATCTGTGTAACGGGTGAATTTGGTAGGCCACTATGTGCCTTGAAAGCTGTCTTGGAAGATCTTAGAGTGGATGATACAATTGCAAAAGTTTTGTTTGAAAAACTTGTGAGACCTTATGCGAGATTTGTAGAAGGTTATGAGCTATCAAAGCACGCTACTTGTGCCATTGATGTAAGTGATGGACTTTCAAAGGAGTTAAGGATAATTTCTGAAATGAGCAACGTCGGATTAATTATCTATAGTGACAGGATTCCCATAAGCAGGGAGGTAAAGCTTTTTTGTGAAAAAAATAAGTTCGATCCCATAGATGTTGCACTGAGTTCAGGTGAGGAGTTTGAGCTTATTTTCACAATTAACAAAGAAAATCTAAAAAAAATAGGTTTTAATTTTAGTGTAATTGGTAAGACTGTAGAAAAAAAAGGAGTTTGGTTGAAAAAGGACGGTAAACTAATTGAATTAGAGGATAAAGGTTGGAGACATCTCTTTTGATCATATTTTAGTCTGATTTAAGCTCTTCCTGCACGAGAACATCTGTTACGCCCTCAATTTCACTTTCAATCCTAAATTAGTCTGATTTAAGCGAACCAGATCGGCTTAAACTACATAAAATACGAGCGGGCTTTCAATCCTAAATTAGTCTGATTTAAGCAGAAGCTGGTAGTCGCTATCTAAGGCTAAAATTGCCTTTCAATCCTAAATTAGTCTGATTTAAGCCTGATTAGCTCCCTGTGTGAGTGCCTCCAAGATAGTATATTTTCAATCCTAAATTAGTCTGATTTAAGCAAAAGAGAGTTTTCACATTAGCACTTTGTGGTATGTTTTCAATCCTAAATTAGTCTGATTTAAGCGTAAAGAAATCCCTTCCTCCGCTTGTGGTATCCGTTTATTTTTCAATCCTAAATTAGTCTGATTTAAGCCTCGGACATAGATAATATTTTAAATAGCTTAATTCCGTTTTCAATCCTAAATTAGTCTGATTTAAGCAATGAAGTTTGAGAAATCACCGATTTGGAAGACGTTTGTTTTCAATCCTAAATTAGTCTGATTTAAGCAATGAAGTTTGAGAAATCACCGATTTGGAAGACGTTTGTTTTCAATCCTAAATTAGTCTGATTTAAGCATTGGGTAATCTGGGGTTTATTTAGTATATAAACTTTGTTAAACTTGTATTTGATTTAAATATGTTCTGATAACTTCGGTAATGCAAACCATTTATAAAGATGCCCGATTTTTATCCTTCCAATCTTTTCTAATTTACTTTCTTATCATCCATCCAATCAAAAATCAAAACAATTTCATCAAGAATAAACCTCAAAATAATTACAACAACTACTTAACTCGCCGAATCTCAAAATAAATATTAAAAACTTATACTATAATAATGCAAAATTTTAAAATGTTTGATCAAAGCGAAATTCGTCTCACTCCAAAAAAGAAAATTAATACCTTACAAAACGTCACTAAGATTACTGTTTTAACTTTGAGATGAATTAGGAGGTGTGGATTATTATCTTTGGTAGAAAAGCAATATTTTTGGAGTTGATACAATTAAACGAGGTTGGGGGCTGTTGTAACCCCTCCCTAAACACTGAAGCTCTGGAGCTGTTAAAGAAGTTGGAGTGGAAAAGCGTGAAGCCACCAATTAGTCGTGGAGTAGCTCGCAAGTAATGAAAAGATAAAAAACAAAAATTACTCCTCTTTTACGAGAGTTATTTCAATCGTAGAAACGTTTACAATTCTACCTTGTTCACTTTCAAGTTCCTCCGTATCGATACTTATGTTCTCAACCTTTACGTTTGGCATGAATCTGTTTCTGACGATCTCTGCCACATCGACAGCTCTGCTTATTGCTTTTCCTCTTGCCTTTATAACGACCTTCTTCGCTCCCTCATTGAACTGGGTCAGGGTTGCCAAAACATAGTTCATTATCGGTTTTTGTCCTACATACACTACTGCCTCCTCTGCCATGAGTGGTGAGAGGGGGTAATTGTATTTAAAGTTTTAGATTACGGTTGAATTTGGAAGAGCCGGTTGATTATAATGGCGACGGGTTGTATCAATTAATATTTATGCGTTAACAAACAAAAACAAAATTATTAATAACAATCCTAATCCCCTAAATCATAGATGAGAATCGGTGTATTTGTTTGTCACTGTGGTTTGAATATTGCGAGAGTTGTTAACGTCGAAGAAGTTGTAAATTATGCATCAAATCTTCCAGATGTTGTTTATGCTACCGATTTAAAATACGCATGCTCCGATAGCAGTCAAGAGGAGATAATCCAAGCGATTAAGGATCACAATCTCGATGCAATCGTGGTCGCCGCTTGCAGTCCGAAACTCCACGAAGTTACCTTTAGAAGAGCGGCGATTCGAGCCGGCTTAAACCCCTACATGGTTTTTATGGCGAACATAAGAGAGCAGTGCTCGTGGGTTCATCAAGAAAAACCGAAATCGGCAACGCTAAAAGCTAAGGATATCGTCAGAATGGCTGTGGCTGCTGTCAGGAATTTGCAACCTCTCTCAAGGAGACATGTGAGTGTGAAAAGGGCGGTTGCCGTCATCGGAGGTGGCGTTGCAGGGATAGAAGCCGCTTTGAACGTAGCGGATGCCGGGATAAAAGTGTATCTAATCGAAAAAACTCCGACAATCGGGGGAAAGATGGCAACGCTGAACGAGGTCTTCCCGACGAATGACTGTTCAATCTGCATTTTAGCACCAAAAATGAGCGAAGCTTTCAACCACGAGAATATAGAGGTGATAACGAACGCCGAACTTAAGGATTGTGAAGGGCACGTCGGCAACTTCAAACTCAAGATTATCAAGCATCCAAGATATGTTGACGAAACAAAGTGCAAGGGATGCATAGACGATTGCAGTAGTGTTTGTCCCATTGAAGTCCCTAACGAGTTCGATTACACTATTGGAATCCGCAAGGCGATTTATCTCCCTATCCCCCAGTCAACTCCGTTGTATGCGGCGATAGATTGGGAGCACTGTATAGGATGCAGATTGTGCGAAAAGGCTTGCGAGCCGGGGGCGATCGACTTCAGCCAAAAACCTGAGGAGATCGAGATCGAAGTGGGTGCGATAATCGTTGCCACAGGATACAAACCGTTTGACGCTCGAAGAAAAGAAGAATACGGATACGGTGTGTTCAAGAATGTCATAACAACCTTGGAACTTGAAAGGCTTTTGTCGGCTTCGGGACCCACGATGGGTGAGCTTTTAAGACCATCCGACTCAAAAGTCCCCAAGAGGATTGCGTTCATCCAGTGCGTTGGAAGCAGGGACGAAAAGACGAACAGATATTGCTCCCGTGTTTGCTGTATGGCAACTCTGAAAAATGCATTTGCTATAAAGGAGCGTTACCCTGAGAGCGAAATCACGGTGTTCTACATCGATATAAGAGCATTCGGAAGGATGTATGAGGAGTTCTACAGTAGAGTTCAGGAAAAGGGAATTCGATTCATAAGATCGAGGGTTGGAGAGATCTACGAAAAAGATAACGGAAATTTGGTCGTGTGCTATGAAAACACACTCCTTGGAGAGGTTTTCGAAGAGGAATTCGATTTGGTCGTCCTTTCGATAGGTATGGAAGGTAACACGGATATTGCAACGAAGCTCGGGATATCCGTTGGAGAGGATGGATTCTACGAAGTGGCTCATCCGAAGCTGAGACCAGCAGAGACCGACGTTAAGGGGATATTTTTGGCGGGAACAGCGAGCGGCCCCAAGGACATCCAAGACAGCGTGGCATCGGCTGGATTGGCCGCTGCAAAAGCTATAGAGCTAATTGTGAGGGAGAGGGCGGAATTCGACCCCTACAACGCTTACGTCGATACGGATAAGTGCATCGGTTGCGGTCTCTGTGCGAAGGTTTGCAACTTCAATGCGGCCTTTATAGAGGACAAAAAGGCGAAGATCGATCCAAACGCCTGCGTGATGTGTGGAGTGTGTGCCGCGGCATGTCCCGCGGATGCGATAGATATGGGATTCTTTAACGAAAAAGCGATAACTGCGATGATAGATGCATTAGCGGAGGAGAGGAATGCAGACCCCTTAATATTGGTGTTTGCCTGTCACTTCTGTAGCTATGGAGCCGCAGACCTTGCAGGAACAACAAAAGTCCAATACGAGCCGAACATCCGCATTATCAGGGTTTTGTGCTCTGGCAGGGTGGATCCCGAATGGATTTTAAGGGCGTTAAAAAAGGGAATTGACGGCGTCATCGTCTCGGGATGCAGACTTGGAGAGTGCCATTTCAAGGTCGGAAACTACCACGCTCTCGAAAGGGTAAAAGCGATAAAGGAAGCCCTGAAGGAAATCGGAATAAATCCCGAAAGGGTTACGGCAATCTGGCACTCTGCCGGAGAGGCGAGCGGCATCGCCGAGGACTTCAACAACTTTGTGAAAAAGATTAAAAAGCTCGGCCCGATAGATAAAGAGATCAAGATTTAAAGTTAGTTTAATTTGTTTATAAAGTTCGAAATATTTGGAAATTGCATCTGGGGTAGTGTTACCATAACGTTTATATTTGATTTAGGTGTATAATAGACAATGATATGACCACATTGTAAATCGATGGAAGTAGTTAAGATGGGGGGTATTATTTCACTAAAACGGGAGAAAAGAGACAGAGGTATAAATGCAAGGTATGTGGTAGGACATTTGTTTTAAATCCAATAAAGCCGAGGAATTACCCAGAAGGATTTAAGGAGATGGTAGTTTAGGGCTGTGGTAAAGGAA
>CBEWZU010000082.1:0-7110 GCA_965561205.1 uncultured Archaeoglobaceae archaeon | reverse complement strand
CAACCACAAAAAATGGAAACACCTCACATAACCGAAGTCACAGAAGTTAAAGAGAGTAAAAGGGGCATCGAAACGGAATACTACCTACCCGAAAATTTAAGACCCCCGATTCTCTTTGAGAAATTTGTTTATGCCTTTGCAATCCTCCTACCTCTATACTTCATTTCGCAGATCTTTTCCTCATCGTTCATGGAAGATAAATTGAAGGGGAGGATAGAGGTTCTTTTAACCGTAACATCTGAATGGAGCTATCTTACAGGAAAATTACTTCCCTACATTACCTTGATTTCTGCGTTCTCCCTCCTAATCACAGTATTTTTTAAAAATTTGGCTATTTTTCTTATCGTCTTCTCGGTGGGTTTGCTGATGGTCTCCATCGATGCGTTCATCGTTTTCATTTCGAGGAGTTACAGAGAACTTTCCTTTATCTCGGTTGTCGTTTCACTCATCGTAACAGCATACCTCCTTCTACCCGCGGTTTTCAGTTTCATTCCCACCTTATCCCCCATTTCACTTCTGATGCATTGTGTAAGGGGGGAAGATGTAGAGGTTTCGTATTTAATCGCATCGACTTTCCATCTGATTCTCATGGCGGTCGTTCTTCTTCTGATTACGTCAAAGTCTTTTGAGTTTATGCAAGCTCGCAGCATTTTGGGAAAGATCGTTGATGTTACCGCAAGGATTAACAACGGATATCATAAAGTCCCCCTCTTCACGGCACTATCAATACCTTTTGTTCTTCTAATGGAGTTATTTCTCGTCACGGTCGCGTTTCCTTTGAGAAACTACTACATACCTGTCCTGCTTGCCCTTGCGGTGGTTGAAGAATTCTTTAAAGGACTTTTTATATACACCGCATCCATGAATAATTTAAACCCCTACGTTTCGGCTATACTATCGGCAACCGGGTTTTTTATAGGCGAAAAGCTTGTTTTGTTCAACTATATCTCAACGGCACTTGCTGGGCTCTTTTTGATACCCCTTTTTGCTCATGTGCTGTTTGCGATGGTGTTTGCACTCACCATGGAATTCGGGTTCAAAAGGGCGTTAATTCTTTCTTCATCGCTTCATACAACATACAACGGGTTGATAGTATGGATGCTTTTGCGATAGCAAAAAAAGATTTAAAAGCTTTGACGAACGAGAAAACGATAATCTTAGCGATACTTTTACTCTTAGCGATATCCTCACTCTCAAAGATTATCGCCATAGGATTAACTATACTCTACAGCCCAAGCGTTCAATCCGAAATTAGATTGGGTTTGGTAGGGGAGGCTCCGTTATTCGAAAGCAGGACACCGTGCGTGAAGTATAAATCCCTCGACTCGGCTCTTTTAGCTTTAAAGAAAGGAGAGGTGGACGCCGTTCTTTTAATTAACGAAAACATCAGCGGGACAAATTACATCGACGTTTTCATTCCAAAAGAGGAAATTAAATCCATAAAAATCATACCGACATTAAGGAAAATTCTAACGGAATATCAGGACAGGTTAAGAGCGGAAAGGGGGATTCCCACGCTGAACATTAAAGCCTATAACGGAAAAAAGTATGTGGAAATTCCCGAAGGCTTTTCGTTGCAGTTTGAGATAATATATCTCGTTCTTATTCCCCTCATGGCGATACTAACGGCGGTAATATCGAGTATCTACGTTATAGATGTTTTTTGTGAAGAGTTTGAAAAAAACACAATCGAGCTTTTGCTTTGCTGTGTTAGTATTGGAAATTTTGTCGCTGGCAAAGTTCTTTCCACTTTTATCGTGTCGCTTTCCCTCACATCTTTCTGGATTGCTGGATTGATTGCAAACGGAATCGAGATCAACGTCCCTTTAACCTTCGCGTCTTCGGTATTTTTTTATCTGTTGATAATTTCTCTCGCCCTATTGACCGTTATTAAATTCAAAAGAAGAACCGAAGCCCAGTTTGTTTTTTCTGTGATAATGTTCCCCGTAATCCTATCGCTTATCTCTTTAAATCCGTCACCTTTGACATCGATAGTTAAATCCTCACTCTCGATGGTGGACGCGGCAACGTCTCTGTCAATATCTGTGTCTTTTGTTCTCTTTCTCGTGACCTTAATTTTACTGAGAAGATCTCTGCAAGGTGTATTTGGTTAATTTAATGTATCTGGCAAGGCAGAGATAAATATTTTCGAAGAATACCTTAATAAATTCTGGTGTTAATCGATACAAAGCGAAGAGGAGTCTTTAAATTTGGAGGAAAGGATAAAAGTCGGACAATGCTATAAAAAGTGTATTTAAATTAGAACACACAGATTAAATCAGACTAATTTAGGACTGAGAGCTCTGAGCTTTTGACCGTCCCGAAGACCTATCACAAAGGTGGTTGCTCCTCTTTCAAAAATTCTCTCAAAAAGGTAGTTGCAAAACACCCCTTAGGTAGGAAGAATTCAAATTCCGCTTCTCTGTTTCTCACTTCGTAACGAAGATTTTTAAAGTCAAACGGTATATCTGCAACCCTTAAACCACCCTTCGATGAGAATTCTGGGTATTCCCCTTTGAAATCTTCTAATTTCACCCCTTCGGTTTCTAACAAATCCCTCAGCTTTTCACCGCACCATCCCATTAGCAGGGTCTCGTATCCGGGGAGCGGGAGAGCCAAAAAAGCGTAACCCTTTGATAAAAGAAATTCAATTCTCCTTCGATTGAAAGGTTTGACAACGGATACTTCCTCCGCGGGTATGATGTATCCTCTTACCGTTTTGAAATCTGCAAAATCATCCAATTCGATTTTCTTTAGGGTTTTAAATTCAGTTATCCTCTCTGATAGGATCAAATTAAAAATATACGACTGATAAGCGTGAATAAACAGCATCTTCAAACTCTTCGGAAGGGACAAAAGGGCTTCAAGCTCGCTTTTTCCCTCTCTCAGTTTCTGTAACAAAGTTCTTTCGTAAACAAGATGCTTGGGAAACTCCCTTAACCCGATCATGGGATCCCTTTCATTCCATAGATCCTCTCTTATCTTTTTTATCTCTTCATTCTCCGTTTCAACCGGTTTCGCAACATAAATCCAGAATGCTTCCTCGTAATTTTTCAAAACTATTTGCTTTCCGACTTCGTGGGTTATGTATCTCAAAGTTCCGAATCTCTGCTTTCCAAAGAAGTTTGGAATTCCCTTCTCTTCCAGTTCTTCCCTAATCTTTTCTATCGCCTCTCCGTCTCTTGTAACCTCTTTAACAAGTATTTGGAATTTGTTGCCGATCAGATCTCCGAGATCGATTCTTTTCGGGGAGAATCCAACGATCTCGATTTTTGCGTCTTTTAATTTGATCTTTCTCAACTTCTCAATAATCCTCTCATCAGGTTTTGAAATTGAAAAATACTGAATGGATACTGATCGCTTGTCTTTTGTCCCCGCAAATCCTATCCTTTTTCGACTTATTCCTAAAACGTTCGACAAAACCCGGACAAAATTCAAAGTATCCCAATTCTTCTTTTCAACCCTTATAATGAGGTAGTTTCCCCTATTCAGCTTGATCTCAGCTATCTCCTCAACCCTAAAGTATTCGAGGCTGTCCTTGAGCTTCCCGCCGATTCCCTTCTCCGAAGTTATGTAGGTTTTTATCCCTATTTTCTCCTCGATCATGTGAAAAAGTCCAAAGTTGTCTCCTTAGTTTTCTTCTTTCTTTTCTTTTCCTTCTTTTTCTCCTTTTCTTCGACTTCTTTTTTCTTTTCGGTTACCGCAAAACCCTTCAGGAAATCTTCGTCCTCTACTCTATGAATCCTGTGCTTTTCGATGAATTCATGGATTTTTCTACCCTTCTCTTCTCCCACTAAGAATTCTATTTCATCTTTGCTTAGGGAGTAGAAGACGGCTATTTTTGCGGCCTTCTCAATATCAAGCGAATTTAAAAGGGATTTCAGATACGGATAGAATTCTTTAGCCTTATTCGATGACATGTGGCTGTATCTTCCAATTTTTCTCAGAATGTTCAGATAAATCTCTCTCCTCTGCTTAGCATAGGCTAATTTACTCCAGAGGGATGGGCTTTTGTATCGGGTAAATCCTCTTTTTGTTTCTTTTTTCATTTGCTGAACTCCCGTTGTCATAAGATAGGTAGCATACCTCCAAAGTCTGTAAAACTGCCTTCTTCTAACTCTTCCCAAAAATATGTCGGCATCCGATAAGACTTTGTAGGCATTCATTAGCTTCTCCCCTGAATACTCCAAAGGCAGATTCTCCTCAATCCAATCGATAAGATCTTCAGGGGACACATCTATCAGCATTGCGTCTCCGTGGGCTGGAATCTTCGTCTTGAAGATCTTCTGCATCAATTTGAATACGTCAATCTCCTGAGTTCTTTTTGATGTGATAACATCCTCAGCTTTTATCGAATCCCGACCTTCGGCAATCGCCTGTAAATCGTTTATTGCCGCCCTTAAATCTCCACCAGCATTCTCTGCAATCATATTCAAAGCTTCAGGGTCGCACTTAATCCCCTCTGCTTGGCAAATCTTTGAAAGAACTTTGACGATCTGATTTTTGTTCAATCTCTTGAAATTGATCATTATTACGTTTTTTCTCAACTCCGCCGAAAGAGCGTAAGGCTCATTCGCTATTAATATTATCGGCTGTGGGGGATTTCTTTTGATCAGCTTTAAGAGAGCTGTCTCACCTCCGAAGTCCTCCTTCTTGTGGATGTTGTCCACCTCATCCAAGATTATAAGCTTCAACCTACCGGATTTAGAGCTGTAAAATTCCCCTTCATCGCTTATGGTTTCGTTAAAGGCACCCTCCCCGACGATCCTGTAGATTATCTGCCAGCTCCTCTGATCACTCGCATTGAGCTCGACAACCTCCCATCCCATCGTGTTTGCAAGGGCAAGGGCTAAGGAGGTTTTACCAGTCCCCGGAGGTCCCGCTAAGAGGAGAGGCTTCTGCCTTATCCCGCGTTTCCAGTTTTCAGCCCATGTCAGGACGTTTTTTATGATCGTTTTATCTGCTATAACATCTCCAATCTTTTTAGGTCGGTATTTCTCGACCCATAGCATTTAAAGAACTTCTCCCCTCCTGAATATATAGTTTAGGAAATCTTATATTTCCCAACCGAGATGAGAGGGCAATGCCAGTTATCACGCTATACTGGGACGAACTCGAAAAAATGGTCGGAAAGAGTAGAGAAGAGATTCTGGAAAAGCTACCGATGCTCGGATGCGATATTGAGAGAGTCGAGGAAGATCACGTCGATGTTGAATTCTTCCCAAATCGTCCCGATCTTTACAGTGTAGAAGGTGTCGCAAGAGCATTAAGAGGTTTTATGGACATAGAAACGGGTTACATAGAATACAAAGTCAGGAAAGGTGATTGGAAAATTTATGTTGATGAAAATGTTCTGAAGGTCCGTCCGAGAATAGTCGGATGCGTTGTCAGGAATATAGATATCAACGAAGAAGTTCTTAGATCGATAATCCAAATTCAGGAGGATCTCCACTGGACGATCGGAAGAAATCGAAGAAAAATGGCTATAGGAATTCACGACTTAAGTAAGGTTTACTTCCCCCTAAGATACACGGCAGTTGATGGAGATTTCTCCTTCGTCCCCCTCGATTTTAATGAAGAAATGAGCGTTAAAGAAATCCTCGAAAAACATCCGAAGGGTGTCGAATACGGACATATTTTAAGCGGTTACAACCTTTATCCGATGATCGTGGATTCAAGGAACGAAGCCATATCCTTCCCGCCTATTATCAATGCCGAGAAAACGAGAGTCAAGGAGGGAACAAAAGATCTCTTCATAGATGTTACGGGATTTGACGAAAATGTAGATAGGGCTTTAAGAATTCTTGCGGCAATGTTCAGCGACAGAGGCGGTGAGATAGAGAGCGTTGAGATAATTTATCCCAACAGGACAGAGGTAACCCCAAACATGTCTCCGGAAGTGATGAACATCGAGAAGAAAGAGATTTCATCCCTTTTGGGTTTTGAAATTAGCGATGAAGATATTGTAAAATCTCTTGAAAGGATGAGATTCGGTGTCAGGATTATCGGAGACTTGATTGAAGTGAGAATTCCACCCTACAGGGCGGATATCATGCATCCGTGGGATGTTATCGAAGATATTGCCATAGGATATGGATACGACAGAATTCCGATAGAATACCCGAAGACGATGGGGATAGGAAGGGAACACGAATGGAACTATCTTAGAGATATAGTCAAAGAAATTATGATCGGTCTTGGATTTACCGAAGTCATAACGTTCACACTGACAAATGAAAGGGTTATGTTCGAATACATGAACAGAAAAGCAAAACCATGGGAGGATTACGTTCCAGTAATGCACCCGCTAACCGAAGATCACACAATTCTTAGAACGGACATCTTACCAAAGCTGATCGAGATTCTGAAGTTTAACAAACATGAAGAGATGCCACAGAGGATATTCGAGGTAGGAGACGTGGTCATCAATACAAAAAACCGTTTAAGACTCGCAGCATGCACGACACACGCTAAAGCCAACTTTTCCGAAATCAGGAGTGTTGTTCAGGCGATCATGCACGAACTCGAACTCGAATGGAATGTCCGAGAAAGCGATGACGATGCGTTCATAAAAGGAAGAAGGGCGGATATAATCGTGAATGGATCAAAGATCGGTGTTTTTGGAGAAATCCATCCCTCAGTCCTTGAGAAATTTGATCTGACGATGCCTGTTGCGGGTCTCGAAATCGATTTAACGGATCTGTTTGAGACAGGTCAGCTAATTTAACGATTTAAGATTAATTTTATATTAACAAAACGCTTAAATATTTTTAAGACATAATCTTGTTTCATGGTAAGGCAAAAGCTGTATGGGATTAGGCAGGAAATTACCCTTAAAGATGGAACCGTGATATACATCAGGGAAATCAGAAAGGAGGACAAAGCTGATCTGCTGAGATTATACTCCACCCTTTCTCAGGAATCTCTTACTTTCAGGTTTTTCAGGAAACCTTCAGAGGAGTTCGTGAAAAATTACGTTGAAAGAGCATTGAATGTTGACTACAAAAAATCCTTTGGCATAGTTGCAATATACGGCAATAGAATTGTGGGTCATGCCGAATACTACGCAACATCGAAGAATACTGCAGAGGTTGCTTTCACAGTTTCCGA
>CBEWZU010000081.1:0-7434 GCA_965561205.1 uncultured Archaeoglobaceae archaeon | reverse complement strand
GTGGATCGGGCATCTGCTTGTGGTAACGAGCTTGTCTCCCAGTTCCGATGAGAATTCAAAGTCCGCGTAGTCTCTTGCCTCTCTAAAAAACTTTTGGAGTCCGTATTGCAACCCCTCCAAGCCTTCTCCCGATTTTACGAGCTTTCCAAAAAATTCCCCCACCTTCTCGGCAACGCTTCTTATCTTTTCTACCATAGTAGGTTTATTATCAAAACCATATTTAACGTTTTGGTTTAGAAAATAATCTTTAAAAAAAAATAAATAAAAACAATAGAAATTAAATAGCTAAATATCCTTGCCAGATGAACTTCAGTGAGACGTATAGGAAGACGAAGCCGAATATTGCCTTGATAGCCCACGGTGGAACGATTTTTGTCAGCCTCGCTCCGATCTGTGCTCCGATGATCGTTCCAACACCCAAAGCAATCGCCGCGATAATATCAACGACACCCTGATAGAGCTTGAACGCCCCACTGACGACCGCCATACTGATAAACGATGCCAAAGACGTGCCGACTGCAATCTTCACTGGAGAGCTCAGCAGGTATATGAACGAAGGGACTAAGGCGTATCCGCCGCCGAGACCAACGATCCCCGTGATAATACCAATAATGAAACCTATTGTCGCTTTTGCAGTCCCAGAACCGGGCACCTCGTTGCCGGGTTTTTCTGGCATCGCCCTCTTAATCGTTCCTTCGTAGATCATCCTGATCGAGACGTAGAGGAAGGCAAAGCCGAGGATGAAGTTTAGAAGCCAGAGCTGATTTGCGATGTAGAAGAATATTATGCTTCCAACAGCGGCACCGACGGCACCGCTTACTGCAACGACCTTCGCAGTCGAGTAGTCGACGTTTTTCAGCTTTATGTGTCCTATGGCTCCAGAGGTTGCCGTGAGGATTACCGCTGTAATAGTTGTTCCTATCGCCACCGGAAGCGGATAATTGAAGATGAACGCAAGGGATGGTAGCATTATCACACAGCCACCGATGCCCAACAGTCCTCCAAGGGTTCCGGCAATGAATCCCGTAATAAACAGTAGCGTTCCGGTTAGCGGATTCATTCGCATCACCTCACGATCAGGACAGGTTTTTTCGCATGTCTCGCCACCCTTTCAGCGCAGGAGCCCAGAGCTACCTCTTCAATTTCCGCAACTGCACCACTTCCCCTCTCGGTCATGACAATCATGTCCACGCCTTCCTCTTCCGCTGTTTCGATGATTTTCTTCCAGCATTTCCCGGTCTTTATAATCCTCTTCTCCGTATCGTACTTCTCAAGCTCTTTTTCAGCCTCCCTCAGCCTTTCCTCCACAAACTTCTTAAAGTCCATTCCGGGCTTCGAGAACCACGGGTAGATTTTCTCCAGCATGCTCTCTTCAAGAACATGCAGAACCGTTACGCTCCACCCCTGCCTCTTTGCAAACTCAAGAGCTTTCTCAGCTTCCTTTGAGAAATCAAGTGGGACGAGAACCCTCATTCTTTATCACCCCCTACAAGCCATTCTAAAGCGGGAGTTACCATTGCAAAGATCGTTGAAGATAGGGCAAATCGAGCGACCAAGATTGCCTCACCCATTTCTCTCTCCGTCGCACCTCTCCTCTTCGCGATTTTTGTGAAAACTTCCGTGCACATCTTGCTTCCAACCGCTGCAGCAACAGCGATCATGATAAGATGCTTGTACTTCTCTGGGATGTTTGGCAGTTGCATCACGAACTGTCTTTCATCCATCTGTCTTGGAATCCATTCGGGTACGACTTTTGACATTAACAGTTGTGGTAGAGGTTTCTCCCCTATCATCTCTTCCATTCGCTTTAGGATTTCCTCGACTTCCATATGTGATTTACACAATAAACAATATTTATAGCTTTGGTTTAAATTGTAAACCCAACTCGAAATAGATTGTGTGCTCGTTTTGACTTTAAAAATCACATTACCACAATAGCGCCCCAATTATATCATACTGAACTCCATGGGAATTCCATGCTATGTGGTTGTTAAAATTTTTCCCTCCAACTATACCAACTTCCCAGCAAAATTAGAATCGTGCTGTCAAATCTTTACTCTGAGTATACTTTTTAAACCGAAAAACTTAAAATAAGTTTAAAAGTAAAAATACTAATCATGGCAGAAATTAAAGAAACTCTTCCGTGTATAGCCGACCCAAAAAAGATTAGGGTTATCGGCAGAATAAACGTAAAAGAAGATTTTAAAGAGATGATGCCCTACGTTGCTTGGTTGATTCCCAACTCGGCTTATAACAAAAAAATGGGTTGGATCTCGTTCAAGAAAGGTGTGAGGATAATAACAATCCACTCAGACGGTTTCGTCACTCACGATGACCCAGATAAAAGACGAGAAGGAAGCGATGCAGATATTGGAGGAAGTCGAGCAGATCGTTAATAAAGCATACGAGAGAAAGGACGAAATCGATCTCTCGAAACCGAAGGAGAAGGTAACCGTGAGCGTGATGGATGTTTACAATTACCTGCCGAAGACGAACTGCAAAGAGTGCGGAGAGCAGACATGCATGGATCTCGCCGTTAAGCTACTCAACGGGGAAAAGGATATCAAGGATTGCAAACCTCTGTTTAGGGAGAAAAAGTATGCGGGGATAAGGGAAGCACTGATCGGTCTTCTGTCGGCCGCTGGTTTTGAAATCGAGGTTTAGACAACCAACAGCTTGAGCGTCCTGAAAGAGACATGAGCCTCAAGAGTCCGTAAAGCACCAAGCGTGAATGAAATTTGTTGGAGCGAGCTCCGAAGGTAAAAGCTCGTGATTTATTAGCCTCAGGAACAGTATCGTCGCTATGAAAAGGAAAATTTTTGCAATCCAGATCGAAGTTAGAACGGCGAAAACGAGGGTTAAAATATACGTCAAAACCAACGTTAGCTGTGGATAGTATGGAAGAGATGTCAAAGCCATGCCTGCGCTACCGAGAACTGTCGCAAACCACGATATGTTGAAATTTTTCAGTTTCATGTTTTTCAGTTTAAAAACTTAGTCTTAAATTATTTTCTTGGTTTTTAAAAATATTCAAAAGCCAGTATTGGTTTAAAATCTAAACTCAAGAAAAAGTGTGAGACTGCAAGTTTTGAATTCAATCTGCAACCAAATAGAAAGATTTAAAAATTCAAAGTGAACTACTGTAGTATGGTGATGTGACATGAGCAGTGAAGTGGAAAAGAAGTCTTACACGATAAGGTTCCCACCTGGGGATGCCGATAAGCTTGAAGAGATGGCAAAAGAAGCGGGACTAACGAAAGCTGAACTAATTAGGAGAGCTATTAATTTCTACCAGATAGTTATAGACGCTAAAAAGAAGGGAAAAAGGATAGTGCTGGAGGATGAAAAAACGGGTGTAAGGGAATGGGTAGTAGTTTAGAAATACCTGCAATCCTTCAAGCTCTAATTATTGCCTTTCTAACTTTTATTACTTGGCTGTTTCAGAGTAAGATCGGAAAATTAGAAAAGATTGTTAAAGAGAACATTCAAAAACAGGAACAATTGCAATCACAAAGGCAGAATATAACAATACATAATTATATTCGTCCACCAGAAGTGATAAGCCGAGTGGAAGAAGTACCTGAAATGTTTGAATCAATAACGAGAGACTTAAAAGAAATAAAAGATAAAATTTATAAAATTTATAATTTAATTTAAAAACTACTGAAATATTATGACGAGTGAAATAATTAGTGAAAAATATAAAGAAGCAATTAGGTTGACAATTAAAGCTATTGCGTACTATCTCAGAACGAAATATGGCTTTAAAGGAAAGAAACTAAAAATTATTGTCAACAAAATTTTCCATTATATGTTTTGTGATATTGATCACATAAAACAGACGCCACGAGAAATTTTTAAGATTGCTATTCCGCAAGTTGAAATTGGAGATAACCCATTTGAGCAAAGGTGGATTTATGATCTTGTTGATTAGCTGATTGATGAAAGAGACCTTAAAAGATTAGATATTTACTTAAAATCTATCAAAAAAGAAGGAATTGTTCTCCCAATAGAGAATTTGCAAGATCTTTTTAGAAGGATCGACATAATGAAAGGAAGCTTTAGATCATATAAAGGTGAGAAGGTTATTATTGGTGAAGAAGAAGAATTTCTCGGTATCAAAAGACGTAAAATTAAAACAAAATCCCCAAGAGAGCTTGAAGGTAGATACAGGGGAGAATACATCACTAAGATTGTCGATGCCCCGGTTTTGAAGTTGCTAATGAGCAAGATTGTATGTGTATATAGACATAGATCTGTAAGGATAAACTCCTCGTCAGATCTAATTGCTCTGGATTGTGAACGATTAATGAACACGAAAAGCCAAATATTGTCTCCTCCAGAAGATGATCCAGAGACCTATGCATCAAAACTACCGTTGAGAGAAGTTCTCAAAAGCAATAGGATCTATAGAGATTATTCATTTAATTCAAAATTTAAATTTGGAGAAAAAAGCTGTGAAATCTTCTCCGGTTTCTTTGAGTTTATTTTAGATGACACTGGAGACATAAAAATCTTTGAATTTAACAATGAAAAGTTCATAATTGCAATTGCAAGTGAATACGTTCCAAAAGCTACGATTCCACCAATTTGTGCAAAGGTTTATGCTTTTTGCGTGACGAACAAGACACTACATGAAATAGAAGACTTAGCTTCAAAAATCGAGAGACATTTGATTTGGACAATCTCAAGAAAAATGTTAATTCCAGAGGATTGGAAAGAAGAAATTTATCACTACATACCTCGTGTTGAAAAATTCCGTTTTTACCTTAATGATCCAGATAACTACGACGAACTAAAATATCCGGGAGACTTTGGCGGAGAGATTTTGATAGCTTTTGCCGATGAATCCTACAAACTTCCAATTTTGGGGATTGAAAAAGTTGAAAAATACCTATGTAAGTTTGTTGCAGAATCTCCTAAGATTTCTCAATCCTTTATCAAAAGAAAAGTTCATACGAGAAACGAAATGGCTGCGCTTTGTGATTGAAAATGAAAGTCACAGCGAACGTATAAAAAAGCTGAATGAAGTGTTGGGTAAGTCGTTAGAATACTACAGAAAAAACATGGAAGCAAATTGTCCAGAATGGATAAAAATAATAAAAAGTCTTGATAGAAAAGGAGAGATTTCGTGTGAAAGTGTTGCAAAGTTCTGTTTCTTATTTATCATTCTGAATAACGACTTATTTGAACGAGATGAGATAAAAATAGTCCATTCGCGGGGTCATATATTAGATCATATATTCCTCGTCGTGGATAACAAAGTTGTGGATCCACTCCAGTATAAAATTTTGGTTGAATATGGCTGTGATTATCATAGCTTCCGTGTACATGATTCTTATGATAAAACTATAAAAATAAAAGAGGTGAGATTATGACCACAGAAGGTTATAGGAAAGACCTACTAAATAAGTATGGATTTTCTGTAAGCGGTAATTATAACTCCAAATACGCTATGCTCTCACCAATCTTAAAATGGAGTGAAAGGCAGCTATTTGTCGAGAAATATATAGATCACGCCGCTTTTATATTATGGTTACCATTAAAACACATTTACGCAGGACTTCCATGGGACTCTATAATAGGAACTGTAATTAGACGTTTTTTAATTCTGCTTGATCTTTATCCAAATGTCAGCAAAGTAGTCGTGATAGCGCCAGATAATAAAGAATTAGAACCATTATCAAAGTTTCATAAAGAGCAGATTAAAAAATTTTATAAATTTTTGATTAATAAAGACACAATCCTACAGAACTATGAAAAAATATCTAAAAGAGGCCGATTTGAGAAGTACGGTATCAGAAAAGAAGATGTTAAAAAATTTTTAATAAAATTGAAATAACAAAAAAGACGTATACATATAAGGATTTGGAAGAAACCAAAAGCGACATGCTCAGACAATTTAACACACTTTCGGTAGATTTAATGAGTAGAGCGTGTAGGTTTTCAATCCACCCGATTAATCGATTGTCGTATCAGTCAGTATTAAACCCCGAATTTTCAAAGATAGAGGATGTTTACAAATATGCAGAATTTAAATTAATTCAAGAAGGAGTAATACGCCCAGATAGACATGGACTCTTAAGGGTGGAACTTAACGATAAATTTTACTGTAGTTTAGAATGGACAGAAAATATTTTTGAAGATATTAAGAAATTTTTAGAGATGCAAGGTATCGATTACATAAAAATAGAAGAGACCGAATTTTACAACCAAGTTAAAGACAGATTAAATCAGTATGCAAGTGATTTTGCTCATATAATAGGTTTATCTGACATACAGGTTTATTCAAATATATTGCCATTTTATGATGTCAAATATGTAGGATTCGGATCTACACAACTCGGATGGATATATTCCTATCTGCGGATTGTAAAAAAGGAAAACAATAAATAAGGAAAACAATAAATTATGGTTAAAAATCGTGCATAATCTCAGAAGTGTTGATGTTCATGATGGCTTACCATACAATTTGTTATTTTGCATAGAGTTCAGCCAAAAATTCATGCAGTTACTTAATGAAATGAAATGATTGATTGCGATGTAAGACTTAGATATTTAGACATCTATATTGATTTTCTCCATGCCTACTACGATAACCTCCCAAAGGGTGGTAATAAATGATGATAAAGCTGACGAGAAAACCTGTGAAAATTCCGAACTTCAAATGTAAGAAAATAAAACCAAAAGAGTTTCCAGTGGAACCGGGTAGTTATATACTCGGTAACGAATACTCGCCAGTAGCAGTTGTAATCCCAATGCCAGACAGAAATCTTGCAAAGATTGCCGTTGAAGCTGGAGCTTGCATAGCTGGACATTTAGTCACGGCGAACATTGGAATCGAAAAAGTTATAGCCAACGTAATAGCTAATCCAAACATCCGTTACATAATCCTTTACGGGAGAGAATCTGCGGGACATCTTTCAGCACATTCTCTCAAAAAACTTCACGAAAATGGAATAGATGAAAATGGAAGAATAATAGGTTCTAAGGGCTTGACTCCATATATTAAAAACATTCCAAGAGAGGCTGTGGAGAGGTTTAGAAAACAGATAATTTATGTGGTAGATTTGATTGGACAGGAAAATCCAAATGCACTTAAGAAGATAATCAAAGCTTGTATACAAGAGCCGAAAAATGCTAAAGAACTTAGAATTGATGGAAAGAAATATATTCTCTATGATCCCAGAGCCTTTGAAGGCGAGCCGATGGTCATTCGGATAACTTCTAAACTCGAAAATTCTGGAGTTTATGAGACAATTTCACCTTACTCTACGGTTATACATGCAAAAACGATTTCGTCAGCTTATCCTTTATTAATAGAAGCAATAATGAGTGCTGGAAGAGGTAATGTCACAGTAATGTTTATATTTGATTAGGTGTATAATAGACAATGATCTGTCCACATTGTAAATCGATGGAAGTAGTTAAGAT
>CBEWZU010000080.1:0-7615 GCA_965561205.1 uncultured Archaeoglobaceae archaeon | reverse complement strand
AGCCTATTGAAAAGCCCACAGTAAAACTCTATTCTCTCTTCAGCCCTAGCTTCCAACCAGAACACCATCCTAAACGAACAACTCATCGAAATTTTTCCATGGAGATTCCAGAATTTTGCCTGCGAATTCTTCGAGTCGTATTTGTTGATCTATATTTTTTGTTTCTCTAGCTGTTCTTGTTATGGCGTTTATCAAGCCGTATTTTGTCTTTTCCGAAAAGTGCATTAGTAGCTGACTTTTCTGCTCTTCGCTCAAGCCTAGATGCTTCACAATATTATTTACGGCTTCAACCGGCTTTTCGATTCCTATCCATGTGCTTTCTCTGAGCTTTCTAACCCATCCTTCAAAGATTTCTTTATTGAAGGTTGCTCTGATGATGTCTCTTACCTTAGCCCATAAAGCCCTATCTTCAAGTTCTCTTGTTTCGTCTGACCAGTTTATCTCGCCAATTTCAAGCGTTTGCCTTCTGAGATGAATTTTCTTTAACGAATGCTGTAGGATTAACCCGTTAAGACAGGCCCTGCGAAGAATGAAAGGCTCAACCCTTAAGGCTGAAGCTCCGACTTCAGAGTTTCTAATGATGATTCCGCCATAAACGATGTCTTCTTCCCTGACTGAGGCTGTTAGGGTTCTGTCTATCGCTTTCAAGTAAAGCATTGTTTCTGTTAAGTCAATGCGGAAAATCTTAACGGTTTCTTTCTTTTTGAACTCGTCTAAGGCTAGAAATATTATGTCGTAGTTGTCCATTATTCGATATCTATCAGAAAGAATGGCTCTAATTTTTCCATCTAAAATTCTTATCAGCCTTCTCTCTCTAACATCCAGCCAAGCATTGACGTTTTCGGCTAAAAGCTCCGTTTTTCCAGCCTCTCTCATTCTCTCATAGTATCTTCTCGGAATTCCAAGCTTGTCAGCAAGCTGTCCGTGAGCCCAATTTGTCAGTGGAAATTCTCCGTACTCTGGTATCGCCAGCCTAACTCCACATTTCTCATCCGCAACAGCTTTTAAAGAACTACTCTCAACAATCAAATCCAAACTGTTTTTCTTTTGCCTTTCTAATTCTTCAATCAGATTCGCCAAATCCATTTTGCATCCCTCCTTGGCAGAGCCTTTTTGCTCCGCCAGCACAACCTCCCGAAAACTTAAGAGGCTAGGCTGGAAGAACAAAATTAGAAAGAAGGTGAAAAATTGAAAACGATTGTAACATTTCTAACGGGTTTACTAGTAGGAGCCATTTTCGGTTATGTTATAGCTGTCCATACCATTGGTGAACCATTTCTTTTGGAATGGTCAACAGTTCTTATGGTGGTTTCTACAGTTATATGGCAATTTTTACAGCTGGTGTGTGGCATATAGAGTTCTCTAAATTCAGGCGGATATACAATCCTAAATTGAGAGTTCATATATATCCAGCAGAACAAAGCGTATATACTATGGCCGGAATTTCGCATACACCTTGCTTACGATTTCGAATGGCTTTAGTAAATCCAGGAGGGGTGCCTATTTCACTTATGAATGATGAAATTTCTCTGGTTGAAGCGAACTCCGGCGAGAAAGTAAAAGCTCAGTCAAAATTCGTCTTCCCGGAGATGGGACCTGAAAGGCTATATGTTTCTCAATTTCCATGGGTTATCAAGGATTTTTGTATATATGAGAAGGTAGTTTTCCCAGAAGAATCGGACTTAAGAAAAACTTTTACAGAAAAGAATTGGAGAGTGCATATTAAGCTTGAATATGAAGTAAAGTCTGGGAAAATTGAACAGATCGAAAAAGTGATACCTTGGCAAGCTCGAAAAGACTAACTGAATTTAGATCCTGTTTCTTTTTAAGTTCGATGTGATTCTATCATTCCTTACCACTAAAACATAAGCTTAGGAAGAACCACTCGGGTAAAAGAAAATGAGCAAATTTAGAAGCTTGCAAATTTTTAACAAAAAATTAGGATATTATGCGTTGGATGTAGTTTCTCATAATGTCATTAACATTTGAGCTATTAACCCAAACTTGGGACACAGCTCTCCCATAATCGTCTCTAGCTTTTACTTCATATCGAACGTATTTGTTAAGAATTAAACTTTCCAATTTTTCTTTAGCCATTCTGCTATATGGAGTCCCTTTCTCTGGTGCTTGGACATTTTCAAGTCTGATAGTTTCTGTTGGAGTCTTAAACGTATCACCGTCAATTACTTCAATTACTTTTTCATAAGGCAATTTTTAATACCTCGCCGTTAATTTTTATTTAGTTGATTATTTTTAAGTTTTGTGAAAAATACTAATTTTGAAAACAAACTAAGACAGAAACAATCAAGCATTGTCGAGTAAATTGGTTTCCATTTTAAGTTTTAAGGTTCTATTTTACCGTTTTATTTTCCATCTTGTTTCTATTTTCTTCGATTTTTAAATGGCTTTATTTTCTGTCCATTTAGGATATATTCTTTCAAGTATTGCAGATTGACTTTTACTTGCTTTCCAGAGATTGATTACGTGGGCTGAAAGGCAGGCTGAAACTGAAATTCCAAGCTTATCAGAAACTTGAGATTTTAAATACCATTTAATCAAGCTCTTAAGTTCTTCCAGAGAGTACTTCTTAAGCCTCAACCTAACAAGCCTGCTGTCTTTTACTAGATCAATTTCAGGTTCAAATCCAAAAGTTTCTCCAACAATTTCTCTAAAATAGTTAAGAACCAAATTAACGGTTTCTCTTTTATTTTTTCTTTCTTTATTTTCTTTAAAATTATTTTCTTTCGTATGAACCTCTTTCACATCCCTAACTGAACCAGATACACCACCCAATTTACCCCCGTTCACATCTCCAACCTTAAGTAGCGTAACTAGGTTACTGCCTCTCTTCCCTTTCCTTCTTTCAATTTTGATTAAGCCATTAGCCTCAAGAATTCTGTTGTATTTAATGACCGTTTTAGTGCTTACTCCAAGCTTTTCAGCCAAAGTCCTCAAAGAAGGAAACGCAACCCCCTTATTTCTCGCATAAGAAGAATAAGCGTTATACAAGGCTAAGCCTACAACCCCAATCTTTGAGGCGTAATCCTCAAAAACCCTTCTGGGGATCCAATACCATTCTCCATCTTCAATGCTTCTAAAATCAGTTGGAGAAGCGATCTTCTTCATGCTTTATCCTTTGAACAAGTCAACCCTTTGCCTCTTATCAACCCATTCTTTTAGGTTTCTGTTAATTCTGAAAATTCCAAGCTGAGGATTCCACTTAACAACTCCTCTAAGAACAAGCTTCTTCAACTCAGCCTCAACATGATAAGGTGAAACTCCAGCAAAATAGAAGTCTTTCTTCTTCAAAACAGCAAACTTTCTATTCAAGCCATAAGAAAATCTAATTATGAAAAGCAGAATCTTCAATTGTCTTTTCGTAAAATTTGAAGTTAAAATCTTGTCCAATATTCTGTTTTCAATTTTTGTATAAGACATAAATTAGAAAAGAAATAGTTTAAGATGAAAATAAGTCGTCTAAGCTGACTCCTAATGCCTTCGCAATCTTCTTTGCCAAATAAACGCTAGGCTTTCTTATGCCTCTTTCAATCTCAGACAACTCAGATTGGAAAATGCCAACCATCCTAGCCAAGTCAGTTTGCCTTAACTCCTTCTTTTTCCTAAACTCTCTAATTCTATTTTTAAATTCGACCTTTACCATGTTAACCGTAAAACTACGATATCTTAGTTCCATTTTAATCGTACAAAAACGATTGTCAAGATCCCAACCTGTGGAAAATTAGAAGTTTCTGATATAATTAACTGAAAGGTCGTAAAACAAAACAGTCTGCTTCAATACATATGTTTAATCCATCGAAATGGCTTCTTATCGGAGTGTTAATCATTCTTGCGATTGAAATGATAGGAGTAGGTTTCTATACTTGTCGAAAATTAACTTTAATTGAAAACGAATTTAAAGAAGAAATTAAAGAAATTAGAGAGAAGATAAAAATACTTAGAGGAGAGATTAATCAAGTTAAGAAGGGGGTTTCTGGAAAGGCGGGAGAGGCTTCTGAAATTAACACTTCTAATTGGAAAACTTATAGTAATAAAAAATATGGGTTTGAAGTTAAGTATCCTAAAGAGGGGAAAGTAACTTGGGAAGAGGAGGAGAACGGGTTTCTTCGCGTTCACATATTTCTCTTCCGAACACCCTATACAAAACCTGAGCAGATGTATGATAATCCATACGAGATAGAGAAATTCTTTGAGATTGTAACAGGCAATATTTCCCAAAAATCCAGAGTTTTAGGAGCGGGCTTTACAAATAAAATTGGCACCGTCCGTTTCAGGGATATCGAGTTTATTAAAGAATATGGCACAACTGGGGGAACGCAAACTACTAATGAAATTACGATTTTTTATACTACGAAAGGAGATCGGTTTTACGCATTAGCATTTGTGTTTAGTCATCATAAATACGCTGTTCCTGGAAAACATTTTAATCGAGAAAAAGAAACGGAAATCTTTGATCAAATAGTTTCTACGTTTAGATTTTCTGAATAATCTTACTCCTGAACTGAGTGAAAAATCTTTTAATACGATTTAAAGCGAATACTATTTATCAAGGAGGTCGATAGAAGTGAAGGGGATCACTTCTGTTGCTTTCTTCTGCTTATTAATAATAGGTATTATTGTCGCACAGTTTCCTCATAAAATCGTAGGTTTTGCTAGTCAAGAATGGACGGATCCACCAATACTTATTTCTCCCGGTTCAAGTGATTTTAAAAATCCTACAGTGGAGGTTTGTACCCCTACTTTTCAATGGGAGGAAGTAGAAGGAGCTGATTATTACAGTCTTTATATAAGAGATATAACAACTGGCGAGCTCGTCTTTAATAGTGAAGATGATTTTGGCCCGATATACGGAAATTCGTTCACACTGCCAAAAGAGTATGAACTAAAGTATAGTATATATCGTTGGAACATGGCTTCTCACAGTAGCGTAGGTTGGTCGTATGAGAGAACTGATGGGGGAAAGAAGTATTCGGACCAGTTATATTTCACCACTTGGAAAGGTGGAATTGTTAAGGGTATTGATGTTTCTCACTGGCAAGGAAACATAAATTGGTCTGAGGTTTATAATGAAGGCTATCGATTTGCATTCGTCAAGGCGACAGAAGGTTATCTAAATCTTGAAACTGATAAAGACACAGCTATTGAAAAGAAAGCTTTAGATCCGAATTTAGATAAAAATGTGAAAGGTGCGCGTAATGCTGGATTGAACTTTATAGGTGTTTATCACCTAGCAAGAGCAGATCTTGGAAATACTCCTGAAAATGAGGCAAGGTGGTTTCTTAAATGGGCTGGAAGCTATATTAAAGAAGGTTATCTAAGACCCGTTTTGGATATAGAAAAGGCTGGAAACCTAGATAAAAAAGAACTTTCACAATGGGTACACAAATGGATGAAAATTGTACAGGAACAAACGAACGTAGAACCAATATTATATACATATTTCGACTTTGCTAAAAATAACTTGAGTAGCTCTGTTGCTAAATATGACCTTTGGATTGCCGACTACAGAATGGCTGATTTAGGGAAGGATGAGCTACCAGTTGGTATATGGACAGATACAATAAAAGGCTGGGATTTCTGGCAGTACAGTGAGAAGGGTTCCATAAAGGATATCGAAGGCAAAGTTCATTCAGTGGATCTTAATTTATTTAACGGAAATATTTCCAGATTAAGAGATGAATTTGCGATAAAAATTTTGCCAAAGAATGTAGATGTTGTTCTAGTAATCGATCGTTCAGGAAGTATGAGTGGTACTAAAATTGTTGATGCTAAGTGGGCTGCTAAACAGTTTGTTGATTTAATGCAAATCGGCGACAAAGTAGGAGTTGTTTCTTTTGCCAGCACTGTGAGAGTCGATTTTTCACTTTCTGAAATCACCTCTATTGATACTAAAGTGGCTGTTAAAGATAGGATTGACTTAATTTATGCTAGTGGAATGACAGCTATGGGAGATGGCTTGAGAACAGCCTATAATCAACTGGTTAGTTATGGAGATCCTTCGCATCCTTGGGCTATTGTTTTAATGTCCAATGGCTGGCATAATTGGGGAACTGAACACCCATACAATGTAATTCCAGACTTAAAATTAAGGAATATAAGAGTTTATACCGTCGGATTAGGAGAGGGAGCGGATAGCTCCCTTTTAGGGCACATAGCAAGCGAAACAGGAGGCTTTTACCGCTTTGCTCCTACTTCAGAAGATCTGTTAGCGATCTATAATGATATAGCAGCAAGAGTAGGTCAAGCTCAAACAATTAGTTCTGTTTCAGCATCGATAGCTCAAGGAGAAACCTCCCAACTGAGTGTTAACATCGACTCTAGTATTAGCCAAGCTACATTTACAATTAGCTGGAAGGGAAGCGACTTAGACTTAACCTTGATTAGACCAGACGGCGCATTAATAGATCCGAGTATCGCAACGGTTGATCCAGACATTGAGTATATCGAAGAGGCGAGGTATGAGATTTACAGAATAGATAATCCAATCGCTGGAACTTGGCAGATGGTTATAACAGCAGTAGATGTTCCTGCTGAAGGAGAAACCTTTTTTGCTCAAGTAACTGCTTTGACATCCGTTATTTTAATGTTAGAAACCGACAAAGACAGCTACACTTATCCAGAGCCAGTAAAAATAATAGCAACATTAGAAGATGCAGGAATTCCTCTCATAGGGGCGAATGTTCAGGCAATTATAACAAGACCCGACGGCTCTCGGATTATCGTAATTTTATTTGATGATGGACTAGAAATCCATGGAGACGCTAACTCAAATGATGGTGTCTACACAAACTACTTCAATCAATTTAATGAAGACGGAAGCTACACGATAAAAACAATAGCTACTGGTACAACCCTTATTGGAGAAAACTTTACACGAGAAACCCAAAAAACAATTTTGGTTTCCGGGGTTCCATTCGATACTACTCCACCAAAAACAACCTTGTTTATAGGCTCTCCGCAGTATGTTAATGCAACCGGCAACATCTATGTAAGCTCTTATACCTCTTTCACCCTAGTTGCCGTAGATAATAATGGTGCTGGTTCTGATGTTGCATTAACAGCCTACAGAATTTACAACTCAACCTATAATACCGGATGGATTTATTATACTATACCTTTCAATTTGACTGGATTTAGCGATGGTGCATATAACATAGATTATAACAGCACAGATAACGCCGGAAATGTTGAGCCAACAAATACAGTTATGGTCATTCTGGACAGCACTCCGCCAGAAACAACTCTAACTATCGGAGAGCCGAAATATATTAGCGACACAATTTATGTTACACCGGAAACTCCGTTCACTTTAGAAGCAATTGATGATGGTTCTGGAGTTTACCTAATTGGATATAAAGTCTACAATTCCACTTACGATAGCGGTTGGCTAAACTACACGGGACTTTTCAATCTTTCATGGCTAACTGATGGAGAATATACAATTGCCTACAACAGCACAGATAATGTTAAAAACACGGAAACAACCCATCTAATTAATATCACATTATTCTCATGGAATTACGTATTTGAAGACAGCTTCGAAAGAAACACCACTCTCAAAATCAACCTAGAACACAAATTCTTCCAATTCATAACT
>CBEWZU010000079.1:0-7705 GCA_965561205.1 uncultured Archaeoglobaceae archaeon | reverse complement strand
TATTAAGCAGATTTTTTATGGCTCTAGCAGGAGCTTGCGATGCTTGAATCATAGAGCCTTCAACCTTGAAGCTTTCGCCCAGTCTTGGCACATATAGCTGCTCTGCAGTTTCGATGAGGGGCTGGATTTTCGGGTACTCTTCAGCATAGCTGAGCATGGCATTCGGATCATCTAAGCCTGTAATCTCGCTCAGAACGGATATCGCTGGGTAGGGGAGATCTTCGAGAAGTAAATGATGTTTCTGAGCAGCTCTCGGCTTTATGGCCTTTGCCTCAGTTTCAAGATCCATTAGGATGAATTTGATTGCTTCTGGCAGATCATCCTTCTTGACTACGTAGGCTGTTGACTTAACCGACAGTACGAACGCTATGGCAACCCCTTTCTCGTACCATCCCTTGATTATAGAGCTCTCCGACTCGTATTCTTTCTTCAGCTCCCTGTATTTCCTTTCAAGTTCCTTGAGCTTCTGCTTCCTCTCCTTCATGAACCGACTTATATCCCTCCTCTCAAACGGATTATAAGCATAAATCAATCCTATCTGCAGGTGCCTCAGCCTCTTCCTCTCCTCGTCGATTTCCCTGCTCGTTTTCTCCAGTTCATATACAGTTGCTTTCCTGCGATAGGGGACCATATTCGGCGTTATTCTATTAATGAAAACTACCTGAAGTCTAAATTCCTTCACAGTATTCTTCAAATAATCGTAGAAAGCGCCGATATCCTCTATATCCGACTTAAAATCCTCAACATCAGTAACGAAGAAGTGCTTGCTCCCTTTAACCGCATAGAAATTCTCATCGAGAATTACGACCTCAACAATTGATCTGCTCTCGGAATGCCAGAAGAGGAAGGAGCACAGGCTGTCGAGGCTAAAGCTTCCAAAGGGAATCAGACCAAGCCTACTGGTTACCTCGAGTAAATCCTTTGGTGGATCTATATAATTTGAAATGCTTTCAGCCGTATTTCTTTCAAACCTTTCCGGATTTCCGAAGACCCTTCTGATGAAGGATTCATTTCTCTCCTTCTCGAGTCTTTCGAGATATTTTACATCATCCAACTCCTTTAAATTCCAGTAGACCGATTTAGGAACAATGACATAACCATACTTGCTCAAAACTGATCTGAGAATAGGAAGGGTGGAGTAATTAATCTCGATGGTTTCTATCAGATCCTTAACTGCAGCTTCTCCTCTTGATCTAATCTCTCTGATAAACAGATTTTGAAGCTGCGGATTAAGAAAATCTCGATAGGACTGCTCTTGCAACAGGGATTTCAAAATAAGTTTCTTTTCAGTCACTTCCTCTTCCTTTAAAACATGAAAGCCTGAAGCCCTAATTTTATCAATAATTCTCCCAACAAGCTTCTCATCAAGGTTTATTGCTCCCAGTAAAGCTGTAACCTCTTTTGGACTAGATTTCCTCAGCTTCCTAATAAACATCCTTGAAAAGAGCTTTTGGATCATAGAAATTTACTAACTTAGCTTCCTTATTTATCTGATAGTGCCATCTGGAGTGTTTCAGATCTGATAGTCTCTTACCAAAATTATTTAATCCAAGCGAGTCCTAATTAAAAAGATAAAAATGCCAGAGGAACTTTTTGATCGCCTTGCTAGGATCTATATCGAACGAGAACTATTAATAAATAAGATTTCTGATGGAGAAAAAGTTTCTTTAAGTGAAGCTCAAAAGAAAGTAGAAGAATTGATTAAAGATGAACACTTGCTGAAATTGCTGAGAATGCTTGATAGATTCTTCTTGATAAAAGGAAAAAGAAAAGATTCCATTAGAATAGTTCGAACGTACAGGTATAGGCTCAATCAATTTGTGGATCGTACGATAGGGCACAAACATTATGCGCTGCTGCTCACGTCATCTAAGGCTGACTTAGAGGAAAGATTAGCGAAAGATGTAAGAGAACTTTTAGGAAACAAGGATCTATTTCCGTTGCTTGAAGCCCAAGTGAAGATTCTTCTTAGATGGTTCAGAAGGGGTGAATGATGGGTAAATATTACTTTGATACATGCACTGTAATTGACGGTATTGATAATTCTTCTCGATACCATAGAAATGTCCTTCAGGCCATAACCCAAATTCCTGGTTTGAGCGTTTTTTCGGAGTATATGGAAAATGAGTTAAAAAGCGTTTTGAGACATGCAGAGAAATTCAGAGAGAGACAAGATTTCTTATTGAGAGAGTATACGAGGCTAAAGATTAGATTAAAAGCGAGTTTTATCTCTAACGATTCCAGAATACAGAATCTGCATATTTGGTGCAAAAGATTAAGAGTAGCGCCATTGAAATTTCAAGATATGGTACATGTGGGTATATGCGGTTTGGAAAACATTCCAAATATAATATCGGACGATTGGCATATTTACGGCCAAAGTAGGAGACATGGTAGACCTTTTATTGATGTAATCAAAGATAGGCTTTCAGCCATTCAAAGATTTTCTAATCCGGAACATGCCTTCACAACTAGGTCGGGTTCTCTTAAGATGGAAGTTTAGAATGACGTCGACAGAAAGCGAATTGAACCCTAATTGAAGCTGACGACTTGAACATTATAGGTTCACATTTTTCCTAGTAATTTTTCAGCTTTAGCTCTTCTATATGCTGAGGCGAGAAGGCAAATAAGCATGAATATCTCGATCGGTCTTTGCAGTAATGCGATTAAAATAAAAAATGTTATTAGTGGTTTTGAGGGATAGCTTGTTATCCAATCTCCAAGATCTGCAAGTAATTTGAAAACAGCCATCGATGCTGTAGAAAGGAAACCGAAAATTATATGGAACATCCTACTCACCCCAGAGAGGCAGATAGCCTAAGCCTTATTTTCATCCGCCTTCCTTCGCCTCAAAATTCCAACTAGCTTTGAAATCTTCTCCCTGATTTTGGCTGCCTCCTTTTCCTTTTCTTCAGTGGTTATTGTGAAGATCCTAGTTTCAGTTTTTATTGTTGTTATCCCTCCCCTTAGATAATTCTTTGTTTCAACAATTTCCTTACTCCAGATCCTAATCATAATACTCACCGGAATTTTTGAGAAACTGGCTGAATAAATCCATTAGAGTGTTATCTTGAGTGATTTCAGAAAAGCACTATATTCTATTTATGCAGCGGAATTTTCGGCACAATAGATCCACCATCAATTAAAAACAAATTAAACGGCTGATATAATATGGAGCAAAGATCACTGCTTGCATGGGAAGTTCGTATAATTAGGCGTGGAAAGTGCTGTAGAGCCATAATTATCCCAAAGCCGATATGGCTCGCATATAACTTGGAGATTGGAGATATTGTTAGGATTGATCTTAGAACTGATCACACGCTTGTGATAGATCTCAAGAATGTAAAAAGAAGGAATCCATTAGCCAGTGTAGATCTCGACAAAATTTTTCAAGGAGATAAAAATGCAAGGAGAAAGAGAAAATAAGACATCAGATGAGATTATGAAGTATCTTCCAAAGTGGCAGCAATGGTTATGGAAAATTTTAAAGGAAATCAAGAATAAAAATGTTCGGAAATGTTTGACGGGACGAGAAAGAATGGCTTTGACTATTTAATCCTGCAACTATTAAAAATTTCAGAGTGAATAATAAGATGGAAGGATTGAAGTGGTATCTTTAGACCCTGTGTGGATTAAACCCATGAAAGTGGGTAGCAGAGCATTAGATCCTCTAGGAATGGATCGTGTCTCCGACAGAATCACCAATGAATTGCTTATGGGGATCACGAGTATGACTCAACGCGCTAGATATTACTCTTTTTATACTTGGGCCGTGTATAACGTTAACAAAAGTTCAAAAATTAGCAAATTCGGCGAATTTGCTAAGGCCTTTTATGACCGTGAGCGAGCTTTTATGATGGCCTGTATAGCACATAAAGAGACTTCAACAGATCCGAAACTTGACCATTCCGGTATTCTGGGTTCTATAAAAGGCCAACAGATTTGGAGAGGAAGCAAAAATAATGTCAAAATGTCTTTCAGGTTTCTAGCAAATCGTTTGGGAGGTTATGGGTATTATTACCGAGCTTCATTGTTTAACTTAGGCTTAACAACCACCGAGGAAGTCAGAGATGTTGTAACAGAACTTGGCGAGAGTCTCGCCATAACTTTCGAGCGATCTATCAGAAATACAGAATATTTCAAAAAGTATGTCGAAAAAGACATTATTCCAAAGAGAGTTTTGTTGGAATACGGAAAGAAATGCTGCCTCTGTCTGTTAAAGGAAAACGTCATGGAGAGAGAATTGTTAAAAGAAATTCTTTTTGGCCTGACCCCAGAGTTAAAAGATAAAACATTACATAAGAATCGTAGAGAAACCCTCTCATTAATCCTTTACCTTATCCATCAGGCTAGCATACAGCACTTAGAGCTGGATGAAGAAAATTTCTGTAATGCAGCATATTTTCGGCAAATAGTGAAAGATGGCAGAGTAATTGATTTAGACATACCAGACTATTTTTATGACATTATCATGCGATGGCGGATATTCACATCCCACGATTTTTTCTCCTATGCATGCGAATCATTATTCTCTGCTTTTCTGAGAACACTTGAGAAATACGGTCAAACAGGCATATCTCTGGAAAATTTCTTCAGCATGATCAGTGATGATAAATCAGTTGAGGTACTTTCTTCTCTGCTCAATGTTAGTTTCAAAAATCGAACCCTGAAAGATATTAAAATTAATGATGTGATCGCCGACATATGCAGGTTAACAATGGGTGCACACACCAGCACGGTAACAATTCAACTGAGCGAAGAATTTGATCAAAAATGTGATCTTAAGTCACCATTAAATGAATATTCGCTTGCTAAAAAACTTGAACACTTTTTTACTTCGGAAGATTTTGATATCCATAATGCTGTAATGACCTGTTGTTTACTATTGCTTCTTCTATACATTCGCTTCTATTACCATTGGAAAAAATCAGACAAATACTGGATATGGCTTGGGGAACATACCGGTTCTGATCTTAGTCCCTATCGCTTAATCTATGACTTGGAGCATAAAATGACCGAAGAAGATTTGACCCTTTTTGATTTCTTGACATGGCTTATTAAAGAGTACGTTATTAACCAAGCTAATCGAATTTCCGCTGAAAAGAGTCTAAACACCCTTATGCCCCGTCCAATCTTCTGGTTTCATCAAGAAGGCTCGGTATATGTAAAAGATAGAGATTATTCCCCAAGGCATAGGAACTCCCGGTTTTATAGTTGTTATACGATTTTGAGAGATCTGGGATTGAGTGAGTTTACGGGAGAATATACTAAGTTGACTAATGATGGAGCAGAATTTTTACAAGGCCTGATGAAAGGGATGAGTTAAGATGGTATCTGTTGCCTCTGTTGAAATTATAAAGGAATTAAAAGAAAGTGGAGAAGATTATACCAATGCAATTCTGGGCACCTTCAGTTTTGAGCCTGATTTCTTTGAGGATTACATCCTACCGATTTTAAATTTAAATGATGTCGAGAACATTGTTGTACTGCTGGATCGAACCGATTATGAATCTACTTTTAAGAAGGCAAAACAGGCCGGAATACGCTACTTTCTTGAGCCTGTTTCGGCAAAGAATACATTTCATCCAAAATTTGTGATGTTGACCTCTGATAAGAACGGTAAACTAATCATAGGAAGTGCAAACTTAACCCGTGATGGTTATACAAGGAACGCTGAAATATTAACGAAGTTAGACTTCGATAAAAGTGATCCATCCCCTGAAGTTTTATCTGTTTTCCTCAGTATGAAGAATTTTCTACAAGGGTTAATTAAAAAACAATTCGTCAAAAGTACCAAGCATATAAGTAAAATTCTTGAAGCCATCAACTTACCATGGTTAATAGTTCCGCCCTCAACAGACAAAATCCGTCTTATTCATAATCTCGACGAGCCTATTTTGGAACAACTAATTAGAATCATAAAGGGAGAGGTTGAGAGAGTAACTATCTCTTCCTTTCTCTTCAGTCATGAGGTTATTCGTTATATTAGTGAAAAAATTTGCAAAAAGGTGAGAATTATATTACAACCCGGAAGAGTTGTTGGATTGTCGGAATCAGAAATAAAAGGATTAATCAGAGATACCGGAGCTGAAATTGATTTTCAAACGGTCGTTTTTAAAGAGGGAGAAAGTCGATTTTTACATGCAAAGATAATCATAATACAGACTACAGAAGGAAGTTACTGTCTAACTGGAAGTGCTAATGCCACTTCTGCTGCCTTGTTATCTACCGCTTCGAATGGAAACATAGAACTTTGTCTTTTAAGATACGAAAAAGACAAAGATTATTTTGAGTACTTGTTTGACAACGAAATTATCGGAACAGAGAAAATTGATTTACATGAAATCAAACCAAGTCCATATCGAATCCTAACAACAGAGGGAGAATCTGATTTTGAGCTAACGGAGGCAAGACTTGAAGGGGACGAACTTATCCTTGAATTCTCCTCTGTGAACTCAAAGTATAAAGTTGGTAAAGTGATAATTTACCATGCTGTAAATAGCGAACATATGCATTTAGATGTAACTCGGAGCGAGCAGAGTAGAATTGTGGTCAAACTTGATCCTGACACAAAACGTTTTTGTCGAGAGCCCTGCTATGTAATTCTCCAGTTGCTAAAAAGCGAAGGTGATACAAAACCGCTAGTATCTTCTAAGAGATGGGTCTCTTCAGATATTATCGAACTCATTCCTAAAAAAAGGGATATCGAAAGAATAACGAAAACGGATGGTAGGGAAGGTTTGATTAAACTACTCAATCAGTTGGTTAAAACATCGGAAAGCCCGAAAATGTTCCTTTATTACTTACAGTTCATCGATTTCGACTCGCTTTATGAAACGGTCGATAGTCTGAGAAGACGCGTCATGAGTCGTATGGATGAAAACGGCCAAGAAGATCAGAGGGCCATGCTAGATAGGATGAATCTTACTTTTGATTATGTCTTTAATAAGATTCGTGACAGACACCTTAGAAAGTTTGATCAGTTAACTGAACACGTTGAGCCCTCGCCGGATTTACCCCCTAGAGTTCAAAAAGTTTTCAATTTGTTTATGTTTATTAACAAGTTGATAATTTGGTATGTGTTATACCAAAAAAATTCGCCACAATTTAGATACGTGATTTCCGAACTAAGGCACATCTGTGGTAAGAATGGAACTATGGAAAAATTTTGCATAAAATATTTGGATCAAGTAAGAGGGGTATTGGGGCGCGATCAGGCCAATACGTTGATAAACAATTTAAATGTTCTTTTACATGTGATTATCCTTTCTAAAATAATCCGTGATATCCAGAGTTTGGACCCACAGTATGTACGATCCAGCGTATGGAAAACAAGTAGCGGGACGCTTACCGGCCCTTTAATTGTGTTTGAGAAAATCTATGAAAGGTGCATAAAAAACCTTTGTGAGACGACAGACTATCAGAACGAGATTACAAGAAAAGCGTCGAAGCTTAAAGATGTCCTTAAGGAATACGAGGAATTCGAGGGTATTACCTTAAATGCTGAAGAAATAATGAAAAATGCTCTAAAAATTGCTTCAACCTAGCCGATTAGGTAATAGGTGTCTGGCTTATCTCAACATATTTTATCCGACATAAGCCCTTTAGAGTTAGATTTTTAGTGCACTCATTTTTAAATGAAGGGACTTTAACATTTTGATAGGGAGACGGCGGGGGCATTGAACATTTTGTTGGAAACCCAAAC
>CBEWZU010000078.1:0-7876 GCA_965561205.1 uncultured Archaeoglobaceae archaeon | reverse complement strand
ACGCTGAGGACCCGGGTTCAAATCCCGGCGGCCGCACCATCAATTTGTTGAAATCAGCTTGTTTTAGGCTCATCTTACCGTTACAAAATTCCGTAACGCCGTTACAGTTTTCCGTAACACAATAACAGTTTCTTATCACGTCTTTCAAGGCTTCCTGTATATATGGTGCGAACTCGCTTTCCGCAAGCATCTGCAGAATGTCCCTCAGCTTGTTGAGTTTTCGGCGGATTCTGAGGCGCAGCACTCGGCCATAATCCGGGTTGAACGCAGCTGGATTTCGGATATACTCAAGTTCGACCTTACTCAACATGCTTATTCACCCGTTATTTGTTATAAACAAGTTTATGGAATGAGAATTTAAAGCTTTGAGCCGTTTCAGGGCTTGCTCCATTCTCTGAAACGGACTTGCCGGAGGTTGAGGCGCAATTTTAGGCTTGTTTTCACGTTTAATTTCAGAGTTCTTCGCATTTTTGGGCGGTAAAATTGTTAATTCACGTGTTTTCGTGTTGTATTTTGCTCTGCAAATTACGGTGAAGCCCTGATAAACCGCGTTTAAGACTTCTCGGCGAGTTTTGGCGCATTCATGTTTAATATACCGATAAACCACTGGATACCAGCGGCCGTTTCGGCTGTTTACTGGCTGCCAAAAGATTTCTGCGCCCGTGAGCCATCTTTCGCGCGGGGAAGCCTTTCTTATTCGGATTTGCATTTCGCCCTCCTCGTGTCTATATAGACACACTCATGTATTTAAAGAATTGGCTGGTTGACACGCAGAAAAGACACGCTTATATAGTCACATGCCTTAAAACAAAACGGGATGATTAATGCGAAATTACTTAATAACCGAACTTGAAAAACGGATAATTAAGGCCTACCTCGAACGTGGAGAAAAACTTGAAGGCTTCAGAAAGCTCAAGCAGAGAGCAAAAGCGCTTAATCTTACTGAAATAAAGGAACAAATTGATTTGATTGAGCGGTTCCTTCAAAAAGTTAAGGAAAGAAGTTGAATTCTAAGGTTGCTTAACTGCCACTAACGTTTTATTATTCTCTTTGGGTCTAATATATCAAGATGTCTCCGTGATGTTGTATGATTCCTAAGCCAACCGAGGATACGATTACAAGTCTATTGGTTAAGGAGCTTGAGAAGCGCAACGTCAAGTCGCAAATGTTTCCGACAATCAGAACTCCAGGTGGACTTAGAAAGCCGGATATATGGTGTTGTAATGCTGGTGTTTGTCCCGTCGAAGCGAAGTTTAGAGAAGTTGACTTGATTAACGCCATAGAAAAAGTTCAGAATGAATATCTTAAATGGTATGATGTTCTCGGAATTAAGGGCGGATTTGCCATTCTTTATCCAAAGGAGCTTTCAACGCCTCTCAGACCCGACGTTGTATCTGAGCTTGCCTATAAATTAAAGTTTAAGCTCATCGCAATGTTTCCTCCGAAAGATAAACGGAATTTCACGGTTTATGAGGGAACTTTGCCGGAAATAGCGGATATATTGGCGGAACATATTCTTACTCCGCCGGAATATGTGGAGCCAAGCCCGGCGTATATTATCGAAGCTTTAAGGAAGGCAGCAATGTATATTACCACAACACTGAAATACCTATCCGGAAAAGATTTTGAAGCAATTTTTCATGGAAAGGATGTTTTTGAAAGTATTCTTCAATATGGAGAGCGAAAGCGCCCGGTTGAAGCCCTAAGGCTTGCTTCTGCTTACCTATTGATTAATCAACTGCTTTTCTATCATGTTCTTTCGAGACACTCGCCCGATAGATTTCCGGAGATTGACGCAGATAAAATCAAAAGGCCTTCCGACCTTAACAATTATTTCAAGATCGTTTTGGGCGTCAATTACAGAACGATATTCTCCTATGATGTTGCCTCGTTGATTCCGCCCGGGTTCACTGAACAAGTCAAGTTCGTCATTAATGTTATCAAGGGGTTGGCTCCTGAAAAAATCGGTGGCGACCTTCTTGGCACAATCTTTCATGATTTGGTCCCTTTTGACGAAAGAAAGAAATTTGCGGCGTTTTACACAAATGTTTTGGCTGCTGAGTTGCTGGCATGGTTATCAATCGAAGATGCTGAAGCCAAAGTTGCCGATTTTGCTGTTGGAAGCGGTGGTCTTTTAGTTGCAGCTTATCGGAGGAAGAGACATCTTTTAGAGCAAGAAAGAGGAACTTTTACCCAAAAAGACCACGCAAGATTTGTTGAAGAGGAACTTTTAGGCGTGGATGTTATGCCATTTGCGGCTAATGTTGCAGCTTGTCATCTTGCACTTCAATCGCCGGAATATTTCACCAATAAGGTTAATATTGCCATTTGGGACTCAACCGAGCTGCAACCGGGCGAGGCCATTCCATCCATTGCCGCTTTGAGATTCGTTATGAAAGGGCAGACAGGAATTGAGGCTTTCATTAAGCCTGAAGAGAAGAAAAAGGGAGTTGTAAGCCTAACGGGCGCTCCTCCCGAAGAAATTAAGCTTGATACTTATGATGTTGTAATTATGAATCCGCCGTTCACAAGGCAAGAGCGTATGAGTAAGGATTACAAGCAAGTTTTGAATGAAAGATTTAAAGATTATAGGGATTATCTTCATGGACAAATGGGATATTTTGGGTATTTCGTGTTATTAGCGGATAAATTTTTGAACGATAACGGAAGGATCGCGCTTGTTTTACCCGCAACTGCTTTGCATGTGAGGTCGAGTGAGGGTATTCGAAAGTTATGGGCGGAGAAGTATCACGTTGAGTATATTATAACTACATGGCATAGACTGGCTTTCTCAGAGAGCGTTGCTTTTAGGGAGATTTTGCTTGTTGCAAAGAAAAGAAAACCTCCACCGAATGCAATAACCAAAATATGCATATTAAAAAAGCTGCCGGATACCCTGATAAAGGCGAGGCAAATCGCTGAAAAATTGAAACAAATAAATCAAGATTACGAAGACGAAGAGATCAGCGTTAAGATTTATTCGTATTTAAGACTGATAAAAGATACGACAGATTGGAACAAATTTATCTCTTTAAGCGATTTGAAACTCATAGATTTCCTTGAACGTATCTTGTCATCGGACAAATTGACTCCCTTATCCTCGATTGCTGAAGCCCAAGAATGCGATTTAAGACATTACAAATTCAAGGATTTCCATGGGTTCATCTTAAGCGATGCAAAGAGAATTCAAAGAAAAACGGACATTTGGTTTTTAGATAGGATTAAAGGCGACATATTGCTTGCTAGGCACAGAAAGCTTGTACATTTGGTCGAGATTCCGCTTAAATGCCTAGGAAGGGCGCTCAGAAGATTTTCTTACATGAATACGATCGATATAACTGACAGCGCTGATTATCTAATCTTAAGCTGGTTCGAAAAGATAAAGGAGCTTGCAAGATACACCTTAACGACCAGCGACCTTAACGCCCTAAGTAAAGATACAATAAACGAATGGAAAGAAAAATTCGAAAGGAAAAAGGGGCACCTTCTCTTGGCAAGAAGATTATACCTTTCATCACCTGGAACGTGCTTGCTCGCCTTTTATTCAGAAGAGCCAACGATAGGAATTGACTTATGGAGCTTACGTGACTTAAATCCCGAGGACGCAAAAATTTTGGCTTTGTGGCTGAACAGCTCAATAAACATTCTCCAACTTCTTTATCTGGGAGTTGCATGTGAAGGACCATGGATGAAACTCCACGATTACATGCTGAAAAGACTCCTTGTTCCGAACCCTCAACAATTAACCAAGAAAGAAAGAAAATATCTCTTAAACATATTCGAGAGAGTAAAAAAGGTTTCCTTCCCGAGCATAACCACACAGCTTAAGGAAGCAGTTGAATCCAGAAAAATTATTGATAAAACATGGTTCAAAATTTTATGCCAAAAAGAAGTAACAGATGATTTCTTAAAGGAATTTTACGCATCAATCCTAACAGAAATAGAAATCATCGATAAATTGATGCGTACGCTATAATTGTATCACACCTCTTAACCGTTGCGGTAACTGTTAAAAACGCTCCAAAAACTTAAAAATCGAGCTTCAAACGCTCGATTCAGGTGATTAAATGCAAAAAAACGGTTTAAGTCAAAGTTCCGGGCTGGGTCTACGAGAAATTAAAAGAGCTTGCGGAGAAGTGAGACGAAACACCGGAGAAAGTTTCGATTGGAATTGTTAAGAACAAATTTATCAGTAAGTAAAGATGGATTACATAATAAACCAGCATTTACTTTTAACCATGACATAAGACCATTTCAAGCGCCGGCAGACCAACAAATTTCCTACGCTTCGTAATTTTTTAAATGTGTTTTTACGAACCTAATTCTTTCAACTGCTAATTTCTTTTTTGAATCTTAAGAGAGGGAAGCAAATTTTTTATATAAAAACTTTGATAAAAAGAAATGAAATGGAATCGTCAGAAGCACAACACAAGCGAAAAATATGGATTATTCCAATTATCATTCTTGTGTTGGTTATTTTATTCTTCCCTACGCCGCACCCACGCACAAAATACGAAACTGTAAATAAAAGCGACCTTGTTAAATACTTGGATTGTTCCGGGACTCTTGAAGGTGGTTATTATTGGAGTTGGCATTTAACAGATTTACCTGATAATCTGAGAATCGAAGTGAAGATATCAAGTACTGATGCGGTGAATGTTTACATAAAAACCGTATCAGAAGTGATCAACGATAAAACACAAAATGAACATGAGTACACGCTTTATGCGAACGGGCCTTCTATGGAAGTTAAGGTCACCAATCCTGCTGGAATATTTTCAAATCCTCCAGCAGTAATGTCAGGGTACATCAAAGTATATCACGATTATACCACAGAAGAACTCGTGGTATATAAAACGGAATGGTTGCCATGGTGGTTTCCCTAATATTGGGAACTCCTTTTCTGAATATGACTCTCACAAGGCAGATATGAACAGCAAAAAATCGAACCAATAAACGTCGGCATTTTCAATTGAAGACTGATTTTCTCCATTTTTTATTTCAGTTTCTGTCGATATAACTTGCATGGTCTTATGTTTAGAATTGGGGCATCCCAAACGGTATTTAGGAACAAGTATCATAAACTGTTCTCCATCAATCATCTGCGAGGCTGTTAAGCATTGCAATATGAATCCTATAACTCATGTCCGCACTCCCACCTCAATTTTGTGCAGCCACAAATCGGGCATGAAATAGAACCTTTTTGGCATAACTGCCTCACAAAATCAAGTATTTCCTCGGATTTCTTCGATTTATCTGCTGGAGGAAGCTTTGCCAGAGCAGTATAAGCACGCTCCAAATAATCTGCAATGCTTGTATTCGTAATCTCTGAATTATCCTCTTCCTTTTTGCTGGGCTTCTGTTCTTTTTTCTCAGCTTGCTCTTGAACTTGTTTTTCGCGCTTTCTTATTTCCTCAAAGGCTTTATGAACGGTATATTCTCCGGAATCAACTTTTTTAATAATGTCCGGATATTTATCCTCGTTTTCGTAAATTTTTTGATTTTGTAAAGTTGTCCACTAGAGACGCCGAGTTTCTCAGCAACTTGGTCGCGAACTTTACCTTGCTCTCCCGTTGTGTCAAATTTGACCGAACGGTTTTTATCATTTTTAAATTGTTTTAGTTGTGCAAGCTGTCTTTTCTTTGCTTCCTTCGCGAGTTCTTCTTCCAAAACGCGAGCTTCGTTGAAAATCTCACGCGGCGTTTTAACGCGGTAACGGTTAAGCCAAATTATCGCTGTAATCTCATTTTCAAAATCGCGGATTTGAACTGGAACCTGTTTTAGGCCGAATTGTTTCGCGCGTTTCCAACGCCTATGGCCGTCAAGGATGATGAAATCGCGGTTGCAGATTATCGGTTTTAAAATTCCGTTTTCCTGAATACTTCTGTCAAATTCGGGGGTCTTTTGGGTCGAAGTAAATTTCTTGATTTTTAGGGTGAGGTTTAAGCTTGTTGACATCAACAAATATAATTTCATGTGAAACGCTCATCTCTTTTCCTCATGTTTATACCTTTCGAGGACGAGGTGCAGGACATTTTATCCTGTTTTACTGATATTGTGACCCCTTTTTTTGTCCGCTCAACTTTTATGTAGGGGTTTGCTCCCATCAACTTTAATCCGGGAATCAGTTTTCCTAAACACTCATGCACAGCGTATATTGCATTAAAAATTATCCTCAGTTTTTCAGCTGTTTTGATCTCATATTTATCTTCAGGCTTTATTTCGCCCTCCATTATATTTGTCAGCGTTTTCCTATCAACGAAGCGCACAGGCCCAAAGTCAAGAGGCTTCAATTCATTTCTTTCAATAAGCTTAATTAACGATTTGAGAGCTTCTTTCGTATCCATTGGCTCCACAATAGTGCGTGCAAACTGTACAAGTCTTATTTGCTCTTCAGATAGGCTGTAAACCTTTAGAGGTATGCCCCTTCCCGGCCTCTCCTCAATCCTCAACCTTCCCTCCTCAACAAGCCCATTTAAAATCTTGGCTAGACAAGAAGGGTCGCTTACAACACTTCTTCTCCTCATCTCCCGCAAAACGGCATTAAAATTCGAAGGCCCATGCTCATACAGAAAATCTATAATCGCATGTTGAACACGCTCAAGATTAATATTTCGTGGCATTCTGTTTCACCGAATAATTTGAAAAGCAAAACATTAATATAAAACTTACCTAATATTTGTTTTGGAAAGCAAAACACAAATAACGTAAGAGGCTGATGACAGAAATGCATTTTGACCTATCTCCGTACATGCTTCACGAACTGAAAGTCAGGATAATTGAGGGGGATATTCCCCAGAACAAAAAGCTGCGAGCCATCTGGAGCTTTATAAAAGCCGTTTTCCATGAACTTAACGTTCCACGACCGGCTGTCTGCTTTACAAGTCAAAAAGTGTCCGAAAATACTTACTGTCCGCGGATTAAGATGCTTATATTCGGCGAAAATATAGACCTAAAAACACTTATTATAGGCATTATAGTGCATTTGAATCATGAATTGCCCATTCCGCTTAAAATATACCATTTTTTGAAATTATCGCAAAAATTGGAGATCAAAACGATAATGGAGGCCTATAACGGGAATCAGGCAGCAAAAGCGCGAGTCTACCTATTTATTCAAGCATTGAAGACGTTTTTGCATTCCTATGTCGACTCTGCAGCCTTGTGGGATCTTATTCAAAAGAGAAAGAGCGAAATATTAGCTCTCATTCAGGCGTATTGCGAAAAAAGTGAGAAGAACACTGCTTTCATTAAGAAGTGTTTAGAGCAGGAGGCTTCTTGGAAAAATCCGTTTCAAGCTATGACGCTTCAGGAGTGGTTAAAGAAATGATGGGATCGGAGTTTTTCAAGCAATTTTTCCTCTTTCTAGGCCACAGATGCGTTGAGGTTAGAATAGTTGATTATGAAAGACGTAGGGTTTTAAAGCACTATCTAAATGTTTCAAGTGCCAGGGAATTCGCAGAAATATGCCAAAAATGGAATGGAAAAGCTCAAATTTACGTAAGCGTGCAAGAACGCGACGGAAAGGGTGGAAAATCCCAAAATGTAACATGTGTTCGTTGGGTTTTCATTGATATTGACGCCAAACGGCCCGATAAAATGAAGCCAGCAACGGAAGAGCAGCTTGAAAACGCTAAACGCAATACCGATAAAATCATACAATGGTTGAGAGAGAACGGTATTGAGCCAACTCTCGTTATAAACAGCGGAAATGGATATCAACTGTTAATCCGCATAAACGACACGCCCGTCAATGACGAAAACCGTCAAGTTTTAAATGAATGCATAAACTACGGTCTTTTAGAATTTATCCGAAGAAACGTTGTTGATGATACAGTTGAAATTGATAGTGTAGGCGACTTACCGCGAATGATGG
>CBEWZU010000077.1:0-8238 GCA_965561205.1 uncultured Archaeoglobaceae archaeon | reverse complement strand
TTCATCCTTTATTATAATCGGTTGAGGTGGTGTCTATGTTAAGTGGACACGTCCCGTTTTGTTATAGAAAATTTTATATCTTGTCGTAGATTCATAAAATTATTTATGAGAATTCCCATCGTCTTTGGAGTAAGTACTCCCTTGCAGATCTTGTTCTTGGGCTATGCGCAAACAGGACCCGAACAAACTCCAACGCCAACAACAACGGTAACTGAGGAATCTCTTGAAAAAGTTTATCAGGGTTTTAAGAGTGTTGAAAAAGGAGATTGGGCGGAACGGAATTTTTATAGTGATGGCAAAAAGATGACTGTAGAGTATATTTTTGCGGGCAGGGAAGCACTAAACGATAAAAGAAGTATATTGTCTTGAATTTTCTGCTGAAATGCAGGGGCAGAAAGGAGTGTTCCAGGTTTGGTATTATGAAGATACAAGTGAAATTACCAAATACGTTTTAAAAACTCCCCAAGGAATATTTTGCTTGACACCTACCCAATATAAACCATCAGATGTGGAACCAACAACCGAAACTCTGGATGAATACAAACCCGAGAACATCATGAAATACAACTACGAAATAGGGACCTACACAACTAAGAGTGGGAAAACGATTTCTGTTGTGAAAATAAAAGATAATGAGGAATTCTGGGTCAGCAGTGAAGTTCCATTTGGCTTGGGTTAAGGTAATCAGAATTTGGGAAGTGGGGAATCGCCTGTAATCAGTTTTAATGAAGTTAAGAATTGTAAACAAATACCCAAAATTTAAAATTTTTTATTCTTTATGCGGGCATTAATATCCGTCAGCGATAAAACGAGACTTGATGTTTTTGCGAAAAAACTTCAGGACATGAATATTGAGATATACTCCACAGAGGGAACAGCTAACTTCTTAGAGAGAAGGGGGATAAAAGTAAAAAGGTTGTCAGAAATAACAAAAATTAAAGAAAGCAACAATCTAAAAACGCTACATCCTGAGGTTTTTAGAAAGATTTTCGAAGGATTCTTTGATCTGATTGTTGTCAATCTTTATGAAGATGAGATTGATGTAGGTGGTGTTGCCCTAATAAGGGCGGGTGTAAAGGCGAATGCTCTTGTTGTTTGTCGGATAGATGATTACGACTTAGTTTTAAATGCAATAAAAAGCGGAGAAGATGTTAAGAAGCAGCTACATCTCAGAGCCCTTGAATACCTTCTTGAAAACGATAGAAAAATTTTTGAAAAATTACGTGATTAATAACGCTGTTGTATGATCGATGTAGACTTGATAAATCCCGATGAGATAAAAGATTTAAAAGACTGTGAAACACTCATGATTCTCTCTCCAGAAAAAGTGGTTGCAGAATTAAAGGAAAATCTTAATTTGGATATTTCATACTTTGGCGGAGTTTTTCCGGGAGTTATTTACAAAAAAAACAGATACGACGATAAAATAGTAGCGGTCAGATTTCAAGAAAAGCTTAAGATTTTCAGAGATTCGGAAATGCCTGAAAATGTTACAGGAAGCCTGATTGTTTTCGTTGATGGTTTGTATCCTCAAGTTGAGGATATACTTGAAAGAGTTTATTTCAATTACGGACCTATTAGCTACATAGGAGGGGGTGCTGGCTCATTAACTTTAAAGGAAATCGACTGTCTTTTCGATAACAGTGGCTTCTTCAAGAAAGTGTGCATCTTCGCAAATCTTAAGAAAAAGATTAAACTCGCAGTTCGACACGGATGGAGCGATACTGGAACAACCTTCATAGCGACGAAAACGAACGGGAGGGTAATAGTGGAGCTCGACTGGAAGCCAGCATTTGAAGTTTACAAAGAACACTTAGAAAAAAGAGGTGAGAATATTAGCGAAGAAAATTTCTTCGAAGTCGCAAAAGCGTATCCTTTCGGAGTATCCAAAATAGAGGGAGAGCACATCATCAGAGATCCCCTCTCCACCAAAAACGGAACAATTTTATGTGCCGGAAAGGTTCGACAAAACAGTGTTCTCTCTTTGATGATGGGGGATAAAGATAAGCTGATAGAAGCGGCGAGAAAATGTTCAGAAACTGTCGAATCGGATAGAGTTTTTGTAGCGGACTGTGTATCGAGGGTTTTATATTTGGGGGATGATTTTAAAAAAGAGCTTAAAGCAATAGACCGTGAGTGCTTTGGACCCCTGACGATAGGTGAGGTTGCGAGCTCCGAATCTTTTATAGAATTTCACAATAAAACGATTGTCGTGGGGGATATATTATGGACAAAACAAAGCTAATTACAACGCTCTACGAACTTTCACTACTTCTCTACCCAAGGGATGTAAAAGATATGGTAGAGGAATTTATTAAAAATGTAATGATCAGATTCGGATTCAGTTACGCTGCAATTGAGATTCCGTTGGTTAATCTTAAAATAAGTTTACCGAAGAACTTTAACGACTGTCCCTTTAATATATCTTTTGAAAGAAGGCATTTCAAAATAAAATTCGGGAGAATGAAAGAGATTCCTCCAGAATATACAAAAATTCTCGAACCCCTAATGGATAAGCTCGATCAAACCTTAGAATTCCTGATATTAAGCGAATTAAAAAGGAAGCTACTTGAAAACACTGAAGATGTTATTATCCTCGTTGATAAAAACATGATCGTAAGGGAGATGAACAAAAAGGCTATGGAACTCCTTGGAGATTTGAAGGGGAAACCCATCGATAGAATGTGGCTTAATGAGAATGTTAGATTAAACGGAAGGCAATTCTCCGTATCCGTTTACGATCTCGGATTCTTAAGAGGGATAATAGCGAAAGATATAACCGAAAAGGTTTTGCTTGAGAGAGAGTTAAAAGAGAGGGAAAAGAGATTACGCACAATTGTTGAGATTGCACCCTTTGCAATTCTCGTTTACAAAGATTGGAAGTATATTTATGCTAACAAGGAAGCCGAAAAGCTTCTCGGATACAAGAAGGAGGAGATAATAGGAAAACATGTTTTAGATATATTCCCTTTCGACTACCATGAAAAGATCATAGATGTTATACATAAAAGGCTCAGAGATGAGGCACTCCCACCGTATGTTACAAAAATCATCAGAAAAAACGGAGAGATTAGATACATCTTAGTAAACGGAAGAAAAATGAAATGGGGTGATGATGAGGCTGTTGTTGTAGCATTTATAGACATAACTCCGCAAAAGCTTCTTGAGGAAGATTTGAGCTTTTTGAACAGTATTTTGCGTCATGATATTCTGAACGAAATTACGATAGTTCTGAATTATTTAGAGCTGTATCAAGAAGTGGGGGATAAAGATTTCCTTGAGAAGATAAAAGAGTCGGCTAAAAGAGTCGTTGGCATAATAAATGACGTTAGAGATCTCGAAGAGATAATTAAGAACAGTAAATACTCACAAAAGAAATTAAAAGATAGTTTATTTGAAGTTGTTAAAAACTTCGCTCATCACAACGTAGAATTCCGTATAAAGGGCGATTGCACGATCACAGTCAATGAAGGGGGCTTGAAGATCACTGTAAGCAATATAATTGAGAACGCTTTAAGACACAGCGGAACGGATAAAATTGATATCGAAATTAGAGGGAGTGAAGAATTCTGCGAAATTAGAATTGCTGATTACGGTAAAGGTATCCCAGACGATTTAAAGAAAAAAATATTCGAAAAAGGATTTAAATACGGCGAATCCGCTAACACAGGATTAGGATTATACATCGTCAAGAAGATAATCGAAAGAATGGGTGGGGAGGTATGGATTGAAGATAATCATCCAAGGGGAAGTTTATTTGTTTTAAGATTAAGGAAAAGCTAAATAAACATCTGTTTTGGAGGTTGTTTTGAAATCTTGTTTATCTTCTGGATGGATAGTATAAAGTCCTCGGTCGTTAGTGTATCCTTTCCTTTGATAATCGCTTTGTGGAGCGAAGCTTTGATAACCTTTTCAACCAGATCTCTTCCTGAGAACCCCTCGGTTATCTTGGCTATCTCAAAGAGATTCGCCTCAACTTTTAGGGGGAAATCTTTGAGGTTGTTCTTCAATATCAGATATCTTTCTTCGTAACTCGGGAGCTTGAACTCGATCTCCTCTTCGAATCTGCTTCTTATCGAGTGATCAAGAATATCAATCCGATTTGTGGCGGCTATGGTGCATATTCCTTCGTTTATCTCTATTCCGTCGAGCTCGGTTAAAAGTGCGTTCACTATTTCGCTTACGTCTCCTCTGAGATCCTGATATCCTCTGTCGAGTGCGATGCTGTCGAATTCGTCCAAGAAAACTATACACGGTGCCACCTGTCGTGCCCTCTCGTAGAGCTCGTGAATTCTTCTCGCACCGTCGCCAACGTGCTCTCCGATAAGCTTTGTCGATTTAACGGAGAGGAAAGGAACCTGTGCCTCATTTGCTAAAGCTTTTGCGGTCATCGTTTTTCCTGTTCCAGATGGCCCGTAAAAGAGGATGTTTTTCGGTGCCCATTTTCCGAATCTTTCTGGATCTTTCAAAAATTCTAGGATTATTCTAACCTTGTTCTTAGCCTCCTCCTGACCGACAACATCATCGAGTTTAACATCCGTAACTATTTCGGTTATAATATCCCGAGATTCGCTCTCCACAAGAAATATCGTCTTATCTCCGATAAATCCCTCCTCAGGCTCGCAACTCGTCACTTCGAAAGCGAAATCCGGGAACATTCTAACATCAAAAAGAAGCTTCCCCTTGTAGACGAATTCACCTCTCCACTGATCTTTTGCGTATCTGTCGAATACTTTCAGGTTATCTACTTTCGGGTATTCGTGATAGCTCGCTCTAAGTGGATAACCTAAGGGTTTTAGGACAACGAACTTTGTCTCCCCCTTTTTGTTGTTTGTCATTCAAATCAAAAATACTATGAACATGTTAATAATCTTTGCCCCTATGAGACTGTTCATAGCGGTGGATCTTGCGGACGAATTACGGGAGAAATTCAACCCGATAATCTCGGCATTGGGTAGATTCAACGTTAAGACGGTGGAACTAAAGAACCTCCACATTACTTTAAAGTTCTTAGGGGAAGTTAGCGAGAGAATGCTCCCGCTGATAGACAGTAAACTTAAGGAGATCGAATTCTCACCTTTTAAAATAAAATTTAATGGAATAGGATATTTCCCAAACGAAAAGAATCCGAGAGTTGTTTGGGTTGGTGTGGAAGGAGACGAGCTAAAAAAACTTGCAGATGAGGTGGAGCAAAGGATGAAAAAGCTTGGCTTTAAAAAAGATAAGGATTTCCACCCCCATCTAACCGTAGGGAGAGTAAAAAGGCTGGATAAATCCGAGCGAGGAAAACTCATTAAGGAGATGGAGACTTTCAACACAGAATGGGGTGAAATGATCGTTGACAAATTCAAGCTGAAAAAATCGACCTTGACGCCGAAGGGTCCGATTTACGAGGATGTGTTCGTTTATGAACCCGGAGGAGGTAATTGAACGGGTTATTAAAGACGTAATCCCAAGCGAAGAGGAAGTAAAAAGGGCGAGAGAAGCTGAAAAAATCATCAGAGAAAGGCTTGAAAATCTTTTAAAAGATTCACCAATAGAATACAGATTTCTTGGGAGTTATGCGAGGGGGACTTGGCTTCCAGAGAGTCTTGAGATAGACGTTTTTTTGCTTTTCCCCGAGGATTACCCGTTGGAGGAACTTGAAAAGATCGGTTTGGAAATCGGAAAAAAGGTCGTTGATGAATACGAACTGAGATATGCAGCCCATCCCTACGTTCATGGGGTTATAAAGGGAGTTGAAGTCGACATCGTTCCATGCTACAAGCTTAAATCTCCTAAAAAGATAAAGAGTGCGGTTGACAGAACCCCATTTCATCACGAATGGCTTAAGGATAGGATAAAGGGAAAGGAGAATGAAGTTAAGCTTTTAAAACGATTTTTGAAAGCCTCGAACCTTTACGGTGCCGAGTTCAAGATAAAGGGATTCTCGGGATATTTGTGTGAATTACTGATCATTTTTTACGGATCCTTTTTGAATCTCGTTAAGAATGCCACACAGTGGAGGAGGAGTATGGTAATTGATGTGAAAAATAAAGAAATCCGATTTGTGAAGGGACAGAAAAACATTCTTGTTGTGGATCCCATTGATGAGAAGAGGAACGTTGCGGCAAACCTTAGCGTCGACAATTTCGCAAGATTTATCGAAAAGTGCCGCCTCTTTCTTGAAAATCCTTCCGAAAAGTTTTTCTATCCGCAAAAGATCGAAGTAGATGAATTAAAACTGAAAAACGAAATCGAAGGGAGATTTATATATGCTATAAAGTTTGATAGACCACCGATCGTTGAGGATAACCTCTACACCCAACTTGAAAAAGCTGAAAAGAGAATCAAAAAAATTCTCGAACAAAATGAGGTCGTCGTCCTCAGATCAGACCACTTCGCAAACGATAAGTGTTACATTCTGATCGAAACGCTTTTCGGGAGATTGTCCCATGTTAAAAAGCATTACGGTCCGCCAATCGAGGATTACAAAAATTCTATGAAGTTTATAGAGAAAAATAGGGATTACTCGGGATTTTTTGAAAACGGGCGCTACGTCACTTACAAGCGGAGGAGACTCACCGAAATCGGAGAGATATTGGAGAATGCTGTTAAAACTGAATACAAGTCTATGGGAAAGGATGTTTCGGTGTTCATTAAAAATGCTGAAATTCTAAGGGGATTAGAGCTTCTTGAGATAAAGGAAAAGCTTGTAGAGTTTTTGGGAATGCTGGTATAAAATTAAAAGCTTGGCATTGTAAAAGAAAGCAATATAGATTGCTTACAATCCAAAAGTGATTGCCTTCAAATGACTTTCATCATCTCTGATAGAAAACTTTTATAAATGTTAAGTGCATTCAGTGTATGTATGGTAAAAACAATAACTATTGCTGATGATGTTTACGAGGAATTGATCAAGATGAAGGGGAACAAAAGCTTCTCAGAGCTTTTGAGAGAATTGATTAGAGAAAGAAAAGGTAACGCCGAAGTGTTAATCAAAATATTTGGAAGTTTAAGTAGGGAAGAAGTTGATAAGCTGGAAAAAAGGATAAAAGAGATAGAAAAATTATTCGAAAAATGGGGAAGGTTCTTGATACAAGTGTGATTATAGAAATTGCAAAAGGAAACAAAAATGTATTAGATTGTGTTATCTCATTGGATAAAGAGTTTTACATAACATCGATTACAAGATTTGAGATATTAGTTGGATTTCCCAAAAAGATAGAGATACTCCTCATAAACGCTCTAAAAACTTTGGACTTCGATGGAAAATCCGCTGATGTAGCATTCTTTATTTATAAAGAGCTTACCAAAAAGGGAAAAACTCCAAACATTAAAGATTTATTCATAGCTTTAGTCTGTATTGCTAATCACACACCGTTAGTATCTTTAGACAGAGATTTTAAAATGTTTAAAGAATTTGGGTTAGATTTGGAGTTGATTTAGACTGTTTGGATTGTATTAAATTTATTTTTTGGTTTATTAAATACTGCTGAGATTTTATCTCGTGGGAGAAGCTTATAAAGTTTTTGTGAATTCGTTAAACTTTTATATTTGAGGCTTTTACAAAATTACATGACTGAAATTATTAGTCCTCCTGAAGTTGACAGAAAAAGCATTGACGAACTTATTAATTGGCTAAATACTCAAAGTTTCTACTTACCATCTTTCCAAAGGCAATTTGTTTGGGATGAAGAGGATATAAAGAAATTCGTTCAATCGATCTTGGATGGAATACCTGTCGGTGTCGTAATTTTGTGGAAGCCCAGTAATGTCTTAAAAGTTGATAGTTTTTCAAAACCCCTAATCGGGGATCATAAAGGTGACGAAGGTTATCTTATACTTGATGGTCAGCAAAGGTTAACTGCTTTACTCCTAATGTTTAATAATTGGAGGATTGAAAGAGTTAACGAAATTTTAGAGGTTAGGCCGTTGATGTATAATCCTGATGACAGAAAACTTACAGTGGGTGGTAGAAGAGGTGTTAATTTATCCTTAATCTTAAGAGCTTTTTCAGGAGACATTAAGGCTTACGACGAGTTGATAAGAGATCATGGACAACGGATAAATGAATTCGGGGAGATTGCAAACACCATAAAAAATTACAGAATTCCAATATATATAATCAAAACTCAGAACGAAAGAGAAGATATGGTAGTGTTACCATAACGTTTATATTTGATTTAAGTATATAGATGAGTAATGATATGACCACATTGTAAATCGATGGAAGTAGTTAAGATGGGGGTATTATTT
>CBEWZU010000076.1:0-8289 GCA_965561205.1 uncultured Archaeoglobaceae archaeon | reverse complement strand
GATTATTCTTAACCCTGAGAAATGATAATACTAGATTTGCCAGAAAAACTATCAGATTCTCTAAATCCCTCGAAATGCTCCAAAATTCACTTAAATTGTGCATCCATTACTATAATCTATCAACATTATAGTGACATTACCCTGGAAGAGAGGTTGTTGATGAAAGAGGTAGTTTAACCAAAGAACTCTTGAACGTTCAAGTCCACATAATAGAGCCTTTAAGAGACCCAATTCCTGATGGTTACAGACCTGAAGGCTGGATAAAGAGCGGAGAAGAATTGAAGGAATACTTGGAGAAATATGTTGAAACGTATTTCACTAAGAAGTCCGTAGTTGAATATGAAAATGGAAAAATCGATTTAAAGGAAGCAGAAGTCTCCTACACATATGGAGATAGATTGACGAATTATTACGGAATAAATCAACTTGAAGTTGCGGTTAAAGCGATAAAAAATGCTATAGAAGAAAATAGGCAAACAAGAAGACTCGTATTGTCCTTAGTTGATCCAAAAACAGATTTATCAGAGAATTCTGAAAAGATGGAGATACCGTGTTTCACGCAATACTGGATTTACAATAGAAGAGAGAACGGGAGATGGATTTTACATGCCACTATGTTTTTACGATCTCACGATGCTCTAATAGCTTTTCCAGCAAACTCCTACGCTGGAGCAAGGATTTTGGAGTATTTAGCCGAGAAAACTTCTTATGAGGTCGGGACATTAACGATGTTTTTTGGAAGTTGCCATATATATTTGGGATAAGATTTAAATTTAAAAATATTTAAAAACCCTTTAGGATACCTTTTCAACAGAAGAAGATTAAAAGTAAAAGTCGCCTTCAAATGGACGTGTAGGTTATCGCTTTACAGATAAATCTGTAGCTAAATTAGTTTTATGTTCTAACGTCTTTTTTAATAGCAATCATAGTCAAACTGGAATTTAAGGAAAAAAGAATTTTTCAGAGGTTGACTAAATAGTGGTTTGTGAGTATTTTAATTACAATTTACCCCTGTAAAATTTCGTGGCTGGACATCCAAGGCACTTGTCCGTCTCGTATCTTTTGCAGTCCCCGCAGAAAACTCCGCACGGGGCACTTTCTCTACTCTTATCTGCGACAACTTTGATTTCAAGATAGCTGTCGTAGTATATCTCCTGTATCGGATATATCTCGAACCTTCTTATTCCGGGTTGGGATCTCAAAGAGCACTTTTCGAGGCTGATACTCTCCAAGGAGTGATAATCCTCGGCGAAGACTAAGGCGAAGAGATTGTAGCCGCTTGTGGTGACGAAAAATTTTATTATTCTCGGACAATTTTCAAATCTCTTCAAGAGTTTTTCAAGTGCTTCAGCACTTTCAACCTCCATCGCAATTATAGCCGTTATAATTTTGAGCTTTTCAACGTTTAGTAATGCGGTTATTTTTATTTTCTCCTTTTCAAGCTTGTCGAGCCTTTTTTTAACACCCATCGCAGACATTCCAATTTCCTTAGCAATCTCGGAGAGCGTAGTTTTCCCGTTTCTCTGGAGAATCGATATGATTTTCCTATCCTTTTCGTCCATAGTGGATATACAGTCCATCGAATTTTTAAAGTTTATTATCTAAACAATATTTCAGTCATTGTTTTACCTTTGAACCTATTACGACAATTTACCGATTTGGCTTTAGTTTGGGTTGATTCACGACCCGAATTTTAAATCATGCACTACGGATACTGGAACGGATGGTTTTAGGTTATCCTCTTTCATGCAAAAATTAAAGAAGATCGTATATTCTTCTTTTATATCCCAAAAATTTTTCAGAAACCCTATCTCTCGGTTTCGGTAGATCTATATCTATTACATCAACAACTTTTGCTGGTCTCTGTGATAAAACGACAACCCTATCCGCAAGATAGACCGCCTCATCTATGTCGTGGGTAACGAAGATCACGGTTTTGTCCTGAATTATTTTAAGAAGCTCGCTCTGCATTCTCTCCTTTGTCAGTGCGTCAAGATTTGCGAAAGGCTCATCCATCAAGAGTATATCGGGATCGATGGCAATCGCCCTCGCTATTCCAACCCTCTGCTGCATTCCACCGCTTAACTGCTTTGGATAGTAATCTTCGAACCCCTCCAATCCAACGAGCTTTACCACTTTCACCGCTCTCGATTTATCTATTCCGACAGATTCAAGAACGAACTCCACATTCCCTAAAACCGTTTTCCAAGGTAAAAGCCTCACATCTTGGAATACGAATCCTATTCTTCCGTTTTTTAAAGATATGTTCCCGCCATCAGCCTTTTCTATCCCGGCTATGATTTTGAGAAGCGTTGTCTTACCGCAGCCGCTCTCTCCGACTATGCACAGGATTTCACCTTCTTTAACTTCAAAGCTAACTCCATCGAGGACTTTCAGATCTCCGTAGGATTTACTGATGTTTACGACCTTTAACGCCATGGTATCAGCACCCTTTCAAGCCTTATGAGGATGTAATTCATGGCATATCCGATTAAGCCGATCATAGCAATCCCAGAAACTATCTCAGCAACCCTTCCTCCCACCTCATACATCGTAAGGATGAAGTAACCGAGACCTTCCCCCGAACTCGCTATCATCTCGGCGGCAATTATGCTCATCCAACCGACACCTAAGCCGACCCGTATTCCCGTCAAAATCCCTTGCAAAGAGTGGGGTAAGACTATATGTCTCAGAATCATGTAGTCATCGGCTCTGTAGACTTTTGCCATCTCTATAAGCTCTTCGGGGACATTTTTAGCTGAGTCAAAGACGGTCACGAGACAGGGGAAAAATGCTCCAACAAAAACTATGTAAAGCTGAGAGACCTGAACGGTGTCGGGAAGTTTTGCGAATATGATGTAGGCGAGGGGAATCCAAGCCAAAGGAGGGATGGGTCTCAAAACTTCGACAATTGGAATGATAATTTCTCTCACATTTCTGCTCCACCCCGCAAAAATCCCTAAGGGAATGGCGAGGGCGAAGGCTACGGTTGAGGAGATCAAGACCCTAACGAGGCTCGCTTCCGCGTGTTGGATTAGAGTTTTCCCAAGAATCGGCTCCTCATATACAATTAAAAGCAAGAATTTATAAAAAACCTCATGTGGTGGTGAGATCTCAGTAAAAAGGGATATAAAATACCAAAGTGCCAACGATATCAGTAGGGATATCAGCCTCATTTCAATCTAAGTCCGTTCTTTTCTGTAAATAGCCTAAGAAGAAAGTCCTGAACAGTTCCATACCCCGGAATGGCTACCTTCCTCCCAGCAAGATCCTTTGGGTTGTTGATATCACTTTTGACAACGATCGCAGACCCCTCGTTGTTTACTCCAGCGATGATCTTTATCTTTATATCATCGTTCACCCTTTTCAGAGTGGCCGGCGAGCCCCCAAGATATCCCGCATCGATCTCGTTCTGTTTGAATCCTTCCATTTCGAAGACACCGTTAGCGAACTCCTTTTTGACAATATTCAGACCAGCATCTTTGTAGTAACCTTCCTTAAGGGCTACGTAAAAGGCGAGCTGATGAAGATCTGCCGTGAGATATCCGATTCTCACAGTTGCATTAACCTTTTCTGGGATCCAGCTCTCGTTCTTAGATAGATTTTCAATTACCTGAAGATACACGCTATCATCCAAGAAATCCTTAAAGAATTCGTCTTCACTTTCATATCCAAGATCCTGAGGAGTCTTCGTGAGATATCCATTTTCCTTAAGCTTCTCGTAATATTTTCTGAACTCGTCTTTATCGGGATATTCAACGAATTTTATCCTTTTTAAAGCCTCCTCTATGACGGATTTATCCTTCCCCGTGAATTCCATCGCATATTCAATCACTTTATCTCTGTTACGTTCATCATTTATGAATCTCGTAGCTTTTACATGAGCCCAGACAATTGCCGTCAGGATATCTTTGTCAACGTTTTCCTGAGCCGCTACTACACAGCACGGATGATTTGGCCAGATATCATGCGAAGTCGCCATAACTTTACCGTAGCCGTTTACAACGGCTTCGCTGGCAAACGGCTCCCACGCCACGAACGCATCGATCTCACCAAGTTTGAGTTGTTCCACCATATCTCTCGGAGATAGTTTTACAACCTGAACTTCCTCTTTTCCCTCCTGAATGCATGCCGGAAGGATAACAGCCAACAGAATGGGGATTATCAGATATCTCTTCATGATTATCTACAAAAAGGAAAGATATAAAAAATTTTCTAATTAGAGCAAATATATCTCTATTCAGAAAGTTTTTAATATCAAATGTTCTATATAGAACATGATATTTCGATTAGCGGAGGGTATAGCGAGGGGTGAGAATTTCGGAGAATGTTTGAAAAAGATCCTAAAGGAAAAAGGGATTTCTCCATCAGAGTTTGCGAAAAGGGCAAAAATCCCCCATTCCACCTTATATAAGATATTAAACGGTGAAAATCCGAGATACGAAACGCTTTCAAAGATATTTTCAGCCCTTTACGAAAGGAAGAAATTTGTCGCCCTAATCGCCGCAAGATATATCCTCGAAGAGTTTTCCTTCGATCAAAGGGTGAGGGTGTATCCGGCGGCTACGCTTGAAGATGCGATAATATCCGCCGTTCGAGCCGAGAAAGAGGGGGCTGGAGTGATAATATGTGCTCCCATAATCAGTGGATTGATTGAGAAAATAGTGGACATCCCCGTGGTAACAATAAAGCCGAGGGATAGCATTATCGAAGCCGTTAACGTAGCCTTAGAAAAGCTTTAGTAGAATCAATATAAAAGAAATTCATGAAGCTTCACTGGTGGGGTGCCCCCGAAAAGATCGAAGAGAAATCGGCACTAAGATCTCCGGTAGAGCTGTTCCCGGGATCAAAGCCGATAAGAAGGGCGGATCCTGTAACAATCTTTTTGAGAGGAGTAATGATCACGGAGAAACGTGACCGGTGGAAACTGAGAGATACAAACGATCTTTTTGTAGCCACCACATATCAGATCGGGACGGAACCCACCATCACGACCATCCATTACATAAGGGAAAAGGCGGAGCTTGGATGGCACGGAGACTTCTTCAGCAACGTGGTTTTGGCTGAGGACGACTTCACATCAGACCACATAACACTGAGATTGCAAGTTTATGACCTCGACAGATACGATAAATACAGGGATCTTGTCGAAACTGCTTTCAAAGAATTTAAGGTCGGTCTCATATTTCCCATTCTTGCCCAGTATATGTCGGTTGCTTCGGTAGTATCCCGACAGGTATTGGATCTTATTAACGTTCTCGACACCCACGACAGAATCATCGACGAACGTATAAGATTTGAGATAGCCGAACCCGAAACGGGGCAGAAGATTCTGCAGACAGGACATTTCGTGTGTTTCAGAAATGAAGTGAATGCGGAAAAAGAGAATCTATATCTCGACAAAAATCTCAGAGTTGTTAATGAGGATTGTGAGGAATTCAGAAAATGCAGCTATGCAGTTTATTCAGTCACCGACGAATTCTACACAGATTACAGATGGAAAATCGATCAAAAAGTCGCAAAGTTGATCTCCGAGCTTGAAGGTAAGGGAAACAGCGGCGAAGCCGCGATACACTTTTTACGTAAAACAATGGAAGCCTATATCAAATACCGAAAAATAGAGAGATATCTTGAGCTTAAGTCGAAATCTGAGTTGACGGATGCAGAAAAGAAACTGTTATCAAGGCTTGAAAGGGAAATCAAAGATGACGAAGTGCTGAGACATTTTTGGATAGACTCTTAAATTCAACAGGTTAATCGAATTCCATGATAATAACGGATGATCACATGCATCTTTACAACAATCTAAAGCTTAAAGCATTGGAACAATTCAGAAATGCAGGAGGAACCCATGTATTTCTTGTAAATCTTTTGAGCAAGCACTACGGAATATCACCGACAAAGCCCGAAGATTTTTTAGAGATATTCGAGAGACACATAAGGATGGTGGAGAAAGCCAACAAGATAGTCAGAGCTTTCGCCGTTATAGGCGTCCATCCAGCGGAGATCACAATATTAGGAGAAAGAATGGGATTTGAAAAAGCTGCAGATTTAATGAAATCCGCCCTTGATCTCGCTGGTAAACTGATCGAAGACGGAAGGGCAATAGCATTGAAAAGCGGAAGACCCCACTACAAAGTCTCTAAAGAAGTTTGGAAATTAAGCAACGAAGTGATGAGGCACGCATTCGAGGTGGCAAAAGATGTTGGATGTGCGATCCAGCTTCACACAGAATCCTACACTTATGAAGGGATGAAAGAGATTGCTGAAATTGCCGATAGAGTTGGATTGAAGAGGGAGAAAGTCGTAAAGCATTTTTCACCTCCAAAGATAAAGGAGTTCGAGAATATAGGGATCTTTCCTTCCGTGATCTGCCTGAATGATTACGTGCTGACTGCGGCAAAAGAGGGGAGCAGATTCACCCTCGAAACAGATTACATCGATGATAAAAGCCGCCCGGGTGCGGTTTTAGGCCCGAAAACAGTTCCGAGGAATATCAGAGAGCTAATCAAACACGGATTCGACGAGGATTTCGTTTATAAGATATGCGTGGAAAACGTAGAAAAGGTTTACGGAGTAGTTATCGAATGAAAGTATATCACATAGCTCTACCGCACGATATATCCGCTTGGATGGTGTATCTACCCCGTGTGTTATCGATCTTATCTCCAAGAATTATTTTCCTTGAGACTGGTATTCCCATACCTGAATACACGATAAAACAAATTGAATCAATTTTCGGAAGGGTCTCAAAGGGGTTACCTCCAGAATATCTGATAGGATATGTGAAAAAGAAGAGGTTGCCGAGCGGTGAATACTTTGGCATCGTATCCCGATGCCTTTACCTTTCGGGAAAATCGGTAATCCTTGAGAGAGTTCCAAAGGAGTGTCAGGAATACACTTCAAGAGGGATCGATTACTGGAATAGAGCAATAAGAATGTTTTTTAGAAAAAAGTTCGAAGAAGCCGCTGAAAACGTTAGGAATAGTCTAAGGGACATTCAAGAGTCTACTGCTATGAGAGATGAAAGCATCTCGAGAATTATAAATGAGCTTGATGAAGACGTTACGTTGCTGCTCGGAGCTGCACACTCACCAAAAATTCGTGGAATTTCAAAATGGTATCCCAAGGAGTTTGAAATCGAACTGGAATATCTCCAAGAGCAGAAAAAACTAATCAAAAAAGACAATGTGGAATTAGCTTTGAAAATGATTTTGGTAGATATTGCATCACTAAAGATTCCCTTTAGAGTGGCGTGGAAGAAAATATATTCTATTAATTCAGAGGATCTTACGAATTTTTGTGAATTTGTTTCCAAAAACGAGCATAGAGCCTCTCAAGCAGCACTCGAATGGCTTAGTAGGAATATAGGAATATACGAGAGATAATTCTTACAGAAAAATTTATATAGAAGTAGTTATCCATCGAAAACTGAGGTGATATAAATGGCGACACTACAGGGCACACCTGTGTTAATTTTAAAGGAGGGGACTCAGAGGACGGTTGGAAGGGATGCCCAGAGATTGAACATAATGGCTGCAAGAGTTATCGCTGAGGCTGTTAAGTCGACACTTGGCCCAAGAGGTATGGATAAAATGCTCGTTGATAGCTTGGGTGACGTTGTTATCACGAATGACGGTGTCACGATCTTAAAGGAAATGGACATCGAACACCCGGCGGCGAAGATGGTCGTAGAGATAGCAAAGACTCAAGAAAACGAGGTCGGTGACGGAACGACAACCGCCGTCGTTATCGCTGGTGAACTGCTCAAGAGAGCTGAAGAGCTCCTCGATAACGAAATCCATCCAACCGTGATCGCAAATGGTTACAGATTGGCCGCTGAAAAAGCTATGAAGATCCTCAACGGCATCGCGATTGAGGTCAAAAAAGATGATGACGATCTTTTGAAGAAAATTGCAGCAACAGCAATGACAGGAAAAGGTGCCGAAGTCGCCGTAAACAGACTATCAGAAATCGCTGTGAAAGCTGTAAAGATCATCGCTGAAGAAGTTGATGGAAAGATAGAGGTGGACACAGATAACATCAAGATCGAAAAGAGGACTGGAGCAAGTGTTGAAGAAACCGAACTTGTTGAAGGCATAGTCCTCGACAAGGAGGTAGTCCATCCCGGAATGCCAAAGAGAGTAAAGAACGCAAAGATCCTGGTCTTTAACGGTGCCTTAGAGGTGAAAGAAACGGAAACCGATGCTAAGATAAATATAACGGATCCGGAGCAGCTCCAGAAGTTCATAGAGCAAGAGGAAAGGATGATCAAGGAGATGGTGGACA